>JAJZCL010000123.1 GCA_021846165.1 Bacillota bacterium | reverse complement strand
CAAAGCTGCCTTTTGTCCGCTGGTGCCGCTCGCCTCCATAAACTTGACGGGAGTATTCAACCACACGTCCACTCCTTGCACCAATTTCTTTGCCATCGCCATGTCGTAATTTTGCAGGAAAAAGACTTTGTTTTGGAAAGATTCAAGTTTGGCGGCTTCAAAGATTTCCTGGAGCAATAATTGACCTGGTTTGTCAGCCGGGTGCGCCTTGCCGGCAAACACAAATGCAACAGGTCGGTCGGCGTTGTTCACGATGCGACGGATGCGATCCAAATCAAAAAACAACAGGTTCGCGCGTTTGTAAGTGGCAAACCGCCTAGCAAATCCGATCAGCAGCGTATTCTCATCGAGGTTCAGTTCATACTCATTTAGCAAACGCTGTTTGGCCGACTGGTGTGCCATCCATAATGCCTGGTCGGAAACCTTGTCAAAGTGTTTCCATAGGTGTTCCTTATCGATATCGCTAAGCCAATTTTCGCCAAGTGTTGCATCGAACAACGACTTTAATTCCGGTGAAATCCATGTGGCTGCGTGGACGCCATTGGTGATACCGGTCAATGGAAATTGTCCTCCGGCTTCTGGCAGCCAACGCGTTAGTAGGTCGCGGGTGACCTGTGTGTGCAATTGGCTGACGCCGTTGATTTTCCACGATGTAGAAACTGCTAACCGCGTCATATTAAACTGACCATCCACAACGCCAAGTCCGAGAACCTGATCGCGGCTGGCGCCCATTTGCCAATAAAAGTCTCCCAGGTATTCGTCGATCAGTGGGACGTCAAAGCGGTCGTGACCGGCAGGAACGGGCGTGTGCGTTGTGAAGATGGTGGCGGGACGAACCTTATCAACTGCATGCGTGAATGGCACCCCTTCTGCTGAAAACTCGCGAATCCGTTCAAAAGAAGAGAACGCCGCGTGACCTTCATTTAAGTGCCAGACATTCGGGGTGATACCGAGTTTGCGTATGGCGCGCACGCCGCCAATGCCAAGGATAATCTCCTGCGCAATGCGCGTCGCGTTGTTGCCGCCGTATAAGTTATCGGTCAGAGAGCGGTCTTCAGGGGAGTTTGCCTCTACGTTGGCGTCGAGTAAGTAAATAGGCACATTGCCGATTTTCACGTGCCATACCTTAAGCAGCACGGTTCGCCTTGCGATTGGAACGCCAACTACAATCTCGTGACCGTTGTGGTCGATGGCCGGGGCGAGCGGAACTTCATCCAAATTCAACTCAGGATACAGTTCCACCTGTCCGCCTTGTTCTAATATGTGTTGGGAAAAATATCCTTTTCTATACAGAATGCTAATGCCTACAATCGGGAGTCCAAGATCGTGCGCGGATTTTAAGTAATCACCCGCCAAAATCCCAAGCCCGCCTGAATAAATGGAAAGAGCCTCATCGATTCCGAATTCTGCCGTAAAGTATGCGACGTTAATTTCCATAAAAACATCCTTTCCTAATGTGATTATTGGTATAAAATTGTACAAGACAAGGGAGCAACCTCCGTCAACTTTTCCACAAAACCGAGCGGCGACGTTCCAGCGCGGTCATTTTCCGCCACTACGATCCAGATGCCGTCCGGCAAAGCAACATGAACCACGGTGTGCGTTGGATTGATCGCGACGAGGATGTGCTTCCACGCGTCATCGTTGGCGTGATCCTTCAATATCCACCCCAAAAGCGGTGGCGGCAATGCCAAAAACTCCAAATGATCGTTTACCTGCTGGGCGGTGGGCATGCGGAACGCCGGGTGTTCTCTGCGAAGTTGAATCAATCCTTTATAATACGAAAATACAGGGAAGTATTCTGATTTGCGATGCCAATCGATCGCATTCACAAAATCTCCCGCCAAATACGTGTTCTCCTTACCGTGTTTGGTGCGCAAAAATTCTTCTCCTGACTGTAAAAAAGGAATGCCTTGGGAAACGAGAATAATAGCTTGCGTTAACCGATCCATGGCAATCCTGGTGCGTTCCGTTTCCCACGGGTCGTTGATCTGTATGCGATCCCACAGCGTCAGGTTGTCATGGCACGAAACGTAGTTGATGGTTTCGATTGGCTCTGAGGCGAAATCGCCCGTTTGGCCGTTGTAAGCGACGCTGCCGACCACCCCGCGCTTGACCGCATCGATGGTGCCGAAATTGCCGCCAACGTATCCTGGCGTATTGCGGTCAAACACCGGTCCTAACAGCGCGTCGCGAAGGTGATCGTTAAAAACCGCAATGCCGGTGCCACGTTGAACTCCTTTATCAAAAAGAGTGTCGCCGACCATCGATGAATCTCCTGCTGCCCACGGTTCGCCGTACAGCAGCACATCCGGTCGCACAGCACGTAGCGCGGCAGCGATCTCAATCATCGCCGACTTACCGATGAGCGCCATCAGGTCTAAACGGAACCCGTCGACGTGATATTCGGTCAGCCAATAGAGCAACGCATCCGTAATGAATTTTCGCACCATTGGTCGTTCGCTAGCAAGTTCGTTGCCGACACCTGTACCGTTGGAAAAACTGCCGTCGTCCCTAGTCCGAAAATAGTACTCTGGAACGATTTTGTGAAACGTAGAAGCGGTCGGATGAAACGCATGGTTAAATACGACATCCATAATCACGCCAATGCCATGATGGTGCAAAGCCTGCACCATCAGCTTCGCTTCCACGATCCTCGCGATCCCATTGCGGGTGGTGGCGTATCTACCCTCAGGAACCAAATAAAAACGCGGATCATAACCCCAATTATACTCATTCTGGGTGCTTTCTTCATATCGACCAAATTCGGTGATGGGCAGGAATTGAACATGGGTGATGCCAAGCTCCTGTAGATGGTCAATTCCACAAGTCAATCCGTCTGTCGTGCGCAATCCGTGCTTAAGAAACTGTAGGTAACGACCGGGGTGTGCCGTGCCAGAGGTACGATGAGCCGAATAGTCGCGGAGGTGCGTTTCGTATATGATGGCGTCAGTAGCGTGGTGCATAAGGATGCCGTGATCAGACTCCCAATCTGGAGGTTGCGCCCGCGCTGAATCGATGATGATTCCCCACGTCCGGTCAGGGGACAGACCTTTGGTGTAAGGGTCAACAGCAAATGTGATGGATTGATGAATCTCTAGCTGATACCTATAGTGAAATTCATGCCAATCCCCATCCAAAGTCACTGCCCATGTTCCATTTGCATCGATCAACATAGGCGTCGTTTTGACGGAGGCTTGATTCTCATCGGCGATATGTAAAGTAACGGTCTTGGCAGTTGGTGCCCATAATCGGAAGTGGGAAGCAGTTGCATTGCACAAGCACCCCAGGTCATTCGCAGAGTACCGAAAGGCAGGCTGATCCAACACGTTGCGCGGAACAATCGCAGTGTCTTTCGCCACAGCGCCAGACACAACGTGAGGATGTGTAACATCGACAAAGTCGGGCAAAAGGAGTTGCAGCGAATCAATGGGGCGGTCATCAGAAGATGAGGTAACGGGATTGCACTTCCAATGGTCGGAATTCATTAAATCAGTTACCCAAAAATACTCGTGCAAAAAATCGCGGGAGGCGGTCGGCGAAATTGTCATGGTTATTCGATTGGGGGCGTCCAGGTACGCCTTCATCACTTCGGGGAATATGAACTGGCGCGCTTGTTCATAAGAACGAAAAACCTGAAGGTGCCCTGCCGCCGTCCACACTTCTGTGACCTGACCAGAGAGGAGGATGAATCGATCCTGCGCTAAATCTTTCTGAGTCCAGTTGTCACCGCCGCGACGGTACACAAATCCAACCTGTGATACGGCAGCCGCAACTTGAATTTGAAAGGTCACGCCGTATTCGTCCTGACGCAGAAAAACATAACCTCTCCCCGGATGCGACTGGGGGCTTGATGGCCACAGCCACAAGTCCCAGTCCAGGTAAAGGTGATCTGAGCGGTGATAGTGTAAGACTAGTGAGCGCATAAATTCCTCATCGATTACCTTGCCGACACCAGTAGCACATCTTCTGACAAAGGCAGGTGGATTTT
>JAJZCL010000122.1 GCA_021846165.1 Bacillota bacterium | reverse complement strand
CACAAACAGACAAGTGGGATCGCGCACCACCAATTGGATCGGCTGACCCACCCCGATCCAGGTCGAGAGGGTTGAATCAGTGATCGCCCCAGGCTCGAAAAGCATGCGCCCCTTGATTTGCGCCTCCCGATTTTCCCGCGCCGTGAACACTTCTTGCGGCACCTCTACAACTCCAGATGCACTGCATTGGGAAGCCAGCCAGACACCCACATCATCGGGCACAAGCGGCATTGTCAATTTGCGTACCGCGTCGAACGTTTCGCGCACCACTTGCTCCAAAGTGCCCACTGCGGCTCCTGCCGCGAGCATTACGCCGTCAGCCGCCTGCGGTGAAACGGAAATCATTCGCGAAAGCGCACCGTCAAACAGCACATGATCTGCGCCAAGTTCGTGAAAGCGCAGACGCAGTGAGCGGAGGTGAGCGAGTTGGCGCACGCCAGCGAGCTCGATCGGGCCGTCTTCCCGTGTTTCCCCGATCCATACCTCGCCAAGTGGTGAAGAAATGCCTGCCGGTTCCATCCAGCGGGTGGCTGCGTGGTCATGCCTGTGAACCTTCATCGCAGTGGCAAAAAACGTCCCCCCCGGCACACAGATGGCGGGTTTGGGAATGCCCAGCAGACTGTCCGCGCGTTCCCCGTCCAGTCCAATACTCGCGATGCCCAACCGTCGTCTTTCGTCCGCCGCGTCCGCGATCAACCGACCAAGCACGGTGGTTTTGCCCGCATGCTTACTGATCCCGACGATCGACACATCGCGGACACCTTCTGCGTCTATTCGCTCCCATAGCGGTGATCGGTGCATCCCTCTCCTAGTGCCCCCTTACTCCTCACTCCTTACTCCTTACTCCTTACGCTGATGTCCTGACACGCGGTGCAGCCCTTTCGGCTCCAAACTAACCGCTTGGTCATTAAGCAATCTCGCCACCCCTATCGCTTCTTCCGAGTGATCATGGTGACACGTCGGCGGACACCCTTCTTCTTCGTAGGTCGGTTCGTGGTACACAGAGATCACGCCTTCAAAGTTGCGCAAAATCACCTTACCGTGACCCTGGGAAATCAAGTATTGCGGCATCACCGGAATCTTACCGCCGCCCCCCGGTGCATCCACCACGTAAGTCGGTATCGCATAGCCAGAGGTATGACCACGCAGTTGTTCCATGATCTCGATGCCTTTGGAAACCGTCGTGCGAAAGTGTTCGATTCCTTGGGACATGTCGCATTGATAGATATAATACGGCCTGACGCGGGTTCTGACGAGTTGGTGAAGCAAGTCTTTCATCACGTGCGCACAGTCATTGATACCCCGCAAAAGCACCGTTTGGTTGCCAAGCGGTACACCAGCATCCACCAGTTTTTCACACGCCGCCTTGGCTTCCGGCGTCAGTTCGTTCGGATGATTAAAATGAGTATTGATCCAAACGGGGTGGTACTTCTTCAATAGGTTCACCAGGTCATCGGTGATTCGCTGTGGAAATACCACGGGTGCGCGTGTGCCAATGCGGATAATTTCCACGTGTGGAATCGCACGCAAGCTGGAGAGGATGTACTCCAGAATGTGGTCGTTAACGAGCAGGCCATCGCCACCAGAGAGCAATACATCGCGCACCTGCGGCGTGCGACGGATGTAATCGATCGCCGCATCCAGTTGCGGTTTTGGCACCGCATGACCAATTTGCCCCGAAAAACGCCGACGCGTGCAGTGCCGGCAGTACATGGAACACTGGTTGGTAATCAAAAACAGCACGCGGTCTGGGTAGCGGTGCGTGAGTCCGGGAACTGGCGAATCCTCGTCTTCAGACAGAGGGTCTTCCATATCCCAGGGCGCATGCATCATTTCGTTGGAGATGGGAACCGCTTGCATGCGAATGGGACACTTGTCGTCGTCAGGATCCATTTGCATCGCGTAATACGGCGTAATGCGAAGCGGAATCGACTCTTTGACCCGACGAATGCCTTCCCTCTCCTCTTCCGTCAGGTTGATCACTTTCTCCAGATCCTCAAGCGAATGGACAGTATGTGTGAGTTGCCACTTCCAGTCGTTCCACTGCTCGTCAGTAACGTTTTGCCATAGCGGAATTTCACGATAGTGACGGTGTTTGGCCCCGTACCCTGTGCCGATCTGTTGTTCCAAAATACTCATCTTGACTTCCTCCCTCACACTTTCGTCCGTCTTAATGATTTTGAAAAAGCGCCAATAGTCCCGGCTCTCCGCGAACCAGATCAAGCGCCAACTCTGCGTGACCATGGGCATACCCGTTGCCAATCATCATGTCCACGTCCTTGCCTACCCCTTCCGCTCCCAGCGCCGCTGTTGTAAAACTGGTCGCCATGCTGAAAAAATAAACGAGTCCTCGATCCTTTGTGATCATTATGGACGCAAGTTCCGTGCCAGCGACGCTCACGCAGTTGATGGTTACATCCGCCAGCGCCGAGCCCGCATGTTGCTCATAAAGCGCCAGCGTTGTCACCGGATTGCGTGCGTCAGCGACGATCACTGCATCCGCATACCCCATGGCTCGAATTTCCTTCGCCGAACTTTCGGCATATTCTATCGCAATCAAACGCCCATTCGTGCCGATATTTCGGCGCACTTGCGCGAGTACCAGCGTGCCCGCCTTTCCTCCTGCGCCAAGCACTGCCACCGTTTGCCCTGGTTTGACAAGGCGCGCGGTTTGTGCGGGGGCACCGCACACATCGCAGACCGCCAAAGTCACAAGATCCGGCAGGTCATCCGGCATTTTCACACAAAGTCCGCTGTCAAACAAAATCGCCTGCCCCTCAATCTCCACTTGCGCAGTTGCGAGATCCACACGCTTCACCGTTTCAATTAGAAGAGGTGTCAAAGAAAGCGACACGAGCGTGGCGATGCGATCCCCCACTTTGAGTTCTTCGCGCTTGGACGAGCGTGAGCCAATCTCGGCAACGCGTCCGATCAACATGCCACCGGAACCCGTCACAGGGTTGTGGTGCTTGCCTCGCGTCGCCACAATCTCCATCATTTTCTTTGTCACACTGGCTTCACCGGCTCCCACTTCTGTTTTGATCTGTGCAAAGCTGGCAGCGTCGATATTGAGTACGTCCACGTCAATGAGAATTTCGTCTTCCCCGCACGCCATGGTGTTATCGATTTTCCATGCAGGTTGCGGCATACTTCCAGACGGTTCGATGACTCGCCTCAGTCCATACGGATCGGCCATGCCTATCCCCTCTTTCGTTGCGAAATGCCTTATCTTCATATAAGCAATATTCATGCCAAAAAAAATAGCCCCTCATTCAGAGAGAACCATTGGCATGTGAGTGATCACACTGAACGCTTTTATACTACTGCAAAGCCAGTTGGTGCTTTTTCATTTTGGACTGCAGGGTTTGTCTTGGCAATCCGAGCGCCTTGGCGGCTTGCGTCAAGTTGCCTTGAGTGGTCTCCAAGGCACGGATAATCCACTGCCTTTCAAGTTCTGATAACGCTTCTTGTAGGGTATGAACATCGTTCCCCTTCCATTCTTCAGCACTTCGCTGAGTTCCTGACGGTTCCTCTTGCCCCGCTTCTTTGAGGAGATACGACGGCAAGTGCCGTAGTTCAATCATCCCTTCGTCCACCAGATTCATACTCGCCTCAATCGTATGCTTCAGTTCACGCACGTTCCCTTTCCATGACACGCGCCGAAACACGCCCTCCACATCGCTAGAAAGTCCTTGCACTCGTTTGTGGAAGCGTAAGTTGAATTCCCTAATAAATTGGCTTGTCAGCAAGAAAACATCACTCCCCCGCTCGGCCAGCGTCGGTAAGTGCAAGGTGGCAACGCGCACCCGGTAATACAGGTCGGCCCGCAAGTCCCCCGCCTGCACCGCCGCCTCCGGATCCACGTTCATCGCGGCCATGATCCTGACATCCACTGGGATCAACTTGTTGTCGCCGAGGCGCCGTACCTGCTGCTCTTCGATGACGCGCAACAGTTTGGCTTGAAGATCCAGGGGCATCGAATTGAGTTCATCCAAAAATAGAGTGC
>JAJZCL010000121.1 GCA_021846165.1 Bacillota bacterium | reverse complement strand
TGGTTCGTTCGCAGGTCTGACCGCAGCGTTTGATTTGCGCAGGGGTCTTGGAAAGGAACACGAAGTTGTGGTGATTTCCAATAATCCAGACTTTGTATTCATTCCATCACTGCCTTGGGTCGTGCTAGGTTCGCGCACAGCGAAAGACGTGTCATTTCCCCTTGCTCCAACGCTGGCAAAGCAGGGCATTACATTTATTAATGAAGCAATCACCAGAATCAATCCGGAACACAACATGGTTTACACCAAAGACAAGCAGATTTCCTACGATTATCTAGTCATCGGCACTGGTCCCGCCTTGGATTTTGAAGCCATTGAAGGACTCGGCCCACACAACGGTTACTCGCAATCCATCTGCAACTTGCCGCATGCGCTGATGGCGCAAGTCAAGTTCGAAGAGTTCCTGAAAAATCCCGGACCAATCGTCATTGGCGTTGCGCAGGGTGGCAGTTGCTTTGGGGCCGGTTATGAATTTGTACTGAACGTCGAAACATTCCTTCGCAAACACGGACTGCGCGATAAGGTACCGCTCACTTGGGTTACGTCGGAACCGTTCCTTGGACACTTTGGCCTTGGCGGCGTTGGCGACTCTGAAAAAATGGTCAACCAACTTTTCGAAATGCGCGGCATCAAGACCTACGTTAGTCACGCGGTCGCCAAAGTCGAACCAGATAAGGTCGTGCTTGACGACGGCACAGAACTGCCGCAAAGCTACAGCATGATCATTCCCGCCTTTAAGGGCATCGACGCAATTTTCCAATCGCCCGGAATCGGAAACGCGCGTGGTTTCGTGCCAGTCAACAAGGAAATGCGCCACCCTGACTTTCACAACATCTTTTCCGCCGGTGTGATTGTTGCACTGTCACCAAAGCAACCGACGCCCATCCCGACAGGCGTACCGAAAACCGGCTATATGTCGGAACACATGGCAAAAGCGGCGGTACGCAACATCATCGCGGACATCCATCAGCTTCCCAACAGCGAATTCGATCCGTACGATATGGACGCCCTGTGCATGCTCGACATGGGCGACAGCGGCGTGTACATGGTCGTTGATCCCATTTTCCCGCCGCAGCGCAGCTACACACTGAAGTATGGCGCATGGGTACATGCAGGAAAAATTGCATTCGAAAAATACTTTATATGGAAAATGAAAAATGGACTCACGAACCTGCCCATTTGATCGTCGATAAACACAAAAAGGCGGCGGAAGGCACGCACGGTGCCTCCCGCCGTTTTCGTCTTATTCGCCACGAATAGAACCCAACAGCTTATCGATCACTTCACTGTCTTCAAGCCCCGTGCGATCTCCCATGACCCCGCCTGTCTGAACAATCTCCCGCAACATCCTACGGATAATCTTCCCAGATCTTGTCTTTGGCATCACGTCGACAAAGTGAATTCGTTGCGGCCGCGCAAAAGAGCCGATTTCATCGACAATCTTCTGCTTAAGCATCTCCTCCACTTCATCCGACGCTTTATAACTTTTCTCCAAAGTAACGAACGCAATAGGCACCGTGCCTTTAATTTCATCGGGTTGTTCAATCACAGCCGCCTCAACCACCGCGTCGTGCTTGATGAGTGCGCTCTCCATCTCCATCGTGCTAATCCGGTGCCCAGAAACGTTAATGACGTCATCCACCCGACCTAACACCCAAAAATGGCCGTCACGATCGATGATCGCGCTGTCCCCTGTAAAGTACATACCGGGAATCTGCGAAAAATACGTACTCAAGTACCGCTCATGGTCGTTCCAAACATCGCGAACCAGCGTCGGGAAAGGCCGCTTCAGCACCAAGAACCCCGGCGTCATCGGTTCAACATCTTGTCCGCCCGCATCCACCACCGCGAGTTCATGCCCGAAGAATGGCACGCCGCAACTGCCCGGCTTCATCGAGATGGCACCCGGCAAAAGCGCCAGCGGAGTGCCGCCCGTTTCCGTCTGACCCCAGGTGTTGTTAATCACGGCACGCCCCTTGCCAAGCGACCTCTGCACCCAATCCCATGCCTCTGGATTCAGGGGCTCGCCGACCGAAGCAAACAATTCAAGTGTGTTGAGTTGATACTTTTGGGCAAGCTCGTCGCCGTGCTTCAACAGCATGCGGAACGCAGTAGGGGCGGAAAATAGCTTGTTCACTTGATACTTGTCAATCATTTCATAAAGGCGACCGGGGTGGGGATGATCCAACGCACCTTCATACAGCAACGTAGTGACGCCACACGCAAGCCCGCCAACCAACACAAAAATGTGCGAGGTCAGCCAGCCGATATCTGCTGTATTAAAGTAAAAATCTTCGTCGCGCAGGTCGAGCTGGTACTTGCTGTAGGCGTAGGTGCCGAGCAAAAAGCCACCGCCCGCATGCACGATGCCCTTCGGCTTACCGCTGGTGCCGCTCGTGTAAATCAACAGTCCTGGATCGTTCGCATCCAGCGGAACTGGCGGACATACGTCCGAAGCCTTTGACATCAGTTCAGCGTAATCAAAGTCTCTACCTTCCTGCATAGGAGTCTCGTGATCGATTCTGTGATACACCACCACATGTTCCACCGTCGGAGCTTGCGTCAGCGCCTCATCGACGATCCCTTTAAGCGGTAACACCTTGCCCCTGCGAAAGCTCGCATTGGCGCAAACCAGCATCTTCGCGCCCGAATTGTTGACCCGTTCACGCAGCGCCTCGGGCGAAAAACCAGCAAACACCGTGTTATAAATCGCCCCAATCCGTAAAACCGCCTGTAACACCACAAACGTTTCCGGGAGGTTTTGCATATACACGCTGACGACATCGCCTTTTTGCACACCAAGACTCAGCAGCACGTTGGCAAACTTGGCCACCTCGCGTTGCAACTGCTTATATGTAAGGATCTTAGCGTCACCGTTTTCTCCTTCCCACGCAATGGCTACCTTATTGGCTCTCTTCCCGTTCGCATGACGATCCACGCAGTTATAAGAAACATTGATCAAGCTTCCAGGGAAATACTTAAAATCAGTAATTTCCCCCTCCAGTACGGTGTCGCCCCTTTTAAACCAATCCAATTCATCTGCAACCGAATTCCAGAATGCGTTCGAGTCTTGCAGTGACATGGCGTACTTGGTTCGATACTCATTTTCGGATGAAACATACGACTTTTCCCGATACTCCTGACTGGGTTCCAATAATCCGGCTTCCTCAATCATATTAATTTTCGAATCATTCTCCATATCTACAACTCCAATCCGTTATAAGATAGCGCTAATATTGAGATAGCGCTTACACAAAACATCCGTAAATCCACTCCCACCTCTCTCCCAAATGGTCGTTACTAATTGTAGTATAGCACATTTATACAGCTTTATTGACTAGTTCACACGATTCGAATCTCGCGAAGTTATTGCACAGAAATGTTCTTGCGATCGATGCGTTGAGTTTTGTCCTCCTTCAAATTGATTCCTAATTCCTCCAACATGCGATCAAAACTGATAGAACCAAGCCCCATCGAAAGTCGAATCTGAGTCCTCGATTGCGTCTTGCGTCGTTCAAGGTATTCGTCCTTCGTAATGATTTTCTTTTCCAATGACACGCTATACACCACATTTCCATCAAAATTCGTGTTGATTGATTATAGCATATCATACAAAATTATGAGAGAAAAGCTCACGACATTTGCGAGCGATTTTTGAATTCTGTGAGTCGGTCGATTTGTTCCCGCTTTAGCTCGGCTCCAATGCCTATCCCATCCGGTAAAGCCAGAAATCCCGGACGAGCAAATTCAACGGGTGGATCGATGATATCGTTCTCGAAATAACGGCTACTGGGTCCCGTATCGCCAGGCAACGCAAACCCCTCCAAAGACGAAAGCGCCAGATTGAACAAACGCCCCACACCGGCCTCCAGCATTCCCCCACACCATAACGGCACATGCTGTGATCGACAATAGGCTTCGATCTCGATGGCCTCCGCGAGTCCCCCGACCCGTCCGATCTTCAAGTTGACGATCCGACAAGCGCCAATCTCCACCGCATTTTGGACATCGGCAAGAGACTGCAAACTTTCGTCTAAGCAAATCGGCGTTTGCAACGTCCGTTGCAACTGCGCGT
>JAJZCL010000021.1 GCA_021846165.1 Bacillota bacterium | reverse complement strand
ATCCACGTCAGTTCTCCATATACTCGCGACAATATCACCGACATACGCTCGATTGCGTAATATAGCAACAATAGTGCTTGCTTGCCACACACTTCGGTCGTTATTTTGGCGCTGATGATGCGTTGGCACTTGCCGCTTATTTAATTCTTTTGCGATTGTCTGACTACCAAAGCCACTCAGATAGAGTGCAAAAATTTCACGGATGATTGGGGCGGTTTCGGGGTCAAAAACCAAACGCTTGTCCGCTGTTTTTGTGTAACCGTAGGGTGGAAGATTTCCTATATGCCGACCTGTTTTCGCGCTTTGCCTTAGTCCCCGACGAATGGCTTTGGACATTTCCTGAGATTTGTGTGCCGCCATCATGGCGTGTACGGTAAACACCATTTCGCTGTTTCGTCCATCAATTGCACTGTCATATCCTTCTTCGACGCTAATGAGTCGTATGCCGTATACGCTTTCTAATTTTTTGCGCATCGCTAAAGCATCGGACAAGTCACGTGCAAATCGGCTGATGGCAGTAAAAAAGATGGCATCAAATCGTCCCGCCCTTGCATCGGCAAGTAATCGCTGAACTTCTGGTCGTGAGTCCATTTCAGTACCGGAAATTCCAGCATCATTGTAGACAAGTGTTTCATCTGACTGAAAACCTAGTCCTTCGGCATATTCATGACAAGTCGCCAATTGGTGTTCTGGCGAGAATTTTTGCTCTGCGTGGTCAGTTGAAACACGAATGTAAATTGATGCCTTCATTCGCCCCCCCCTTGCCATAAATGATCACACCGAAGACGAAAAGACGGAAGTTTCTTTTAAAATTTTTGCTATCACAGCATTGGCAGCGATACGGGTAACATGATCCATAAGTTCATTTAAGGTAGAGGATTTTTTTGGACAAAAGTATTCGATGATCGATCCGCCTGGTGTTTGAATTTCTCCCACTTTCACTATGTTTATCAAGCCATCCACGCCCCTTGTTGGATCGTATGCGGAACGGCTTTTCCGTGTTGCGTTAAATCGTTTGCACCGTTGCAAGAATCCTTGCCAAGTGGAGGCAAGGATCTTTACGGCACATTTGATAATTTATAATATGTAAAATCCTTAATGCGCCATCCTCGTCGATGGGTTAGAGCCGAATACTTTTTAATTTTTCAATTTGTTCTTTGGTTGGCTGATACAACGACATGTTTTCACCTTTTTTGTTAAATTCGATCTTGATAAAAGACTTTACTTTGTTCAGAAATTTGTTCCAATTCATCGGCAATAACGGATAGACTAAATTGTACATTACCTTCATAGTAAGCACTTTCACAATGATCGCAATACAAACAAGGAACTTGTTCGATTTTGTAGGTTTTTCCTAAATCGTCAGTCCATTCAACATTAATCAACTTTTTTGTCAATTCACTTCCGCAACGGCAAAACATATTTTGCGAAACCCCCTGTTTGTGGGCAAAAATCATAACACCCATTTCATCACCTCCTGGAGTATACGTGGGTTCCAAAGGTATTATACCGCCGGAAAACTTCAAATAATAGTTATATTTCATTTCAATCCGGTATATTCCGGTTTAAAAGCTCCTTTTTTAAACGCGCCAACTCACTTTTAACATTGGGCAATTCACCTAATGATATCATAAGATCGTCAATATGATCGTTACTAACAGTAATCACCTTTATATGGCTGTTTCCGATAGTTTCAAAAGAAATAGTTACTTTAAAGGTTACTCGAATCACTTGGTGAATCAAAGTATAAGCAAGATTGTGATAACCTTTCCATTCTGCTTCTTCGTCAACATCTTGACTTTCACTTACTAATTTAACTACCAACAGAACAGTTTCGGGTTTGGGTGGTTTAGATTTATCTCTGTTATCAATGCGAATTGCCATTCTTTCCTGCGAATGAACTGTAAATATAATCAATCCTTCGCCTAAAATGGCTTTTTCATTTTTACAACAAAGCAGATTATTCTTATATTGCAAGATTAAATTTCTTTGATTAAATGTTAATGCAATTTTAATTCCTGTTTCTCTGACTCTCCATTCTTGTAGAGTACATTGTGTACACGATGAACTTAAATGTATTTGTTGATCTTCATTTAATGCGATAACATCCAAAAATACTATGTTTCCATTTTTGGTTTGAATAACAAATTCAGACATTTAAAAATTCACACCCTTAGCAATATGAAAGCAATTTTACATCTTTATCTTATACCTGTCACCTAAGTTTTTCAGTTTAGTATTTCCAGTTTTCCGTTATTTGGTGAAGTGATCCGCACACGTTGCCTCCCAACCATCAAAGCTAAAATCGCCGCGCACGGCACTGGGCAGACAAATTATTCGTGTCGTGGCAAATGCGCAGTGAACTGCTACAAACCTAATTCCCCACATTCGCAACATCTTTAGAGATGTGGTTGCGCACCGTCTTTTCGCTGATGAAAAGCATTTCCGCGATTTCTCTGGTGGTCTTGTCTTGCACCAAGAGTTCAAATACCTCTCTCTCTCGAACCGTTAGGAATGACTTTGCGCGGTATTCACTGCCCAAGGACACTTGCGATCCCTCCTTGTTCAACCAAGTTCACAAGGGTAAGGGATACAGTTACGCTATCGTATGAGCGATGGCTGAGCGTGGTGCCAGCACGGACGCAAATTGGGCGAATGAAAAAGCCCTGAAAGGCTGTCACACCTCTCAGGGCTTATACGAAGTATATAAGAGTTACTTCCGGTGCCAACCGGCAACCGTCATTTTGCGGCGCACATACGCGAGTTGTCCGCGCAGCGGAACGCCCACAGGGCAAGTGTCTTCGCAGGCCATTAGGCCGACGCAGCCAAAAATACCGTCGTCATTGCCGACCACTTCAAAGTACTCCTGCTCGTCCCGCTTGTCGCGCGGGTCGAGCATAAAGCGCGACACTCGGTTGATCCCGGTCGCACCGATGAAGTTCTGGCGAATGTTGGCGGTCACGCACACACCGACGCAGCAACCGCACTCGATGCAGCGCTCGGCTTCATAGATTTCCAATGCTAAGTCGTCGTCCATTTTCTCTTCCTGAGCCGTTTCGTCAAACTCCACGTCGGTGTGAATCCAAGACTCGGTGCGCATCGACATGTCACGGAACCAGGTGCCGGTATCGACCGAGAGATCACCAAGGAGTTTGAATGCAGGCAGCGGAAAGAGCGTGATGTCGCTGGGTAAAGTTTTCGTCAACGTCTTGCAGGCAAGGCTCGCCTTGCCATTGATCAGCATGCCGCAGGATCCGCAAATTGAGGCACGGCAGACGAAGTCGAACTTCAGCGTGGGATCAATCTCATCGCGAATCTTATTCAGTGCGACGAACAGAGTCATCCCCATTTCTTCTTCAATCTTAAAAGTTTGAGTATGTGGTTTGACTTCAGGTCGATCCGGGTCATAGCGAAAGATATGAAACGTCAATTGTCTCGGACTCATGCCTATTCCTCCGTTTTAGAATGGGATCAGAAAGCGCTTATCGCAAACGGCGTTTACTTCTTCACGTTCGATTCGCCATACCCGCGATCACCGGGCGGGATCTCCGTGATGGTAACCGGTTCGTATTTAAGGTCAGGTTCCTTAGCGCCTTCCGGCCAATACGCCAACGTCCGCTTGAGCCAGTTTTGGTCATCGCGTTGTGGATAATCTTCGCGGAAGTGACTGCCGCGGCTTTCCTTGCGTTCCAGCGCACCCTTCGCAATCGTGATCGCCATCCTAACCATGCCGGGGAGACGTAGCGCGTTCACCAGTTCTGGATCGGCGCCTTGCCCGCCGTCACCCATCAGTCCGACATTGAGTGAGCGCTCATACAAGTTGCCAAGCTTGTCAACCGCCTCTTGCAGGTGTTCGGCGGTGCGGA
The DNA here is from genome assembly GCA_021846165.1 of Bacillota bacterium. GTDB lineage: Bacteria > Bacillota > Bacilli > Alicyclobacillales > SLC66 > JAJZCL01. The sequence goes on along the minus strand of JAJZCL010000021.1, from coordinate 19,607 downwards.
AAATGCCGACATTCAATTCCAACGTCATCTGCATCTCTTTGCGGATCTCGACCCAGTTCTCGCCGTTTTTGCCACGCGAGCGAATCTGGTCGATGCGTCCTTCGACGTTCCTGACATGCTCTTCAATGAGAGCGGAATTGACTTCCAGCGTTGCATGCTTGGTGAATTCGGCAATCTTTTCGCCGACGATGCGACCTGCAACCACTGTTTCCGCAAGCGAATTGCCGCCAAGGCGGTTGAACCCGTGCAGATCCCAACAGGCCGCTTCACCAAGGGCGAACAGATTGTCAAGACCGTACACCTTGCCGTCCTTGTTCGTGCGAATGCCGCCCATCGTATAGTGCTGCGTTGGCCGAACAGGAATCGGTTCTTTCACAGGGTCGATGCCCGCAAACGTTCTAGCAATCGTGGAAATCTCGCGCAGATACGTGTTGATCCGGTGTTCGCCGAGGTGACGAATGTCGAGCCACACGTGCGGCCCGTATGGGCTGTCCACACCGTGACCAGCGCGAATGTGTTGCATAATGCGACGCGACACCACGTCGCGGGAGGCCAGTTCCATGTACTTCGGCTCGTAATCAGGCATGAAGCGATAGCCGTCTTTATCGAGCAGGTGACCGCCTTCACCGCGCGCACCCTCCGTAATCAGGATCCAAGACGGCACCATGCCGGTCGGATGAAACTGAATCGCTTCCATGTTGCCAAGCGGCACCACGCCAGAGTTAAACGCCATGGCAATGCCCGCGCCGTCGTTGATCACCGCGTTCGTGGAGGCCGCATACAAACGCCCAAATCCACCCGTCGCGATGACGGTGGTTTTCGCCGTGTAGACATAAATCGAACCGTCGCGCAGGCTTCTCGCGACAACGCCATAACACCTTGTGCCATCGTGGATTAGTTCAATCGCTTCCATGCGGTCATGAACGGTAATCCCCAGTTTGATAACGACACTGTCCATCGCGTACAACAGGGTGTGGCCTGCACCGTCAGACGTATAGCACGTACGCCACTTGGCCGTTCCGCCAAAGTTCCGGGCGGTAATCAGGCCCACCTTTTCTGGGTCTTCCACAATCTCCGTGCCTTCGTACATGCGCTTTTCATTTCTGACCCGCGACCAGGGAACCCCCCAAGCCGACATCTCACGCACCGCGATCGGCGCAGTGTTGACGAACATCCGAGCGACATCCTGCTCGCAGCCCCAGTCGGAGCCTTTGACCGTGTCGTACATATGAACGTCAGGACTATCCCCTTTGCCCATCGCCGAATTCCCCAGCGACGCCTGCATCCCGCCCTGAGCGGCGGAGCTGTGCGACCTGCGAGGTGGAATCAAGCTGAGAATGATCACGTTTTGCCCGGCTTGCGCCGCCGACACCGCCGCCCGCTCACCAGCGAGACCGGCACCGACAACGAGAACATCCGAAGAGAAAGACTGGTACATTATGCTACACCTCCTACAAGCTTAAGCGCCAAAAACATGCCTAAGGAGACGCAACCGATCACAACCAGCAACACGCTGACCACACCAAGCACAAACTCAAGACGACGCCGACTCACAAAACCCCATTTGACAAAAATGCGGTACAACCCGACGCTTGCGTGGTACTCAGAAAACAGGAGCAAGATCAAGTAAAAAACAAGAAAAGCCGGATTGTCGATGCGCCCTTTGCTAAACACCACGCTGATCCCGCCGTAGGACACCACCGCAATGTGAATGAGCGCCATCAGCAAAATTGCCAGACCCGTTACAATCTGAAACAGCCATGACCACGTGTCATAGTGACGGATCATCTTAGCGTGACGCCACGCCACCTTCTGCTCCGCCCAGCGTGCGGGCAAGTGGCGCGCAATCGCGCCGATGTGAGCAGCGAACATAAAGATGACCGCGACAACCGCGATCGGCAACAGCTCATATTTGTCCATAAAGGCCGCCAAAGCTCCAAACGAACTTGCGCCAATGATGATGGAAGCCACAAACACCATATGAGTCCACAAAAATAATACAAGCAGCAGACCGCTTACCATCTGAACCAGTTCGACAATGTAATCCGTCTTAATACTTCGGGTCATTGCCCTTTGCAAATACATACACCACAGCTCCTTTCATTGAAAAAGGCGGCAGGTTCATAACCTGCGCCGGCACAATTACAGAATGCTATCTTGCGGCCCGTTTATACCGCGATTATTTTGCAATTCTGTAACCGTATACGTGAATCGCACAACGATAGCGATCAACTATAAACGGATGCAAAAATAGTCCGACTCCCTCCTTAATGCTTGCTCATTTTGTGCAAAAAAGATCAATCACAGTGTAAATTGTACCGATTGTCAATTCAGCATGTCAAGGCATTTGCAAAATCACTTGCAATATGTGACGCAATTGTTCAAATTCAATCAAAAATGCGTCGTGTCCAAAGACACTCGCGATGTGTTCGTAGCGTGCATTCACGCCGCACGAGGTCGCGAACTCCACTGCTTGGCGAAGGGTCGCAGGCGAGTACAACAAGTCGTCATCAATCCCCACCCACACCAGTTCCGCGCGGATGCGCGCAAACGCTGACGCCAAACCGTCGCGGTCGCGACCGATGTCGTGCGTATCCATCGCGCGCAGCAGTGCTAGGTACGATTGCGCATCAAACCGCCTGACCAGCTTATCGCCCTGATAACGAAGATAACGATTGATCTGAAACTCTCCGTCCAACACTTCCCTGCCAAAGCGTTCCTGAAACAACGTCGCCGTGCGATACGAAATCATGCCGAGCATTCTGGCAACGCGCAAGCCCTGTTCAGGAAACTCGCCATAACGCAAATAATCGCCGCCGTGATAATGGGAATCGGTCAAAATCGCCTGCCGCATCACGTCGTTGTACGCGATGCCCATCGCGGAAAACTGCGGATCGGCCGCAATCACCACCGCCTTGCCCACTAGCTCCGGGTACATGACCGCCCATTCCAGCGCCTGCATACCGCCCATGGAGCCGCCCATCACCGCCAAGATGCGCCTTACCCCTAGATGGTCGGCCAGTACCTTCTGTGCCGCCACCATGTCACGAATCGTCACCTCGGGAAACGTCGAACCATACGCCCACTCGCCGCCGGGCGCAGCGCTGGCGGGACCGGTAGTGCCGCTGCAACCACCCAACACATTCGCACTGACAACGAAAAACCGATCCGTGTCAATCGCCTTGCCGGAACCGATCAGCGCCCCCCACCAGCCAGGCCGACCATCACCGTCCGCCACATGCGCGTCACCTGTCAACGCATGGCACAACCACACGACGTTATCCCCGGACAGGCTTAACACGCCGTGCGTTTCATACGCCATCTCCACATCCCTGATCGTTGCGCCAAACTCTGTCTCAAACTGCGGCAAAACCCACCCGCTGGCGCCAGCGCCGGGTCGAGAAGTCTTATCGAGTTGTGAACGGAACACGTCGCCAGCCTCCTCAAACATCAAAAGATTACCTCTCACTCCGCCTGCAAATGAGCAAGGATCACCCGTGCCATCTTGTCACCGATGCCCGCCTGGCGAAAATCCTCAATCGTCGCGCTGCGCATTTCTTTCACGCTGCCAAAGTGCTTGAGCAACAGCTTGCGTCGCGCCTCGCCGACACCCGGAATATCATCGAGTACACTGTGCAGCGCACTTCTTTTGCGCGTGTCGCGGTGAAACGTTACAGCAAACCGGTGTACCTCGTCCTGAATGCGTGTCAGCAGGTGAAATGCGGGCGACCCAGGGTCTAGCGGCACCGGGTGCGGCTCATCTCCGAAAAACAGCTGACTGGTGCGGTGGCGGTCGTCTTTGGCGAGACCGCAAACCGGAATCTCCAGCGACAGTTCGTTTTGCAGCACGTCCAGTGCCGACGAGATCTGCCCTTTGCCGCCATCAACCAGGATCAGGTCTGGCATGTCCCCCTGTTCCCGCAGCAACCGCTTATATCGCCGCCGGATCACCTCCTGCATGGAGGCGTAATCGTCCGGTCCTTCGACGGTTTTGATGCGAAACTTGCGATACGACTTGCGATCTGGGACACCGCCCACAAAGACGACCATCGCGGCGACAGGATCGACGCCCTGGATGTTAGAATTATCGAACGCCTCGATCCGGCGCAGCGACGCAAGGCCAAGTACATTCCCCAGTTCCTGCATGGCGTTCACGGTACGCGACTCGTCCTTTTCCATGGTGCGGAACCTTTCTTCCAGCGCCACCGTGGCGTTGCGGATCGCAAGCTGCACAAGGTCTTTTTTCTTGCCCCGTTTCGGAATGGCAATCTGCGCCCCCAAAAACTCCTTCAGGCCGTCCGTGTCGACATCCTCCTGCAACCATACCTCCTTAGGAATGTCAGGATTATCATAATAATACTGCGCGATGTACGACGCGCCATCTTCTGCAAGGCTCTGGTAATGGCGGAACACCGCCGCCGAGCGCTCGACCATCTTGCCCTGGCGCATGATGAACACCTGTGCGCTGAAGTATCCGCGATCCGCGTAAAAACCGAACACGTCGCGGTTGACAAGGTCTTGCAGCGTCACCTTCTGGGTCTCCATCACCTGCTCGATTTGCGCGACCAGATCGCGCAGTTCGGCGGCTCGCTCGAAGTTCATATCCGCCGCCACGCGCCCCATTTGCTCTTTGAGGTCGCGGACGACCTCCTTATAGCCGCCATTCATGAACTGGCCAATCGCTTTTTTGATCTCCTGGTACTTGTCCGGTTCCACGGCAAACTCGCACGGCGCCAAACACTGCCCGATATGGTAGTACAGACAGACCTTGTTTTTGAGCGTACGACACTTGCGCAGCGGGTACAGCCGCTCCAGCAGACGCTTCGTTTCCGCTGCCGCGCCGGCGCTAGGGTAAGGACCGAAGTACGTCCCCTTGTCCTTTTGCACCTTGCGCACAATCTCCAGGCGCGGGTGTTCGTCGCCCGTGATCTTGATGTACGGATACGTCTTGTCGTCGCGCAGCATGATGTTAAAGTGGGGCGAGTAGTGCTTGATCAAGTTGCATTCAAGCACCAGCGCCTCCGCCACCGTATCGGTCACGATGTACTCAAAATCCGCGATGTTCGCCACCATGCGCGCCGTTTTCGAGTCGTGCGAACCGGAAAAATACGAACGCACGCGGTTTTTGAGTACCTTTGCCTTGCCGACGTAGATCACGGTTTGACGCTCGTCCTTCATGAGATAACACCCGGGTCGTTCAGGAACAAACGCGAGTTTAGCTCGAAGTTCTTCCCACGTCACCTGTCAACCCCCCGCTTACTCTCGCGCACCGCTACTTGGCGGCTTTGTCGCCGCCTTAAACACACTGCTGATGGAGCCGAGCGACGCCATGACGCCGACCGCATCGGTGGGGACAAAAATGGTGTTGGCGCTGCCTTGCGCCATTGATTTTAACGCTTCAAACGACTGAAACGCGAGCATCGGCTCTGTTAGCCCTGCTGTCGAGATCAGTTCGATCCGGTTGCGTTCCGCATTCGCGACAATCTTGATGCTTTCACCGTTCCCGTTCGCCTCCAAGATCAGCGCTTGCTGCACGCCCTCCGCACGTCGGATGTTCGCCTCTTTTTCCGCCTCCGCACGCAGGATCACCGCCTGCTTCTCGCCTTCCGCGCGCAGAATCGCCGACTGCCGCTCACCCTCCGCCTGCAAGATGTTGGCACGTTTTTCCCGCTCTGCCTTCATTTGCTTTTCCATGGAATTTTGGATTTCCTGAGGAGGTTTAATATCGATGATTTCGACACGGTCAATGCGCACGCCCCAGGTTTCCGTCACTTCATCAAGCGATTTGCGCAGTTCCAGACTAATGCGATCCCGCCCAGACAGGGTTTCGTCCAGTTCCATATGACCCACGACCTGACGAATGTTCGAGGACGTGATGTTCTGGATGCCGTTCACAAAGTTCTGGATGTTATATGTCGCCCGCTTGGGGTCGATGACCGTATAAAAGAACACGGTTTCGATGAGAATCTTGACATTGTCTTTGGTGATCACCTCTTGTTTGGGGATCAGCACCTGCTGCGTTCGCAAATCGAGTCGACGAACGACACGGTCGATAAACGGAATGACCAGATTCAACCCCGGATTCAGCACCTTGTGAAACTTGCCAAGACGCTCGACAATCGCGACCGTTTGTTGCGGAATAATGCGCACGCCACGCACCACAATGAGAATAACGAGGATAATGATGATGATCAACAGAATCGCGACACCCATTACGACATTCCTCCTTCTTTTGGTAGTTTTACGACCATCAATTGCGTCGCATCGACTGCCACGACTTGCGCCCACTCGCCTTGCAAAAACGGATCCTCCACATTTTGCCCGCGAGCGCTCCACACCTCTCCGTGAATTTTAACGAGTCCACCGCCGCCTGAAGACCAGCCCTCGACCACCTCTGCTCGCTCTCCGATCGTTTCATCGACCCGCGACTTGAAACGCATCGGGCGGTTGCGTATACGTGCGCTTAAGCGCCACGTGGCGGTGAGCAACGCGATCGATAACAACGCAAAGACTCCCACCTGCCACGCAATGGAAGGCACAAAAAAACCAACCACACCCGTCAGCAACGCCGCCACCGCGATCCACAACAGGATGAAGGTTAAGGTAAAAAGCTCAGTAGCCCCCAGTACCAACGCGACTACAATCCAAATGATCGATACCATGTTCATCACCCTCCGCCGCGATCATAAGATGTGGAGTTTGAAACAAAGGGGTCGAACGCTGCCGACCCCTCCGTGCGCCAAAGTCGCATCAAGAATCGGTCTTTTTTGCCGCCATTTTCGCCTTCAAAGCGGCCATTTCCTGATCCAGTTGCGACTCGCTCTCCAAACCCTTTAACTCGTCGTCCAGCGACTTGCCGCTGCCGCGAAGCTCGCTGGAGGCTTCTGCCTCCGCCTCCAGTTGGTTCACCTTCTCTTCCATCCGAGCGAATCCCGCAGCGGCGCTGCCCGAACCAAACGAACTCATGGTGTGATTGATCTGCTTTTGCGCTTTCGCCGCATCGGCGCGCGCGACCAGCATCTCGCGCTTGCTCTTCATCTTTAACAATTCGTCTTTCATCTCACCGAGGCGCTGCCGCAGCTCATCCGCCATCGTCTTCGCCTTGGTGTACTCGGAGGCGTAGGTTTCGTAACGGGTCTGCTGGTCGATCTTGTCCTGAAGCGCCTTCTTCGCGAGTTCTTCATTGCCGAGTTCGAGCGCCCGCTCCGCCTGTTCCGCGCGCTTTTGCACAAGCGCCGCCGCTTCGTCGCGCTGCTCAAGAAACCGCTTCTCGATGGCGATCTGCTTGGCCACCGCCACCTCCGCCTCACCGATGTCGTCTTCCATGTCGCGGATAAACTGATTCACCATCTTCACCGGGTCTTCCGCCTTGTCGAGCAAATCATTCACAGTAGCCATGGTGAGATCGCGCAGTCGTTTAAAAAGTGCCATGATTCATCGTACCCTCCTCCTGAATGATGAAGCAAACTCCCACTCCATATAGTACATTATAAAGGACTGCCGTGTAATTGCCGATTTTTATGAACGAAACAGACAAAGGAGCATAACATGACACAGAAGCAATCCAATGATCCAGTGACGAGGCGCGACGTGATTGAGGAAGTCAAGGCCAACTACCTGCGCGAGGTGGAGGCAGCCGCGACCTACCACAGTTTAGCTGAAAAAGAACAGGATCCCAAGCGCAAAGACATTTTAACCAAACTCGCGCACACAGAAGAAATACACGCAAAAAAGTGGGCGGACAAGCTTCGAGAGCTGGGCGTTGCCGAACTGCCCGCCACCAAGCCGTCGCTGTGGAAGAAGTGGCAGCTTCGTTCCAGCAGCCTGACGACCAACCTAGAGCGGATGGAACTTGAGGAACACCGGAATATCGAAACCTACGAGGCGCAGAAGCGGCACGGCGACGACAGCGTCAACGCCCTGTTAAGCGAGATCCAAGAAGACGAAAAAAAACACGCCCACTCGGTGCGAGCGCTGGTGAATACGAGCGATCCGCAAAATTCTTTACAGATTTTTCTCAGTCGCGAACGCTGGCACAAACGCAGCGGCGCGGGTTGGATCGGCGACGCGATCTACGGCGTGAACGACGGCCTTGGCGCGGTATTTGGCATCATCTCGGGCGTGGCGGGGTTCACGTCGACGAGCCGCGTCGTTCTCGTGTCGGGACTGGCCGGCATGATCGCCAGCGCCCTTTCGATGGGGGCAGGCGCATACCTCGCCGCCAAGTCCAACCGCGAAATGGTCGAGGCCGAGATGCACCACGAACGGGAAGAAATCGAAAGCGACCCAGCACACGAACGCGAGGAACTGGAACTTTTGTATCAATTGAAAGGCTTTACGGAGGAAGAAGCGGAGCTGGTTGCCGAACGGATCACCAGCGACAAGGAACTGTATCTGCGAACCATGGCGCAAGAAGAACTGGGGCTGAGCGAGGAACAGTTGCCCAACCCCTGGCGATCTGCGCTCTCTGGAAGCGTGTCAACCGCGATCGGCGCGATCATTCCGGTACTCCCGTTTTTCTTCCTGTCCGGCATCCCCGCGATCGTCACAGCGGCTGCCGTCAGTATCATCGCCCACTTCCTTGTCGGCGCCGGAAAAAGCCTGGTGACGGTGCGCCCATGGTGGCAAAGCGGGCTAGAAATGACGCTTGTCGGCGTCATCGAAGGCGCGATCACCTACGGACTCGGATTGCTTGGCAATGTCTTTTTACACTAAGAGTGCTTGACACCGCCTCGTTGCAGCAGGCGTACCAGAATATGCAAAATCATCACGATCACCACCAGCAACAGCGCGGCGGTGTACGCCAATTGATGAGCCGAATGGAACGGCTCGTTCAAGTACGTCCAGACCACATAGGTCAAGTAGGCAATCGGGTTTTTGACCAAGTGCAGGCTAGGGTCAAAGTTGGACCACCCGGCGGTGTAAATTAACGGCGCGGTCTCCCCCAACGCGATCGAAATGGCAAGCAACACACCCGTCATTACGCCTGGCGCGGCCAGTTTCGTCACCACCGTGCGCACCGCCATGAGCGGCGTCATGCCAAGCGCAATCGCCCCTTCCCAGTAGGCTCCAGGAACTTGCGTGAAGCTGGCATCAGTGGTTCGCACAATGTACGGCAGCGTGATCATGGCCAGACTGATGGCACCCGCCAGCGCAGAAAAGCCCATCCCCCACTGCAGCACCATCACCGCATACCCAAAGTAGCCAATCACAATCGACGGAATCCCCGCCAACACTTCGGAAATAAAGCGAACAGCGGACGCCAGACGGGCAGGTGCAAAACAAGCGACAAAAATCCCGCCAAGTATCCCGAGCGGCATCGAGAACACCATGCTGAGCGCAATCAGCACGAGCGTCCCCAGAATCGCGTTTTGCAGTCCTCCTGCAATTCCAGAGGTCGGTGTCGCAAAAATCGCCAGGTTCAACCCCGGCACACCTTTTACAATCACCGACAACAAGATGTCAAGGACGATGAGTACCACAAGCGTTAGCGTCAGCAAAGCCACGCCCCAAAGCGCAATGGATTGGATTCTGCGCCGTTGCGAATGGAAGTCGACCTGCGGCGTCGTGTCGTATGGAGCCATTGGATGCACACGCTGATCCATGCGGTTAGCCCTCCGTTCCGATATCTCGCCGACCCACTTGAACGAGCAGTCGGGCGAGCAAATTGGTCAGCATCGTGATGACTAAGAGCGTCACCGCAATCAGCGCGAGCGCATGAATGGACAAGGATGTGGCGTCATTCATCGCGCTGTCAAGCAAGGCGGCAATCGTCGAGGCCATCGTCGAGATGGGGCTGTATAGATTCGTTGGCAGGTAATTAGAAGCGTTGCCGCTCACCATCAGCACCGCCATCGTTTCGCCCAGCGCCCGGCTCCAGCCAAGAATGATCGCGCCGATGATTCCCCTTTTGGCAAGCGGCAACGCCACATGACGCATACTCTCGTAAGACGTCATGCCAAGCGCCCGCGCACCCTCGATCGGCAGTTTCGGCACCTGCGCAAGCAGATCCCGACTCGTGGCCGTAATGATCGGAATGATCATCACAGCTAACACGATGCCGCTCGTCAAAAGTCCGAACCCCGAGCCGATAGACCCACCCAAAAAAGGAATCACACTGCCCAGTTTGGCCAGCCACGGACCGACCTGATTGGCAATCACCGGCGCCAGCACGATCACCCCCCATAACCCATACACCACACTCGGGATACCGGCGAGGAGTTCCACCATCGGCGAAATCCACTTGGCCAGGCGAGGGGGCACTTTATACACCAGCGCAAACGCCGACAACAGAGAAATGGGTACACCGATGACGATGGCGATCAGCGAGGACGCGAGCGTGCCCACGATAAAAGGCAAAATGCCAAACGTGGCACCCGGCGCCGCTTGCACGCCATTATGAACGACTACATTGTTGGCATATGCGTTCCCCATATTCCATGTCAGTCCGGTATAAAACGAAAACCCCTGATACCGAAAGGCGGGCAAGGCATCCTTCAACAAGACGACCGCGACAAACAACAACACAAAAAGCGGGCTGACGGCAGCAATGCCGGCAGCCACTTGGAATATTTTCGAACGCAATCGTGCAATCCCCAATTTCGAAGCCCCTTATTCGTAAATTATCCAGTAATTTCGTTAATTTGCGCACGACTCAGTGGTGCGATTGATTTTGGCAGTGGCAGGAAGTGAACCTTGGTCATAAAATTCGCCTTATTACCGCCATTCGGACTGATCGCCCAAAGCAGCAGGTCTTTCACGGCAGTCGCAACAGCCGAACTCGACTGCTTCTTATTGATGATCGCATACTCGTAATTGATGATCGGATAGGAATTGGCGCCAGGTCCGTAAATCAACGACATTCTTTCGTTCTTCGGCGTTTTGCGAACCTGCGCACTCGCGGCGGCGCTGATCGTCGCGTTATTGGGGAGCAGGAAGCGCCCAGCGCGGTTTTGCACAGCCGCCTCACCGAGTCCGCCCTTCAACCCGTTGTCAAGCCAACTGATCCCTACATACGCAACGCTGTACTTCGTCGCTTCTGCCGTTTGCACGACACCGTTATTGCCGTTCGCGCCCAGTGCGCCCGGGACATTTGGCCACGACACGCTAGTGTTGTAGGAAACGGTGTTGGCCCAATTCTTGTTCGTGTCCGTCAATAGGGTAGTGAACAGGAACGTGTCGCCGCTGCCGTCGAGGCGGTGAATGGGAACAATCGCCGCGTGCGGAAGCCGAATTCCTTTGTTCAGACGCGCAATTTGCGGGTCGTTCCAATAACGGACTTTGCCCGTGTAGATTTCCGCCAGAACGTTGCCGGTAAGGTGCAGATGCACGGTCTTGTTTGAAAGCCCGGGAATGTTATACATGATTTGTTGTGCGGAAATGGCGAGCGGAATGTTCAACATACCGGGATTTTGCGCAATCAGTTGATTGTTCATGTACGCATCAGAGGCGCCGATTTGTACCGTACCGTCCGTCGCCTGTTGAATACCCGTGCCGCTGCCCGTACCGGCTGGCGTAATCTGTACACCCGGAGCCACTTTGCTGTACGCTGGCACCCACAATTGGAACAGTGGATACAACAGGGTGGATCCTGTCTCTTGCAACTGGATCGTCGCGGCGTCATGATGGATGGCTTTCGTCTTTGCCAGCGCCGGCACCATCGTCACTGCGGCACTCAGCGCGCTTGCGCCGATGACGGCGGATATTGTCATGATGGATGCTTTTTGGAATGTATTCATATGCGAAATTAACCCTCCATGTTTTAGAATGGCAACTTAATTGTTGCACTCTTTACATGGTTTACTTTACAACACGCACGTAAAGGCCTTGTATTCAAATTGTAAAGGATCGTTAAAGAACTGAAAGTCATACAAAAAGTTAACCGATCTGTTCCTCGACGTACACTCGGGTGCGCGGGTCGTTCGGTTTCGTAAACAGCGCATGCGTTGATTCAAATTCGACGATCTCGCCCGCTTCCATAAATGCAGTCCGTTTAGCAATCCGCCTAGCTTGCGCCAGGTTGTGCGTGACAATCACGATCGTCATGTGTTCCGCCAGTCTCATAAACAAGTCTTCCAGCATCCGTGTTGATTTGGGATCAAGCGCTGACGCCGGTTCGTCAAGCAGCAGAATACGCGGCTCGACGGCAAGGGCACGCGCTAAGCACAAGCGCTGTTGCTGACCGCCCGATAGCGCAAACGGCGAGTGATGCAACCGGTCTTTCAGGTCTTCGTAAAGCCCCACCTCATCCAGCTTGGCCTTGGCGATTTCGAGCCGTTCTTTTTTGCTGACGCCAAACAAGCGCAACGCGAGGGTCAGGTTATCGAGAATGGACATGGGGAACGGATTGGGACGCTGGAACAGCATGCCGACTTTGCGACGGAACGACTCGACGTCCTTCACACTGGCAATATCCTGCCCCATGACACTGACCTCGCCTTCGTGGCGAAATCCCGGCACCGAGTGGCTCATGCGGTTGAGCGTCCGCAAAAACGTGGTTTTGCCGCACCCGGACGGGCCAATTAGCGCAGTAATCTCACGCTCCTTAATGTCGAGGTTCAGGTTGTTCAAGACTTGCTTATGACCAAAATACGCCGACAATCCTTTGACTTGAATCACAGACGATTTTGTCGCTTCCGCAGTCACCACGTCGATTCTACCACCCGTCAAAACGGCTTCCAGCTCTTTTAGCTCCGCAGGCGTCAATTCCACTAAATCCTGATCAACCGCTACCATGTCGCTTGTCACCTTGCGTCCTCCTTGCATTCGTATTGACCAACACCTAAAGTATAGGGGTTGTATGTTAAGACATTGTAAAGACCTTTTCATTTTCGCATTTTTTTAACATAACCTTTACAAAACAAAGGGCGCCCTCGAATCGAAATCGATTCGAGAACGCCCTCATTCACGTCAATTGGGATTACACCTCTTGCACCTCGGCAATGTTCGGAAGGAATCCCCCTTTGCGCAGTTCGGACAAGAAGTAATCAAATTCGTCAAACGTCATCTGCTGCTTGGCGTCCGACAAGGCAACGCTGGGTACGGGGTGTACCTCAACGATGATGCCGTCTGCACCCACCGCAAGAGCGGCTTTGGCGACAGGCAGCATGATGTCCTTGCGACCGGTCGAGTGCGACACGTCAACCAGTACCGGCAAGTGCGTTTCCTGCTTCAAAATCGGCACCGCCGAAATGTCGAGCGTGTTGCGCGTCGCCTTTTCGTATGTGCGAATGCCGCGCTCGCAGAGGATGATGCGCTCATTACCGCGCGCCGCAATATACTCAGCGGCAAAGATCAGTTCCTCAATCGTCGCCGAAAGTCCCCGCTTCAAGAGGATCGGAACGCGCGTCTGCCCCACCGCCTTCAAGAGTTCGAAGTTTTGCATGTTGCGCGCGCCAATCTGAAGCACATCCACATACTGCAGCGCCATCTCGATGTCAGCAGGGTTTACAATTTCAGAAACAGACGCCATGTTGTACTGTTGCGTCGTTTGCCGCAACAATCGCAACCCCTGTTCCCCAAGTCCTTGGAAGTCATACGGGGACGTGCGAGGCTTAAACGCCCCACCACGCAGCAGCGTGATCCCCTGCGACTGCAAGTACGCACCTACTTTGTTCATCTGCTCGGATGTTTCGACAGAACAGGGCCCCGCGATGACGACCGGGACGCCGCTGCCGACCTCGGTTCCCTTCACGTTCACCACCGTATTCTTACCGGAGCGTTCACGACTGACCAACAGTCGCCGCTGTTCTTCCTGTAGTCCAAGCGATGCCTGGAAAATCTGCTTGAACAAGTGCCGAATCGTGGCGTCAGAAAAAGGACCAGGGTTATCGCCGACGAGGCGATCCAGTTGCTGCTTCTCGCGTTCCGGATCGTACGGGTCAACCCCGCGGGCGTGTTTGATCTGTCCAATTCGTTCCACCACATCGGCGCGTTTGCTGAGTAACATCAACAACTCTTGATTAATTCCATCAAGCTCAGTGCGCAGTTCTTTCAAGCGATCCTCTGCCATTCCTATGTCTCTCCCTCTAACGATTTTGAAATGTTCAATTTTAAACGATTTTTCCTATTCTATCTTAAATCCGCCGTTTTGCCTAGTACATCAGCCAGTGTCTTCAAAAATTGTTCATTTTCCTCCGCTGTTCCGATGCTGACGCGAACGTACTCGGACAAGCCAAGGAACCCGGCGCGCACAATCACGCCTTTTTCCTGCAAAGACTGAAACACGCGCTCGCCATCACCTACCCTAGCAATCAAAAAATTGCCTTGAGTCGGGACGTACGCCACCCGCAACCGCTCCAAGCCGCGGTATAGTTGTTCCTTGCCCGCCAAATTGGACGCACGCGAGCGCGCAACGTGATCCGTGTCTGTCAATGCGGCGATCGCAGCCGCCTGCGCCATCGCGTTAACGTTAAAGGGCGCACGTGCCTGATGCAGGTAACGGATGAGTGAAGGGTTGCCGAGCGCATATCCCAGGCGCATGCCTGCGAGTCCATACATTTTGGAAAAGGTGCGCAGCGACAAAACCGCATACCCCGCTTGAATCAGTTCCACAGATCGCACTGGATCGGGCGCGTCGACGTACTCATTGTATGCCTCATCCAAAACTATGATCACGTTTGACGGGAGGCTGTCGACAAACTCCGCAACCTCCGTGTGCGTCAACCACGTACCCGTCGGGTTGTTCGGGGTGCAAAGCACCACCAGCTTGGTGTTCGCACGAATATGTTTGCGCATCTCCCCAAGTTCGTACGCAAACCCTTCAGCGAGTGCCACCGGCGCCAGCGTCGCCCCCATCACATGGGCGCTGAAGTCGTACTGGGAAAAAGACGGATACGGCGCCAGCATCTCGTCCCCGGGCTCCAGAAACGTCTCGGCGACCAGCTTGATCACTTCATCCGAACCGTTGCCGACAAACACCGCATCCCTCGGAAGTCCCGTATGCATCGCTATCGCGCTACGCAAGTCCTGCGCGGCGCCATCGGGATAGCGATGGAGTTCGCCGAGCATCGCCTGGATCGCGGCCACCGCCTTCGGAGACGGTCCGAGCGGGTTTTCATTTGAGGCCATTTTGATGACACGAGCCAGTCCAAACTCCCGCATCACATCCTGAATCGGACGACCAGGCACGTATGGCCTGATCGACAAGAGCGCCTCTCGGACAAGCGGTCGCACCATTTCATCGAGATTCTTCCATTCCCAAGTCACCTGCATCCCTCATTTCATCGCAACACAATATTAGCTCGATCATGCCGCAGACGTACCGGAAATGCAAGGAACGCACGTGACCGTTTCGGAGAAAATAGCATGCGTTGTGATACAATATTCACATTAACACGCAGGAATTTGCCATGATGTTTGGAGGCGTCTTCACTTTGACAGTAACGAACAAGGACATTCAGGATGCGCGTCTGCGTCTGGCGGACATCATCGAACTTACGCCGCTTGACTTTTCCCATACCTTATCCACGTTATCGAACAATCAAATTTATATGAAGCTAGAGAATTTACAACTCACCGGTTCATTTAAGATTCGCGGCGCTTACAATAAAATGGCGACGTTGACCGCCGAAGAAAAGGCGCACGGCGTGGTCGCCGCCTCCGCTGGCAATCACGCGCAGGGTGTGGCGTATGCGGCGAAGTTAATGGGCGCACCCTGTACCATCGTCATGCCGACCGTCGCATCGCTCTCGAAGGTTGAGGCAACACGCAGGTATGGTGCCACCATCGTTCTCTACGGCCAAACCTACGACGAGGCGTATGCGAAAGCGTTGGACATACAGCGCGAAACGGGCGGCACCTACATTCACGCGTTTGACGACGAGAAGGTGATCGCAGGGCAAGGCACGATTGGTATGGAACTGCTGGAGCAGGCGCCAGACCTAAAAGCGATTGTGGTGCCCGTGGGCGGCGGCGGACTGATTTCCGGCATTGCGATTGCCGCGAAGTCGCTGCGACCCGACATTCGCATCATCGGCGTCGAGGCAAATGGCGCCGCCGCTTTCAAACACTCGCTTGCGGTGGGACACATCGAGGAGCTCAACAGCGTCGCCACCATCGCCGACGGGATCGCGGTCAAACGCCCCGGCGCACTCACCTTTGCCGCCGTCAGCAAGTACGTGGACGACGTCGTACTTGTTGAAGATGAGGAGATCGCCCGCGCGATGGTTGTGTTGATCGAGCGCTCGAAAATTGTCAGCGAAGGCGCGAGCGCGGCCGTCGTAGCGGCCGCCATCACCGGTAAGCTGCCGTTTACAGGCAAAAAGACGGCGCTGGTTCTCTCCGGCGGTAACGTCGACGTACTGCTGCTTTCGCGTATCATCGAACACGGCTTGGTGGCGGCGGGTAGGCACCTCCGCTTTGTCACCACACTGCCGGATCGGCCCGGTGCGCTCGTCAACCTTCTCACGACACTGGCGGAAACGGGCGCCAACATCGTGTCCATTGAACACCATCGGTTGGGACAAGCACTTGGACTCGGTCAGGTGGAAGTGCAACTAGCTGCCGAAACACGCAACTGGGAACACATTGAGGAACTCAAAAGCAAGTTGCACCACTCGGGTTATGAGTTGCTATTACGCTAAAGACGAAGGCGGATGATGCCCATGCAAGACTTGCGATTTGCGCTGGATATTGGCACGCGCGGGGTGACGGGACTGCTGTACAGCATGGAAGGCGAAAAGTGCGTCGTACACTATGCGGAATCGGAGGAACACCAGGATCGCGCGATGCAAGACGGACAAATTCACGATATTCAAGCGGTCGCCAACGTGATCGCGCGAATCAAGTCAAAACTGGAAGAGGAGAGCAGCCAAGAACTTTATCAAGTGGCTGTCGCCGCAGCGGGGCGCGCCCTGAAAACGATTGACGCAGAAGCGTCGTTCCCGCTTGGCGGCAATACCTGTTCACGCGAAGACGTGTTCAATTTGCAACTGCTCGCCGTACAAACGGCAAAGGTGGCACTGATGGGCGAACACCAGGTGGCGGACAGCAGTCCATTTTCCCTGCACTGCGTCGGCTACTCGGTTCACACCTACTACCTCGATGGCGAACGAATTGGCAGTCTGGTCGGCCAACGCGGAGAAGAGGCGCGCGTGTCACTGATCGCGACATTCCTGCCTCGCGTCGTCATTGATTCGCTCGACAGCGCCCTACGTGGGGCGAATCTCTTGATGCATGGATTGACGCTGGAACCGATCGCCGCCCTAAATGCGTTGATCCCCAAAACGATGCGTAAACTGAACATCGCCCTTGTCGATATCGGCGCAGGCACCTCCGATATCGCCATTACCGCAGACGGCACCGTTCAAGCCTACGGCATGGTGCCGATCGCAGGCGACGAAATCACGGAAGCGCTGGTGGATCTGTATTTACTTGACTTTCCAGAGGCAGAAACGCTAAAACGCAACCTGCTGTTAGAGTCCAAACAAACGTTCTCGGACATTTTAGGCGTTTCGAAAACGGTGACAAGCAAGAAAATCCTCCAGCAACTCAAGCCATCGATCGAAGCGCTGGCACAAGCGATTGCGGACGAGGTGCTTCGACTCAACCAAAAACCCCCGACAGCGATGATGCTGATCGGCGGCGGTGCCAAAACCCCTTACATCGAACCCCTGCTTGCGGAAAAACTCGGGCTATCGCTGGATCGAGTGCGAGTGCGCGACCGCGAGTCCATCACGATGGCATCAGGTTGCGTGGAACAACTGACAGGACCGGAAGCGGTGACGCCGATCGGCATCGCGCTGGCGGCCGCATCGAGCGAAATCACGCCGATCACAGTGGCGGTGGATGGGCACGCTACACGGTTGTTCGCCTTTCATCCGCTCACGGTGGGCGACGCGCTGCTCGAAGCGGGCGTCGACCTAGCCATTCTGAAGTCTCGACCAGGGTCAGCCATTGTGGTGGAGCTTAACGGCGAGGTGAAAGCCATCACTGGCACCGTCGGCACCCCGGGCAAACTCTTAAAAAACCGCCAGCCCACATCCCTCGCAGAAATTCTCGAAGCGGGAGACGAACTGGAGGTTCTGCCTGCGACGCCAGGACAAGGCGCCACTGGAACGCTCGCGGATTTGCTGCCAACCGTTCCACAGCGCCGCATCTGGATCGACGACGAACCGTACGTGTTTGAACCGGATATCCGCATTAATGGGCGGTCTGCCTCGCTCCAGACCAAGCTTGCAGATCGCGACCGAATCGAATTGAATTGGCCGACCGTCGCGGAGGCCATCGCCGCATTGCGCAAAATGACGTTGGGCGAACCGCTGCGCGTGAGTGTCAACGGGCGTACGCCCGATCTGCGCGACTCCCGGTATCGCATTGCCACATCGCAAAACGGCGTCGGCACCTTGAACGAGGCGGAAGCGATCGCAGATGAATTGCGCATTTACCTGATTGAACAGCCGCGACTGACGGTGCGTGACGCCCTTTCTGCCGCGAACATTACGTATGTGGAGTCCTCTCCCTTTCAGATTACCGTCAACGGCAAAACCGAATGGTTTCGCCGCCATACTCCAATTCTTGTCAACGGAAGGGAAGCCGCGCCAAGTACGCCGCTTGCCAATGGCGACAGCGTCAACTACACCCCGCCGCGCGAAACAAGTGAACGACCGATCACCATCAACGACGTGATTTACCGTCTAGGCGACCAATTGCGCAGCCAGGCGTTAGGCAAGTCCCGCCTCGTGATGAAGCGCAACGGCGAAACGGTCGATTTTACCTCAGAGCTTCAGCACCTAGACATCGTCGAAGTGTACTGGGAGGAAAAGCCCGGTCAAGCGGAGACTATGAAGGAGATTGAGCCGTGGCGAAGCGGAACAAAGAAGTAACGAGGCAAAGGATCCTAGACGCCGCCATTGATGTGTTTTCGGACAAAGGGTATAACGGCGCGCTGGTCGATGACATTACCAAGCGATCGGACACGTCAAAAGGCGCCTTTTATTTTCATTTTCCCAGCAAAAAATCAATTTTCAAGGCGCTGCTCGGCACGCTCGTCGAGCGCATCGTCGCCGAAGTGGATAAGGCCGTGGAGGAGAACAATGGTGCCGAATTGAAGATCGAAGCGGCACTCGAAACGGTTTTGAGCATTTTTTCCAAACACGAAAAAGCGACGCGCTTACTGTTTCTAGAAGCGACTGGACTCGGCAAGGTGTTTGACGAGGAAGTATTTGCCGCCCATCAAAAGTTTGCCGCCGTGATTTCAGGCTACTTGCAGTCGGCGATTGACGACGGCTCCATCGCGCCGCTTGACACGCAACTTACGGCGTTTGCCTGGCTGGGTGCCATTCACGAGGTGATGCTAATGAATTTTTTAAGCCCCACGAGTCCCTCACTCACGGAATTCGTGAAGCCCTTAAAAGGATTGCTGCTCAGCGCTCTGACCAGGATTCCAAGCAATATGAGAACTGACCGTGACGCAATCGTATCGACAAGCGCATCGACGATAGATTATAATTAGGTCATTAGATGCATTGAACATAGATAAAGGAGTCATTGACTTGATCGTTAACCCAACGACACCGTTAGATCCCCGCCAGACAGCGACGCCTTCAACACGGAACAAGCCGGGCGGTGCTGCAAACGACAGCGGCAATACAGGATCGTTCGCAGAT
>JAJZCL010000020.1 GCA_021846165.1 Bacillota bacterium | reverse complement strand
CATAGGCATGGAACGTGCCGAATCCACGCTTGCGGAGATCATGTAAGACCTGCTACGGCAGGCGGTGGTCGATGAAGCAAGAAGCTCACGCCTCTAAGCGAAGCGAGGGCGGGAGCAGTTCACTGAAATACGCACATCGTAACTACAATGAGCAGGTACAGGATTCTTGGGATGTTCATTGTCCCGTGTGCAATAAAAACTTCGGTGGAACTAAATTAGATCTCGACCCCTACGGTAAACCCAAAAATTAATGACGGGGAAAGGTGGAGGTCATATGCTTATTTGTATCGCCTCCACGCCATCAATGCCTACCAGAGCAGCTTGTCGCATGCGCAAGATTTTGCTATACTTCACTCCAAATGGTGACGCAGAGTTGGCGTAATAAGGGTGGTACCGCGTGAAGCTCACGTCCCTTAGGGGAGCGGGGCTTTTTTTATTGTTGCCAGCTGGTGACGAAAGGGTGGGCTGTGTTGAAGACGAGTGAACTACGCCGCAATTTTGTGGATTTTTTTAAAGAAAAAGGGCACGACATCATGCCGAGTGCGAGCCTAGTGCCGCAGGACGACGCGTCGCTTTTGTGGATCAACAGCGGCATGGCGCCGCTCAAAAAGTACTTTGACGGTCGCGTGACGCCAAGCAACCCACGCATGACCAACAGTCAAAAGTGCATTCGCACCAACGATATCGAAAATGTCGGACATACGGCGCGACATCAAACTTTCTTTGAAATGTTAGGGAACTTTTCGATTGGCGATTACTTTAAGAGGGAAGCGATCTTCTGGGCGTGGGAATTTGTGACGGAGCGCCTGAACATTCCGGCGGAGCGGTTGTCGATCACCATTCATCCTGAAGATGAGGAAGCGTACAGTGTGTGGCACAAGGAAA
Source organism: Bacillota bacterium (assembly GCA_021846165.1). GTDB lineage: Bacteria > Bacillota > Bacilli > Alicyclobacillales > SLC66 > JAJZCL01. The sequence goes on along the minus strand of JAJZCL010000020.1, from coordinate 22,706 downwards.
TCGGAGTGCCAGAGAATAAGATACTGCGTCTGGAAGAAAACTTTTGGGACATCGGCGAGGGGCCATGCGGTCCCAATTCGGAGATTTTTTATGATCGTGGCCCAGGGATCGGGTGTGGGCGTCCTGAGTGCGACGCCAGTTGCGACTGTGACCGGCACCTAGAAATCTGGAACTTGGTCTTCAGTCAGTTTAACCACAATCCGGACGGCTCATATACGCCGCTTCCGAAAAAAAACATTGATACAGGGATGGGGCTGGAACGCACGGCGTCGGTGTTGCAAGGCGTCGCGACCAACTTTGACACCGATCTGTTCCGTCCGATGATCGACGCGGCGGCGCGGATTCTCGGCGTCAGGTACGGACAGGGCGGCGCGGTGGATGTGGCCTTGAAGATCATTGCCGACCATGTGCGAACTGTCGCCTTTGCGATTGCGGACGGGGTACTCCCGAGCAACGAGGGGCGCGGTTACGTCATCCGCCGTCTGCTGCGCCGGGCGGTGCGCAGTGGCAAGCGCCTCGGGTACGGCAAGCCGTTCTTGCACTCGTTGACTGGGGTGGTGGCCGACGTGATGGCCGACTATTATCCGGAAGTACGGGAGCGTGCCGACCGCATCACCGATGTCATTCTGCGCGAGGAAGAGCGCTTCTTTGAAACCTTGACGGATGGCGAAGCGCTGCTTGCCCGTTTGATCGAGCGGTTGCAGGAAGAAGGCAAACGGGTGATCGCGGGAGAAGACGCCTTTAAGCTTTATGACACGTACGGGTTCCCGCTTGACTTAACGGAGGAAATTGCGGCGGAGAGCGGCATCGGCGTGGATCGCGAAGGCTTTGAACGTGCGCTTGACGAGCAGCGGGAGCGCGCGCGAAGTGCGCGGCAAGAGGTTGACAGCATGCAGGTGCAGACAGGACTCATGCGCGATTTGCAGGTGCCGAGTCAGTTTGTCGGGTATACGGAAACGAGCGTGACCGCAACACTTGAGGTCATGATGGTGAATGGCGAGCTGGCGGAGTGCGCGACGCTTGGCGAACACGTGCAGGTGATCCTCGATCGCACGCCGTTTTATGCTGAGAGCGGCGGACAGGTGGCAGACCGCGGCGTGATCGTTGGCGACGACTTTGCGCTGCGCGTACTTGATGTGCAAAAGGCACCAAATGGGCAACCCCTGCACCACTGCGAGGTGGCCGAAGGCAGTGTCGCGGTGGGTGCTGCGGTGACGGCGACCATTGACGTGCGCATGCGTGCGGCGATCACGAAAAACCACACGGCAACGCATCTGCTGCACAAGGCGTTGCGGGAGGTACTCGGCGACCATGTGGCGCAGGCCGGATCGCTCGTCGAAGGGGAGCGCTTGCGGTTTGACTTTACCCACCACGGCGTCATCTCGCGCGAGCAGTTGGATCGCATAGAGCGCCTCGTCAACGAACAGATCTGGCGCGATGAAGCCGTGGAAATCGCAGAAATGGATCTGGAACAGGCGAAAGGACTTGGGGCGATGGCGTTGTTTGGCGAAAAGTACGGCGACGTCGTGCGCGTGGTGCGTGCGGGCAGTTATTCTATCGAACTGTGTGGCGGTTGCCACGTCAAGCACACTGGTCAAATCAGCGTATTCAAGTTGATCGGTGAAACGGGCATCGGTTCGGGGATTCGCCGAATCGAAGCGGTGACAGGCGAACGGGCGTTTGATTTTGTGAAAACGGAAGAACACCTGCTCCACGCGCTTGCGGACCAAGTGCGCGCCAATCCTGCGCAACTGCCGGAGCGCGTTGGCGGCTTGATGGATCAGGTGAAGTCCCTGGAAAAGCAAGCGTCGTTGTTGACGGTGCAATTGGGTAAGCACGAAGCGCTGCAACTGCTCGCCAAAGCGACTGAGTACCCGCTTGGCAGCGCGCTGGTTGCAGAGGTTTCCGCGCTCGACGCAGACGGCCTGCGCTCGGTGTTGGATGAGTTGAGGTCGCGCCAACCGGAACTGTTGATCGTGCTGGTCGGCAAAGTCGGCGAGCGTTTGCAAATGGTTGCTGCGGTGCCTAAAGCGCTTCAGCAAAAAGGCGCACACGCCGGTCAACTGGTGAAAGAAGTGGCGGCGGGCGTGGGCGGATCGGGCGGCGGCAAACCAGACATCGCGCAAGCGGGCGCGAAGGATCCGGGACGCCTTGGCGCAGCGCTCGAACTGGCGCGGCAGGCGGTAGCCAGGCTACTCACGCCGTAAATTCGCATTTTTTGTCGCTCACGTTTACAATGAACGTATGAGTGCGTGTTCGGAGGCACTTACCGGACAACCTCTATTAGTCGAGAGTGGGGGGATCCATGTGTCAACGTTTGACGAGACAATGCAGTTTCGCCTGCGACCGGACGAACCGACGCGCGCCGAACGGGTGCTGTTGCTCGCCTACGAGGCATTGAATGAAAAAGGCTATAACCCCATCCATCAGATTTCCGGGTACCTGATCTCTGGGGATCCGGCGTACATCACAAGCTACAAAGAAGCGCGCGACGCGATACGGCGCGTGGAACGCGACGAATTGATTGAAGAATTGGTCAGGTTTTACTTGTCGTCAAGACTGCCATGAAAATCCTAGGAATTGATTACGGCGACGCCCGTATCGGCCTTGCGCTGAGTGATGATTTGCAGGTCACGGCGCAAGGATACGGGGTGGTCAATGTGAAAAAAACCCGTGATGTGTACGGTGAGATTGCGGCCATTGCGCGTGCGAAGGGCGTGACGCTGTTCGTCGTTGGCATGCCGCGCAACATGAACGGAAGTTATGGCGAGCGAGCAGAGGTGACGCGCGCATTTGGCGAAAAGCTGACTGCCGCGACGGGAATCCCGGTCGAGTGGGTCGATGAACGACTGACGACGGTCAGCGTCAACCGCGTGCTTGTCGAAGGCAACGTCAGTCGCGGCAAACGCAAACAAGTCGTCGACAAGTTGGCCGCCGTATTGATACTTCAAACCTATTTGGATCGCAATGGGAGGGCTTGACGTGCTGGACGATCTGCTCCTGGGGAGCGTGGTGTTGAACGACGAGCAAGGACGCGAGGAGTCATTTAAGGTGGTGCGCGTACTGGAGATGAACGAACAGCACTATGTACTCCTGCAATCACTGGATGATCCTGGTGACGATCTGTTGATTTTGCGCGTCGAAGGGGACGTGGAGTCGGACGATGCGAGCCTTGTCGGCGTTGATGACGACGACGAATGGGAAGCAGTCGCTGAGGCGTTTGACGAGCTTTTGTTTGACGTGGATGAAGACTGAATAATTAGGATGGACGCGTAACTGGGATGAAGAGACGGCGCAAGCCTTGGTGGAAACGAAGAAAAAACCGTTTGCTAGCGGTGGTTTTGGTGTTGGTTCTGGCAGTCTTGGGGGGACTCGCGGGACTCGGCAGGATCGGTGACACTCCCAATGGAAAGCCCGGCAAGACGATCTGGGTTACTATACCGAGCGGTTTGGGCAGCAGGGCGATCGGTCAGCTCCTCACACAAAAAGGGGTGATCGAGAACGCCTTCTGGTTTCGTCTTTACCTTTCCTGGACACACCAAGGTGCCAGCTTGCAGGCGGGTGACTATCCGTTTCACACCGGGATGACGTTTGCGCAGGTGGTCGCCGAACTGAAGGGTGGCGCCAGCGCTTACAACACGGTGGAGGTGACGATCCCAGAGGGGTTCACGGTCGCGCAGATCGCCAAACTGCTTGCGCAGGATCGCGTCTGCGCGGTAGCTGCGTTTGATCAAGCGGTGCAAAGCGGCGTGTATCCTGAGTCATTTGTCCGTCAGATCCCTCAAAACACAGGGATCAAGACGCGCCTCGAAGGGTACCTGTTTCCCGACACTTACGATTTTCTACGCGGGGAGAGCGCGACACAGGTGGTGCAAACGATGCTTGCGCAAACCGCGTCTGTGCTGACGCCGCAGCGCCTCGCGGCAATCAGGCGCGAAGGATTGAACGTGAATCAGGCGCTGACGATCGCGTCGATTATCGAGCGCGAAGCACGTATCCCCAAAGACCGTCCACTGATCGCAAGTGTAATTTTTAACCGTTTGCATCACGAGCCGCCGATGCCGTTGGAAATCGACGCGACGGTGGAGTACGCGCTTGGTTATGATTACGGTTATACGCAAAACCTTACGCTGCAAGACCTACAGGTGAACAGCCCCTATAACACGTACCTGCATCGCGGCCTTCCCCCAGGCCCAATCGCGAATCCGGGTCTGGCGGCGATTGATGCGGCATTGCACCCCGCTCCTACGGATTATCTTTTTTACGTGGCGAAAAACAACGGCACGGGCGGCAGTTACTTTGCCTCCACCTACCCAAAACAGTTGGCGAATGAGGCGCGAAGTCAGGCGAACGCGGCAAAGCGGTCACATTAGAACCGTCCCGTGCGCATACACTCTTTGCATTCTAAAGAAGTGCGAGGAGGGTATGGGCTTGAGCATCCTGGCGTTTGTGGCTGTTTTTGTTCGTGAGTTTCTGTTGTTCGTTTCCTATGTCAAAAATCACACATTTCCTCAACCGTTGTCGAACGAAGAAGAAGACCGCTATGTGAGGCTGTTTCAACAAGGTGACGAAAACGCGCGTAACGTCCTGATCGAACACAATCTGCGCCTTGTCGCTCATTTGGTGAAAAAGTACGACCATGGCCGCGTCGATGGCGAAGACTTGATTTCCATAGGCACCATCGGCCTGATCAAGGGCATCCAGACATATAAGCCGGATAAGGGGGTCAAGCTCGCCACGTATGCGGCGCGTTGCATTGAGAATGAGATCCTCATGCATATGCGATCAGCCAAAAAAAACCGCCGCGACATCTCGTTATATGAGCCGATCGGCCAGGACAAGGAGGGCAACGAGGTGGCGCTGCTCGACATGCTCGGCACGGACGGCGAAGAGGTGATCGAAACGGTGCAACTGCAGCTTGATCGCGAACGCATTTACGAGGTGCTGGCGGCGCTTAGTCCGCGTGAACGGGAGATCGTGTGGGCGCGTTTTGGCCTGGTTGGCGGGGAGGAAAAGACGCAGCGGGAAATCGCAAAGGAACTGGGTATATCGCGCTCGTACGTGTCGCGAATCGAAAAGCGGGCGCTGGAAAAGCTCTCGTCTGAACTGGAGCGGCGACGGCATTAAGCGAGCGCGCCGCAAGGCGCTCGCTGGCAAGCGAATCTTTTGGTACAATGATCCTGACATGAATTGCTGATTTTGCGCTTGGGGGATCGCTAGGCGTCTGCCGAAAGGTGCCGATGAGGCTTTGCGTGAATCCCATCGAACGATAAGGCGGGGATGCGGTTGTTGTCGCGTTTGCGACCGCGTGAGTTTGTGGCGTCCATTTATGAGATTGACTGGCGAGAGTTGTACCGGCGCGGTATGCGCGCTGTCCTGACAGATCTTGACAATACGCTAGTGGAGTGGAATTCGCCCGTCGCGACGCCACAACTGCTCACGTGGCTGAACGAGGTGCGGACGCTCGGCTTCGAGGTGTGTATCGTGTCGAATAACGACGCCAAGCGTGTACTGGAGTTCGCTGAACGGGTCGGCATTCCGGCTATTTATAAGGCGGGCAAGCCGCGCAGGCGGTCGTACTTGAAGGCGATGCGCATGTTGGGGGTGGAACCGTCCGCCACCGTGATGGTGGGGGATCAGATTTTTACCGATGTGCTAGGTGCCAATCGGCTTGGCCTCTACACCATTCTCGTGAAGCCGATCCACCCGCGTGAGTTTGTGGGTACGCGACTGATGCGTAGGATGGAACGGTTGATTTTAAGACAATTACCCAGTCCGGCTGTAGCTGCGGACACGGAAGACAGAAACGAGCGGTGAACGGATGAGTTTGCAGTGTTCAGGGTGTGGTGCGCCATTGCAAATGGAGCGCCCGGGGGAAAAAGGTTATGTGAGCGGGCAGGCGTTTTTGCGCGAACACCCGCTGTGTCAGCGGTGCTACCGGCTGATCCATTACGGCGAATTGACGCCGGTTTCGGTGACGGCACAAGAGTATCAGGATACGTTGGAAAAAGCGTTGAAGCGACCTTCGTTGATTCTCTATGTGGTGGATTTGTTTGATTTTGGCGGCAGTTTGGTGCGGGGAGTAGAGCGTCTGCTAAAGGGGCGCGAGGTGGTGCTGGCTTTGAATAAGTTCGACTTGTTCCCGCACAACGCCAGCACCGAACGTGTTAAAGGCTGGGCGCTGCGGGAGGCGAAAAAGCGCGGTCTGGACGCGCGGTCAGCGTTTGTCGTCAGCGCGAAAAACGGACAGGGTGTCAGCGAACTGGCAACGACCCTGGAAACCATGGTGCGCGGTCGGCAGGTGGTGGTGATCGGTATGGCGAATGTCGGCAAGTCGTCGCTGCTCAATCGCCTGATTGCGAGTTTGGATGCGGATGAGGGCCAGAAGCTGACGACCAGCTTTTACCCCGGCACGACGCTTGGCATGGTTAGTTTGGCGGTCGCAGGATCGAGCCTTTCGTTCACAGATACGCCCGGTCTGCTTGGCGAGTTTCGCGTCACCGACCGCGTGTGTCCGCAGTCGCTGAAAGACATTTTACCTGATGCGCGGTTGCGGCCGCGAGTGTTTCAACTGGCGCCAGGGCAGACACTGTTTTTGGGCGGACTTGCGCGGATTGATTTTACTGGCGGCAATCCGCAGCCGTTTGTCGTGTATGTGGCCAATCAACTGCAGGTACACCGCACTAAACGAGAGCGAGCGGACGAGTTATACGCGAAACATGTCGGGGAACTGCTGAGTCCACCCTGTGAGGAGTGTACACCCGATTTGCGGACGCTTCTGAAAAAAACATTCCGTTTCACGCCGGGTAGGCCGTTTGATCTCGTCGTTTCCGGACTTGGCTTCATCCGCCTCGGCGGGTTTCGCCTGGAGCTTGCCGTGCATGCGCCAAAGGGCGTGGAACTTGCGATTCGACCATCTTTGTTGGGCGGCGGTCGCCATGTCGAGGAGGGGAAAAAATGGACGGGTTCCCATCGTTCTTAGCGGTCATCGGACATCCGATCGGGCATACGTTGTCCCCGGTTTTGCACCGGGCGGCGTTTCGTGCGCTCGGCATCGACGCCAGTTATACCGCTTATGACGTGGCTTTCGAGCGTCTGCCGGAGGTTGTCCGCGCCATGCGTACGCTCGAATTTCGCGGGTTTAACGTCACCATTCCCCATAAGACGGCGGTGATCGACCTGCTCGACGAGTGTACGCCTACCGCGCTCCGCATGGGTGCCGTCAACACCGTATATGTGAGTGATGGAAAGTGGATTGGCGATAACACGGACGGTGCGGGGTACTTGCTGTCGCTTGGGCGCGAACACGGTTTTGCCGTGCAGGGCAAGCGGGCGGTGCTGCTTGGCGCGGGCGGAGCGGCGATGGGCGTCGCTGACGCGCTGCTTGGCGCGGGGCTGGATGCGCTGTGGATTTTGAACCGGCACCGCGCGAAGGCGGAGGCGCTGGCGCGGCGGTTGGCGCAACACTACCAGACTAACATCGTGACGGGAACGATTGCGGAGTGGCCGCGTGAGCGCGTCGACCTGCTCATCAATGCGACGCCAGTGGGCATGGTCGGGTTCCTTGAGGGCGAACTGCCTGTGCCGCCTGACGTCTTTCATGAGCGAATGCTGGTGAGCGACCTGGTGTACCGTCCGCTGGTGACGCCGCTCCTCGCGGCGGCTGATAAAGCGGGGGCGAAGACGAGCGGTGGACTCGGCATGCTGGTCGGTCAGGGGGCGCTCGCGTTTGAGCGCTGGTTTGGCGTGTTTCCATCAATGGATGTGATGTTAGCGGCGGCAATGCCGGAACTGGACGGGAGTGCGAGTAAGTGAGGCGCGGTCTGTTTGGTGGGAGCTTTGACCCGCCGCACGTGGGGCACTTGATGATGGCGGAGGTGGCGCGGGAGAGTCTGGGGCTTGAAACGGTCGATTTTATTCCGGCTGGCATCCCGCCGCATAAGACGGGGCAGCGCCTGCAACCCGCCACATTTCGGTTGCGCATGCTGGAACAGGCGGTGAGGGACTTTCCCCAGTTTCACGTGTCCACGATTGAACTGGAGCGGGCGGGGGTCAGTTACACGGTCGATACGGTGCGTGCGATGAAAGCTGCAGCGCCGCGGGATGACTGGTTTTTGATCGTCGGCGCCGACATGCTGCTAGATCTTCCGCGCTGGAAAGACGCCGATCATTTGCTTGCGCTGGTGACCGTTGCGGCGGCGCCGCGTCCAGGCGTGGATGTGCGGGTGGCGGCGGACAACCTGATGCGCACATTTCATAACGCGCACGTGTGTGCCTTGGAGATGCCGGAATTGGATGTTTCCAGCACTTGGCTGCGCGAGCGGATGCACAGGGGACTTCGCGTGGATCCGCTGTTGCCGACAGGGGTATGGGATTTGATTGTTGCAGAAGGAGGGTACACTGCTTGACCGATGTTCTCGATGTGGTCAAGGCGGAGTTGTCCAACCGTCGCTTTGACCACGTTCTGGGTGTGGTGAAAACCGCCCGCGAATTGGCGGCGAGGTACTCTGTCGATGGAGAAAAGGCCGCGCTGGCGGCGGCGCTGCACGACGTTTATAGGGAAAAAACCGCGACTGAACTGCGCACGCTTGCAAACGAGGTGGACTTTGCTGTGCCGGACGATGACTTCGCCACTTGGCACGGACCCGTCACGGCGGCGCGACTCGCGCGTGACTTTCAAGTGCTGGACGACGAAGTGGCTGAGGCGATTGCGTGGCACACCGTCGGTCACCCGGAAATGGGGCGACTGGCGCAGGTGCTGTATGTTGCCGACACCATCGAACCGGGAAGGGTGTTTGACGGTGTGGACGACTTGCGGGTGGCCGCCGCGCTCGATCTGTCGCTCGCTGTGGCGGTGGCGGCAGACGCTTCGATTTTTTATTTGCTGGAAAAACAGTCGGTGATCGCGATGAACACCGTGTTGTTGCGCAATCAAATGTGGCGAATGGTCGACGAACCGATGAGAAAAGACTACAATCAAAGAAGAACATGAGGGAGGTTGACGGATGCGCGATCAGTACAAGGAGTGGGCACAGTTGGCTGCGGATGTAGCGGATTCGAAGAAAGCGCGGGATGTGATCATTCTCGATATTAGCGAGCTTTCCGTGATTGCTGACTGTTTCGTCATTTGCAGCGCCAATTCACGTACGCAGGTGCAGGCGATTGCGGACGCGGTGGAAGAGCGACTGGAATTGGCGGGGTTGCGTTGCAAAGGCAGCGAAGGTCACGACGAAGGCAAGTGGGTGTTGCTGGACTTTGGTGATGTGATCGTCCACATCTTCCAAGAAGAAGAACGGGAGTTTTTCGGATTGGAGCGGTTGTGGGGAGATGCGCCGCGTTTGCCTGTACCACTCACTTCTTGACGGGCGCAGCTGTCGAATAAAGCGACCGGCAGGGTTTTTATCAAATGAATCCACATTTTGCTAAAGATGGTCTGGTCGCTTTCTTGCGCCGCCTTCGATTTGTGACGTGAAGTTCGTCCCCTCTACGTCACGGTTCGTTTTTCCCATACTTAGTGAGGATGATCCCTTGATATTAATATAGCTGACATAGTGAGGTTCAATGATTTTTTGCAACAACTTTGTGACGAATGAGTGTGGGCAACATTCCAGAAAGGTTGTAACAAACTCTACTATAGAAATCTGATCCAATATGACTATTCGATATGCTCCAGAAAGCACTTATTTTTGGTTGGCGTTTATGAGAGGATAGTGATTGTAAAGATAACGCAGTCAATCTTAAGGGGGCGGTTTTTTGAAACTGAACAAACTTGCATTAACGGCATTGGCGTCAGGGATGCTCATTGGCATGACAAGCATGGCCAGTGCACATGTTACCTCGAAAAAGGTTTCGCCACTTGCGGCAAAGTACCCGACGATTATCACGCTCACACTGTATCATGGTCCGCAAAATAATGCACCGGATGGATATCCCAACATTACACCTGCATACTTCTCGGCACCTGCCAACTCGCAGGTCGAATTCATTATTCATAGTTATGATGATGGTCCGGCACCTGTTGTCGGGGACGATTACAAAGTGAAGGGAACGGTAGGGGGTTACGAGTTAGTCGATGGGAAGAAAGTAACGGCATTCAACAAGAATAACGTTGCTCATACGATTACCATGCCGCAACTGAATCTCAACATCCCGCTTCCTCCGAAAACAGCGAATGAGCCGTATGTCACTGTTAAAGCGTTTTACAACACCGGTAATGCCGGTCAGTACAATTGGCAGTGTATGGCTGCCTGCGGTTCTGGAAAGAGCGGTTGGGGAGGCGCAATGTCCCCTGCGCCCGGAAAGGGTTGGATGTACGGCACTTTTACGGTTTACAACCTGAAATCGTATCAACGTTGATCAACTCTCCTCAGCTATTCTGTTTTTTAGAGAAGTGCCAGCTAACGATTGCTAGCTGGCACTTTCGATACTTAGATGCAGTACAATCGCATACCTGTAGATTGTCAAACCAGCTGTTGTCAGTAGGCTGGTTTTTTGTGATACAGTCTGATTTTGTTTGTACAATCGATCGCGATCGCTGCAGTGATGATTTTGAAAATGCGCGGATGGTAAAAAGGATTCCCGATGCGGTTCTGGAACAGTCAACGAGAGAACGCAATTCGGGGGATGGTAGGGATGGCGCAACGCTCGAGCAGGCGTTCGCTCGACAAGTGGTTGGGCGTGCTGTTGCTGGTAGGCTGGGCAGTATTGGGAACATTGGCTTGGAAGCCATGGCAGCAGGGGGATACGCAAAATCGCCAACTGGTCGCGGCAAGCGCTGCGACGGTACGCGCCGCTTCTGCGCAAGTTTCGGAAAGTCGCCTCGCAAGCCAGGCTAAGGTCACGATCTATGTCGTGGGCGAGGTTAAGCGGCCAGGTCTTTACCATCTGCCGCTTGATTCCCGACTGGTCGACGCCATTCGTGCGGCGGGCGGCGCGACGGCGAAGGCGGATTTGCAGGCGATCAACCTAGCGGCGATTGCGGAAGATGGCACAGAGATCGTGGTACCGTCGATCGGCGAATCGTCTGGAGCGGGTACGGTGTCGGCGGCGGCCAGTCTGTCCATCGCAACGCCTGCAAAGAGTCGTGGCAAGAAGCTGCCAAACGGGGTGAAGATTCCTTTGAATCAAGCCGCTGTCGTCACCCTTGAAACGCTGCCTGGTATTGGCGTAAAAAAAGCGCAGGCGATCGTCGCCTATCGCCGTGCGCATGGCCTTTTCACAAGCTTGGAACAGCTATCGGCGGTCAAGGGAATTGGTCCCAAACTGCTCGCAAAGGTGCTGCCTTATCTGACACTGCGTTAGTTGACGCGTCGCGCGGTGATGTAGTGATCCGCCCAGTATCCCGATGTCAGGCTGCTGACGCACACGTCAACGCTGGCCGCGCTGATGAAGTTGCCGTTGCCAATGTAGATACCGACGTGGGATACGCCTTCACCGTCCGTATCAAAAAACACCAAGTCGCCCGGTTGCAAATGGTTCTCGCTGACGTAGGAGCCGAGTTCGGATTGGCCAGACGCCGTTCTTGGCAGGGTGATACCGAAGTGGGCGTACGTGTACACGGTGAATCCAGAGCAGTCGAATCCCGCTGGGGAGCTGCCGCCCCATACGTACGGATCGTGGACAAATTGCATGGAATAAGAGGAAATTTGCTCGCCTAAGGGTTGGTATGCGTCGTGTGCGCGTTTCGAAGTCTTTTTCACGGTGGGTGCAAGGGAGTCGGAGGCTTGTATCGTGTGAGTGATGGTCTGAGCCTGTACAGGTAAATAAGAGGAAACTCCGATTAGGACAGAACCGGTTAATAAGGCAAAAAATCTCATATCGCGCAAATAAAGTGACCCCTTTCCAAGCCTCCGAGGTTAGTTGACGGGTTTGAGCTGAAAGGTTGCTCAACTGCTTGCGCAGTTTCACCCCAATTACGTATCCCCCGTACCGACAATCGTCGGATTCGGCGTATTCACCAATGTCTTTCATTAACACTCTAAGCGCAATACTAGCAATATTCATATGCGTGTGCAAGGTCAATTTATGAATATTGGTGAAAGAAGTTGTCATCATGTATCGAATGATTGCTTGGATGGGAGTGTCGTTTTGTCTAGGAATGCTCCTGGTTCACATGCATTTGCGTGCGGTAGTGGTGGTGGCGGCAGTGGGTGTATGGAGCGGAGCCATGTGGAGTCTAAAACGGCTGCTGAAGAAATGGAAGGTGCGCATTTGGTTCCTTGTGTGCCTCGGGTTGGCTGTTGGGGCGGGCGCTTGGTACGCTGAAAACGCATGGTTGCGGCGTGCTGATGCTTGGCGAGTGTTGCTGTCGCAAGCGGTCGCTGCACAGAGTGGCATCACGCTGGTGGGCCATATTGATGGCTACGTGAAGACCACATCGTGGGGAGAACAAGCACCCTTTCAGGTTTCGTATTATTTGACGAGCGGGGATGAGTGGGTTCCGGCACCAGGAAGTCCGCGCATCTGGCTGACGGTGTACGAACAAGCGGGAATGATCCTGCCGCTTGAGTCAGGCGAAGCATTTAAGGCTAGCGTGAAGCTGCAAATGCCACTCCAAGGGTCGTTTGCCGAATCGCTGAAACGCAAGGGCATTGATCTGGAGGGAGTCGCTACGTATTCGACGCTGGTTAAGGTTCCCTCTCAACTCCCGATCGACTTGTTCGTCTGGCAAGGACTGGCGCAGAACTGGATGGAAACGAGGGTAACGATGGGCTATGGCGTTACCGCTGCCGCCTACTTATTATCGTTTTCCGTAGGGGATCACATGTTGCTCTCCAGCACGCTCGTTCAGACGTTTGTCGCGCTTGGTGTTGTCCACGCCGTGGTTGCGTCTGGTGCCACCATTCGCATGACGGTAGCGCCTGTTGTGCGGGCGTTGATCAAACGTGTGCCTTGGCGAACCTTGTGGCTGCTTGTGGGGTTTGCGCTGACTGGCGTCGTGGTGGCGATGACGACGTTTTCTCCGCCAGCAAGCAGAGCTGCGATCGTCTACGCCTACGACTTGGCAGCAGTGTTTTTTCGCAAACGGCGGGATTTTTTCACTTCGAATGCCTTGTCCATGGCGATCATCGGGATCATTCAACCCGAGTGGCTGTTCGATCCAGGGGTAATTTTCTCCTTTGCCGCAGCGGCATCCATTCATGTGTTGCCGGGGCTGATATCGAGTGCCTTATTCACCCGCATAAAAAACCTGCGTGTGCGTCGGTTGTTCAGTAAGGCCACCGCCCTGCAAGTTGGAGTGACGCCGTTTGTGGCGTTCGAATTTGGTCAATTTCCGTATTTTTCACTGCTGATCAACATGTTTCTGTACCCGGTTTTGGAATGGACCATTCCCGTCTGCGCGTTGTTGGTGTTGTTTGCCTGCGCAAGCCCTGCGGCAGCGGCGGTGCTTCGTCCGCTCCTCCATCCGGTGTTTGCGACCATGACTGCCGGACTCCATGTGCTTAGCGGCGGCTCGTTGAATGTGACCTTCGCCCCACCGCCGTTATGGGTGCAATTTTTGTACTTAGCGACCATGGTTTTTGCCGTCTGGTCAATCCGTCGGTATAAGTTACGCAAAATCAGCAAATACTCTAATGGATAAGAGTTGATCGACACCGCAAAAGTAGAGGAGACTTGGCATGATATCGCTGGATTCCTTTGATGTGGATTTGATGACAGAAAAATTACTGACGCATGCGTACGAATTGCGAGATAAACCGAATTATGACGCTTTTTTACAAGTGATGGAATCGTTGCTTGCGGTCGGGCGTTACCTACAGGAACGGGACGGGGCATTGATGTGGGCAGAGCGACAACTTTTTCCGTAAACGCTCGTAAGCTGTAGTATATCCCTTCTTTTTGGGAAACCATGAAGAGGGGTGTTTTTTATATGGACAGGATTTTGGTGGCGGGAGCCGGTTATGCCGGGGTGTTTGCGGCAAAAGAACTGGCCAGACATGGAATTGGGGTGACCGTTGTCAATGCGAAGCCTTATCATCAGTTGACGACGTGGTTGCACGAAGCAGCTGGGGGACGTCACCCGGTAGACGACTATAAAATCGACCTTGCGGATCTGTTTTACGGACTTGACGTGCAAGTCGAGGTGGACGAAATTCATCGCGTCGATTGGAAGCAGACGCGCCTGGTGGGGCGTCTTGGGACATACCCGTATGAGCGGGCGGTGATTGGGCTAGGGAGTGCGCCTGAGTACTTCAGTATCACGGGACTCTACGAACACAGCCTGCCGTTAAAGTCTTTGGAATCGGCGCGGGTGATTCGCCGTCACATTGAAACCCAGGTTCGTCGCTATGCAAAAGACGGGAACGTGTCACGCCTGACGGTTGTGATCGGTGGTGGCGGGTTAACTGGAATTGAGTTTGCGGGCGAACTTGCCGAGTGGCTGCCGAAAATAGGGCGAACTTACCACGTGGATCAGCGTCAGTTTGTGATTGTCTGCGTGGAGGCCATGCCCGACATATTGCCGATGTTGCCCCCGAATCAGCGCAGTCTTGCGAGGCGTGAACTTGAGCGTGCCGGTGTTCAATTCAAGGCCGGGTCAGCGATCGTGCGCGTCGAGGATCAGGCAGTTTACCTGGCGAGCGGGGAAACTTTGTGCGCCGGGACCATCGTATGGACAGGCGGCGTGCGCGCCACGCCGGTTTTGCAGGCGTCCGGACTGACTTGCGATCACAAGGGACGTGCGCGTGTTGACGGCACCTTGCAGTCGGTGGATGACGACAGGCTATGGATTGTCGGGGACTGCGCACGGCTTGATCGCGCCGGAAAGCCCCTGCCGCCGACAGCGCAACTAGCCACGCAAATGGGGAGGCATGCCGCGATCAACCTCATGCGGGTGCTGAACGGGGAGGGGCAAGAGTTGTTTGTTCCTAAAATTTATGGTACTCTCGCCTCGCTCGGGCATTCGCGCGGTGTTGGAGATTTGGCGGGTGTGCGCACATCGGGAAGGCTTGCCGGGGTGTTCAAAGAACTGACCAAGGTAAGGTACCTGCTGCAACTCGGCGGCATGCGCATGGTGAACCGCAAACGCAGGCTGCGCACGCTCCAGGTTTAGGGGGAAGAGGGCTAGCGTTTGGAGAGGTCTTTATATAAAGCAATTGAAGAGATACGCGCTCGCAAGAGGGCGAGTTTGTATTTGCTGTACGGCGGTGATGACGCCTTTATCGCTGGGTGGTTGGCGGCGGAATTGCGCCTTGCGCTCAGGCTTGAAACGGGCGACGAGATGGTGGAAGTCGCGAAGTTTGTGTTTTCGCCCGAGCGTCTGGAAAATTGCCTGACTACGGCGTATCACGGAAACTTATTTTCCAGTCGCCAGGTGGTGTTGTGTGCGGGGTTTGACGTAGTGACGAGTCTTGTCAAGGCGAAATCTGATGCGGCGGAAAAAACGGAAACGTTACTGGAACTGTTTGCGGATCCCCCCCCGTCGCCCGTCGTGTTTTATACAGGGGCGGATAAGCTGGATGAACGAAAAAAACTGACCAAGCGTTTTCTGTCCGACAAGCGTGCGGTCGTCATCTCGCGTCAGGTTCGACGTGACGAGTGGCTGCGCATTGCAAAGGAGTGGGCGGGCAACGACTTAACGTTGAGTTCGCGGCAGTGGGAGCGTTTGGAGGCGCACTGCGCCGGGTCGTTGGCAATGCTTCGGCAGGAGATCGACAAACTCAGTCTGTTTGCCTATGAGCGCGGTGGCCGCCTTGACGACACTGACTTTGATCACCTGAGCGTAGACGCGTCAGGCGGCGATGTGTTTGCTGTCGTTCGCCTGGTGCTGGCTAAGCGACCCGCAGAGGCGATCGTCGAATACAGAAAATTGCCCGAGCGCGAGTCGCTGTTTGCACTACTCGCATTGCTGGCGCGACAGTATCGTCTCGTTGCGCGTGTACACCTGCAACCGGAGGTGGGCGACCAAGCAATCGCACGCGCTACGAGTACGCCGCCGTATGGTGTAAAGGTGGCGCGGGAGCAGGCGGCGCGGGTGACGCTGGAGGAAGCGGAAATGATGCTTGCGCGCATCCAGTCGCTCGAATTTATGATCAAAAGTGGCCAAGTGCAAGAGCGGTCGGCGGCCGACTGGTTTTTTTTGAAGCTGTTCGCATAGCAAAAAGGGTAGGTTGACGGGATCGTCGACCTGCCCCTTTTTGTGCCGTCCAAGTCGCTTAGATGGCGGCTTTGTTGAACCGCTTCATCAGGCGGGACTTCTTCCGTGCCGCATGGTTGCGGTGGATGATCCCCTTCGTCGCGGCCTGATCCAAAGACTTCGTCGCGGCTTTTAACGCTGTTTGCGCGGCTTCCATGTCCTTGTTGTGGATGGCCAGTTCAAACTTCTTAATGGCCGTGCGCAGTGCGGAACGCGTGGAGGCATTGCGAAGCGTACGCGTTTGCGTGATTTGAACGCGTTTGATGGCGGACTTGATATTAGGCATGACTGTCACCTCCTTGCGCATACTCCGAACCCTAAAAGAAACAGACTATATTTTATCACGTGAATAGGCAGAACACAACCGTTTAATTTCCAGAAGCTCGGTAAAAATAGGCTTATCTTGCGCTGTGACAGGAGGCCACACACTTGAACACAAGGCGGCAGCGTTGGTTAAAGCAAAAAAGCGCTGTGTACAGCGTCGACTCCGCTCAGTCGCGCGATGGTCATGGGCGCGATGATCAGGTGAACGGCGAGAAGACGCGGATCGACCTGGCGGTGGAGGCCAATGCCTTTTTTGGCGGGGCAAGACCAATTGACGGCGTGCGCGTCAGCGACGAAACTGTTGGTTCAATTCGTGTTTCGCGTATGCAGATCGAGTCGGTAGCCGCAGCCAAACGATTGGGCAAATCGGTCGGTCACTACACGACGCTGGAAGTGCCAGAACTGCGCCGACGCGATCCTGACTTGCAGGAACAGGTGGCGGAGGTGTTTGCGGAAGAGTTGAAGTCGCTGCTCCAGCTTGACGAGCGGGCAAGCGTATTGATCGTGGGTCTTGGCAACTGGAACGTGACGCCCGATTCACTTGGACCGCTGGTTATAGAAAAACTGCTCGTCACGCGCCACCTTTTTTCCTTAATGCCAGAGTCGATGGGAGACGGATTCCGATCAGTGAGCGCGTTTGCGCCCGGCGTTCTCGGTTTGACCGGAATTGAGACAGGGGAGATCGTGAGCGGCGTCGTCGACCGCATTCAGCCAGACTTAGTCATCGCCATCGACGCCCTTGCTGCGCGTTCCATCGAACGGGTGAACGCCACGGTGCAGGTGGCGGATACGGGTATTCAGCCGGGCGGCGGCGTGGGCAATCACCGTATGGCGATCAATCAGGAAACGCTTGGGGTCAAGGTGCTGGCAGTGGGGGTGCCGACCGTTGTGGATGCGGTGACGATCGCCTCGGACGCGATCGACCTGCTGCTGCGCGAACTGGAGGCGGAGATGCCAACCGACGCGGCGAACGTGGTGTTGCAACGGATGCGGTCGGGTGACAAGCGGCGTCTGATCGCGCAAGTTTTGGAACCGCTCGACAACAACCTGCTCGTGACGCCCAAAGAGGTGGATGAGTTTGTCGATGACATGTCGTATGTCCTTGCCCTCGCCCTGAATGCGGCGTTGCATCCCGGCCTTTCGTTTGCGGAGGCAAAAGAACTCACCCGCGGTTGATTGCATATCCCGATCCTCGTGCGCATAGGTTGTGGTAATTAGCGGACAAGTCATTGCGGAGGGGATCGTAATGAGCAGCGGAAAATCCCGCCCTGCGCGAGGGGTGTTTGTCGCAGTCGCGCGGCGCCTTGCCAGTATGGAGCGGTTGCCGAACTGGTTGAGTCGGGCACTCGGTGTGGCGGTTTTGTTGCTGGTGAGCGGGCTGTTCATCAACGGCGGTGCGATCCTAGCGGCGAACTTTATGCATGTGATGATCAATAAAGTGGACATGCCGCCGTCTCTCGTGTACACGGCGCCGTCCGTTACTGCGCCCTTGCGGGGCGCACCGTTTCCCAGCAAGGCGACGGATGGGAACCCTCAAAGCGCACCCGCCTACGTGACCGTTCCTCGGCCCACCCTCGCGAACGCCATGGACAAGGAGTTGATTCGCCTGCATAACCCCGCCGATGCCTACATCCAGTCCGACGCGGTGGATGCAGGGGTGTTGCTCGAACAGTCGCTGCACCAGGCGCTGATGTCGGTGTTTTCCAGCGCGACTCGCACCCCGTCAAGCGCGGACACTCCGCCGCCCGGCATCCCGCTCACGCAAGGGCAGTGAGGTAGTATCCGTTACTAAAGGTCGGCATTCTTACGCGCCATTGCGTTCTCTTTTCCACTTGACGTAAAATGTAGATTAGCCATTTTACCGCCAGTGAGCAGGGGGATTGACGTGCAAGAGTCCGACCACTTAGCGCATGTGCGCAATTTTTCTATTATCGCCCACATCGACCACGGCAAATCGACGTTGGCCGACCGCATTCTCGAATTCACGGGCGCACTCTCGCAGCGGGAGATGCAGGAGCAGGTACTCGACCAGATGGATCTGGAACGTGAACGGGGCATCACGATCAAGTTGCAGGCTGTACGCCTGTTGTATCAAGCGGATGACGGACACACCTACACCCTGAACCTGATCGACACGCCGGGACACGTCGACTTTACCTATGAGGTGTCGCGCAGCCTGGCTGCGTGCGAAGGCGCACTGCTCGTCGTTGACGCCGCGCAAGGGATTGAGGCGCAGACGCTGGCGAACGTCTACCTGGCGCTCGACAATAACCTGGAAATTCTCCCTGTCATCAATAAAATCGACCTGCCCTCCGCCGATCCCGAGCGGGTTCGCGCTGAGATTGAAAACGTGATCGGCCTTGACGCCAGCGAAGCGGTGCTGGCTTCCGCCAAAGAAGGCGTCGGTGTCAAGGAAATCCTCGAAGAGATTGTCAAGAAAGTCCCCGCCCCTCAAGGCGATGTAAGCGCCCCGTTGCAGGCGTTGATTTTCGATTCCCACTACGATGCGTACAAAGGCGTAATTGTGTACGTGCGGGTCGTCAACGGGGTGATTCGCCCCGGCATGAAGGTGAAAATGATGGCGACGGGCGCCACGCACGAGGTAGTCGAGGTCGGCGTATTCAAGCCGCGCATGGCGGCTGTCGACGAACTCGGCGCGGGCGACGTCGGCTACCTGTCCGCCGCGATCAAGTCGGTGCGCGACACGCGCGTGGGCGACACGATCACCGAGGCGGCGCGACCTGCCGAGAAGCCGCTGCCCGGCTACAAGCGGATGAACCCGATGGTGTACTGCGGGCTTTACCCAGTCGACGCTTCTGATTATCCGCTGTTGCGCGAGGCGCTCGAACGCTTAGAACTGAACGACGCTTCGCTGCGCTACGAACCGGAGACGTCGTCTGCGCTGGGGTTTGGCTTCCGTTGCGGGTTTCTTGGCCTCTTGCACATGGAAATCATTCAGGAGCGACTGGAGCGGGAGTTCAACCTGACGCTGATCACGACGGCGCCAAGCGTCGTGTATCACGTTCACATGACCTCCGGGGATCTGGTCGAGATCGACAACCCCAGCCTGCTGCCTGAACTGACGCGCATCGCGTCCATCGATGAGCCGTACGTCAAGGCTTCGATCATCGTGCCGAACACCTTCGTCGGCAACGTCATGGAGTTGTGCCAGGATAAACGCGGTCAGTTCATGGACATGAAGTACCTTGACGAAACCCGCGTGACGCTGATTTACGACCTGCCGCTGACCGAGATCGTGTACGATTTCTTTGATCGGCTCAAGTCTGGCACCAAAGGCTACGCCTCGCTCGATTATGAATGGATCGGGTACCGCGAGTCGAAACTGATCAAGCTCGACATCCTCTTGAACGGCGAGGTGGTCGACGCATTGTCCCTGATCGTACACCAGGAAAAAGCGTACGCGCGTGGGCGCTCGCTCTGCGAAAAGCTGAAGGAACTGATTCCTCGGCAGATGTTTGAGGTGCCGGTGCAGGCGGCGATCGGCAACCGCGTGATCGCCCGTGAAACGATCAAGGCGATGCGCAAGAACGTACTCGCGAAGTGCTATGGAGGCGACATCAGCCGCAAACGCAAGCTGCTTGAAAAGCAAAAAGAGGGCAAAAAGCGCATGAAGCAGGTCGGCAATGTGGAGATCCCGCAGGAGGCGTTTATGGCGGTGTTAAAAATTGACTGACCGCGCCTTGCAAAATCGGTTGCCGCCGCTGCACCAAGCTGCGCCGCGTTCGCTGTACGTCCACATCCCGTTTTGCGCGAGCAAGTGTTGGTACTGCGACTTCAACTCGTATGTGCAGAGCGATGCGGCAAAAACGCGCTATACCACCGCGCTGCTGCGCGAGTTGGCGTTGTTGGCGGAAGAATACCAAACAAGTGGTGATCGGCTACGGCTCGACACCGTTTTTTTTGGCGGCGGCACCCCGACGGAACTTCCGCTTTGCGAGTGGGAACGGATCGCGATGGGGCTGCGCGAGCAGTTTGCGATTGACGAAAGCGTCGAGTGGACCGTCGAAGCCAACCCCGGATCAAAAAGCGACCACCTGTTGGCGGCGCTCGCCTTGTTGGGCGTGAATCGCGTCAGTTTTGGCGCACAGGCGTTTGAGGATGACTTGCTAAAGGCGATTGGGCGCAGGCACGACACAAGTGCCATTGAGCAAAGTGTGGCGTTGGCGATGAGTGCGGGATTTTCCCGCATTAACCTTGATTTGATGATCGGGCTGCCTGAGCAGACGCTGGCGAATGTGCAGGAGAGCGTGCGAAAGGCGATCGACCTTGGCGTGACGCACGTGTCCGTGTACGGTCTAAAGGTGGAGCCCGGTACCGTGTTTGCCAGACGGCAGGCAAAGGGGTGTCTGCCACTGCCAGATGAGGATCTGGAAGCCCGGATGTTCGAGGAGGCGCGTGCGCGACTCGCGGCAGTGGGCATCGAGCAGTACGAGATCAGCAACTTTGCCAAAAGCGGCGCAAAGGCGCACCACAACCTCGCGTATTGGCGCAACCGCCCCTACCTCGCCGCAGGCGCGGGCGCCCACGGGTACGTGTACGGTATGCGCTACGAGAATGTCAAGTCTCTTTCTCTGTATGAGGAAAGCCTGACAAACGAGCGGCGACCGCTTGCGAACACGCGCGCGGTCAGTGCGCAGGAAGCGATGGAGGACAGCGTGATCCTTGGATTGCGTCTTCGTGAGGGGGTGCAGAAGGCTGCGTTTGCCGCCGACCACGGCGTGGACATGGGCGCTGTGTTTGGCGATGTGATCAGACCGCTCGTTGAGTGCGGGTGGTTACTTGAAGATGCGGCGAGTTACCGCCTTCCGGTTGCGCTGTTGCCTGTCGCGAATGAAATCATGCTGCGTTTTCTTCGGGAATAGTTGACACTTCGCATGCGAATTTGATACATTCTCAGTAGCGATTAGCACTCAACGATCAAGAGTGCTAACAAGATCACCTCGATGCGATCGGGGGAGGGATGAGCGTGTTAACGGAACGTCAGAAGCTGATTTTGCGAAAAATTGTGGAAGACTATGTACGCTCTGCCGAACCGGTGGGGTCGCGGTCAATCTCCAAGCATGTGGAAATGGAGCTTAGCGCTGCCACGATCCGTAACGAGATGGCCGATCTGGAGGAGCAGGGGTACCTGGAACAACCGCACACCTCGGCGGGGCGGGTGCCGTCGCAACAAGGGTATCGCTATTATGTCGATCACCTGTTGCAGCTTGGCGAGCGGCTTGATTCGCAGGAGGTCGCCAAGCTGAAGGCCTTGTTCAGCGAGCGCGTGGATGAGATTGAGAAGGTCGCGCAACAAACGGCTTTGTACCTGTCCACGTTTACGCAATACACGGCGGTGGTGCTGGGTCCGCAGGTGTATGACAACTCCTTGCGCAGTTTGCAGGTGGTGCCGCTTGGCGAACACTCCGCTGTGTTGCTGGTGGTGACCTCCAGCGGCCAAGTACACAACAAGACGGTCAGTTTTCCGGATGACATTTCCTTGGCGCAGGTGGAGAAGCTGGTGCGGCTGCTCAACGACAAGCTGATGGGGGTTCCCATTTACCAGATGAGGTCGCGGATCATCGAGGAGATTTCCCACGAGGTTGCGCGGCAAATGCGCGACTTTGAAGAGGCGCAACGGATTCTCGACAGCCTGCTGGGGGCATTTGTATCGGATAAGGACGGCAAGGTGTACCTGGGCGGCACGACCAACATGCTGTTGCAACCTGAGTTCCACAATGTCGAAAAGGCGAAATCGGTGCTGTCCTGGCTGGAAAACCGCGACTCGGTGTTCAAGGCGCTGTCGCGTGAAAGTCGGACTGACGACTCGCCTACCGTGCGCATCGGTGGGGAAAATGAACTGGCGATGCTACAGAACTGCTCGCTGGTGACTGCCACGTACAACGTTTCTGGGGCGCCGGTCGGCGTGATTGGCATCATCGGTCCCACGCGAATGGAATACGGGCGCGTGATCGGACTGCTCGATGTGCTGTCGCACGAGATGTCGAAGCTCGTGACCAAGTGGTATTCTGGGTAGAAATTTTTTGGCATGAAGGCTGAGAACAGTCGTAAATAAGTTGTCACTATTTATTAAAACCCGATAAAATTTTATAATATTATCGGGTGATGAAATCATGAAATATGACACGATTCACGAATTTGCGCAAATTGATCATTTGAGCGTAACGAAGTTTCCAAGGTGGTGGTGCTTGACAAAGATCGATTCTTACGTTTTGGGATCGAATTG
>JAJZCL010000019.1 GCA_021846165.1 Bacillota bacterium | reverse complement strand
GTGACCACGTCTTTTTCCAGGTGCTGATAAGCGCAGGCAAGTGCGTAAGGTCACTACCTGGATTCAGTAATTTTTGTTTCAGCGCCTGAATGACTTGCGCCTCGGCATCCATTCGTTGAAAGTCATTGACGCGAATCGAACTGCTGGCCAGATTCTGGCGAATGCGAATATAGGCGAGCGCCTGCTGTCCGTTCAAGGTCTGCCAGCCAGGATAAAGATTCGCGCCGCTGTGCGCAGGATCGTACAGGCGTCCAGGCACGTTGATGCGGATTCCACCCACCGCATTGATTGCATCGACAAACCCTTGAAAGTCAGCGACCACGTAGTGTTGAATCTTTAATCCCGTCAGTTTTGACACCCCTTGTACCAATAACTGCGCGGCCTGGTTTGGCTGCATCTGGGCGCCGATAAAAAACAGCGTCTTTAGTTTTGGAATCGGATCGTTGTAACCAGGCTGGGCAAACAGCACGTTCCTGGGAATGGAGATGAGGACCACCTGGTGTTGATTCGGATCCACATGCGCGATCATCATGATATCCGCCTGTCCACCACCACTGCCGATATCGACGGGGGAACTCGGATTGCGCGCGTTATTGCCGATCAATAGGACGTTTTCCACCCCTGTCTTGCCGATCATCGTGGTGACCGCAGAGCGAATAACGCCTGTGAGTGCATTTTGTGTCGATCCATGCATACGACGCCAAACCGCAGTGACATAGGCCACCGCAACTCCCAACAAAACCGCGACCGCGCATACAGTGACCAAAATGATGATGTTGTTCCTTTTCGTTAATTTCTTCATTCGCATTCAACAACCCCCGGTTCATAAGCTGTCCGAACACCATCAACGACAAAGAGGATACCCGTCGCGGATACCCTCTTATCGTTTGCCGTAATGTACAAATGATGCCTAAGGTTTTGGCAATATGGTTCGTTACAAAAAAACTATTTTTGCGTTTGCTTCATCAACCAGTCCGCCGCTTGCTTCACTTGCGCAGCGCTTGATAAACCACCGCTCGGAGGCATGCCATTCTTACCGGCGGTGATAAAGTCGATCAATTTTTGCTCATTGGCGACATTGCCAATGCCGAGAAGTTCTGGACCGAAACTGCCCTCGGCGTTGCTTCCGTGGCACCCAGAGCAGGTACTGCTAAAAATTTGGTAGCCAGGCATCGATGTGGCCATCAACTTCGTGTCCTTCGGGGTCTGTGGTTGATACGGCATCCCATTCGGTCCCGGCGCTGCAGCGCTCTGACCTCCGCTTGAAGAAGAACTGCTTGACGCAGCGGCTCCAGATGATGAACTCGCAGCGGCTCCAGATGAACTAGAACCAGATGAACTAGAACCAGATGAACTAGACGCGGATGAACTGGAACCAGATCCAGTTGATGAACTCGAAGTGGATCCGCTGGATCCACTCGAAAGCGGATCGATTGCGACCTTCGGCAACTTGGTCAGGTCTTCATTGGTGGAACTAACCGGAAGAACAAAAATAGCGACCAGCCACAACCCCAGTGCAACCACCGCACCAATGACGACGATCATCACGCCGACACCGGAGATTCCTCTTTCCTTACGATTCAACTTCAGCCCTCCTACTCAGTATCGCTGTTTTTATATTATAAAGGTTGTTCTGCGTCCTACACAATTTTAAACCTGACAAACAAACGACAATTATTTGACTTCTTTCTTTCAATCTCATCCAACACCACACAAGCCAAACCA
Organism: Bacillota bacterium; assembly: GCA_021846165.1. GTDB lineage: Bacteria > Bacillota > Bacilli > Alicyclobacillales > SLC66 > JAJZCL01. Next base: position 22,058 of record JAJZCL010000019.1, on the reverse strand, counting down.
CCCGCTGGCGCTGTAGATTTGTCACGCACCCCGACTATCGCCTTCAAAACAGGACAAAATAAGCATGTCGTTTTACCCTTTTCATTTTGCGTGGAGGCCATGGCATGAAGAAAAACCAAACGTGCGCAGTCATTTTATTCGTTGCGATGACTTGTATGATTCTGAGTGTCACGACGTCGGCCCCCTTGACAAAGGCTGAGTCGCAAAACGCCCCCACATCGATTGCGACCGCTACCGACTACGAACGCGCTTACCCGCATGTGTTTACAAGACACGGTCCTGCGGTCAAAAAGATCGCGTTGACGTTCGACGACGGCCCCGATCTCGTGTATACCCCAAAAATCCTTGACATTCTGAAAAAAGAAGGCGTACACGCCAGTTTTTTTGTACTCGGGATGAACGCCGCCCGCTACCCCGCCATCATTCGCCGCATCGTTAACGATGGCCATACACTCGGCAACCACAGTTTCGATCACATCAATCTCGCACTCAGCCACAAAGAAAAAATCGACTGGGAGGTTCTCGCGACCGAACAGGTGTTGACCCGCATCGTCGGCAAACAGCCACGGTGGTTTCGCGCACCGTATGGCAATGTGTCACCGCTGGTTCTGACCGAACTTCACCGCATGGGTTACCGCGCCGTCAACTGGTCGGTAGATTCCAACGACTGGCGCAGCCTCCCCGCCCACAAGGTGAAAGACAATATCCTCCAAAACGTGGCGCCCGGCGCCATCATTTTGCAGCACTCCGCCGCAGGCGGACCCAACGAGAACCTGAGCGGCACCGTCCGCGCCCTCACCGACATCATTCGCACATTGAAAAAAAATGGCTACCAACTGGTCACCGTTCCACAACTGCTCACGCCCGACAGCCGTATCGTTCACGCCAAACCGCACACTCACTAAGGCCGCTCAGTTGCCCGGCGCAGCGGTCGGACTGGCGCTGCTGGCTGCCCCCGTCGCCGTACCGTTAAAAATCCCGAGGCTTTGCGAATTATCCGACACCATGCGCACCACCGCCTGCGCCGCATCCGCAACCGTCACGTGACCATCCGGGTGAAAGGCACCCGACTGCAACGGCAACAGCCCCAGCGCGACGGCGATCGCGTCGCCCGCATACTGGGCGCTTGGGATGGACGCAGCGTCGCTAGCCTTGATGCGAAACGCGCTGGGGTACCCCATCAGTTCGCCATACCCCAGCGCACGCACGAGCAGTTGCGCCGCATCGCTGCGTGTGATCGGCTGATTCGGCTCAAACACCTTGCCGTTCTGAAGCCACCCATTCACGAACGCTGTGTACACCTCCGAATACCCGGAAGCCGCGCTACTGGTGTTCTTCATCGCCGCCGCGTACGCGCTCAACTGGTGCGTAGCGGGGAGCGGCTGCACCCGTCCCAGCGCGTCAACCACGAGTTTGACAAACGCCTCTCGCGTCATGTCCTTTTGCGGATGAACGTCGCCATGACGGTCCACGGCAAGCAGACCGTGTTCGACCAGCAAGCGGATCTCACTTGCCTGCGGGATGCCACCGATGTCATTGATGCTGCCCGTATAAGCGGGCGTTTGTCCGCTGGCGGACACGAACTCCCCCGTTGTCGCGTCCATCACGTTGCCGTTGTTCAGGATGTTTCCGGTCGGCGTATAAGCTAGCATCACTTTCCCGGTTGGCGTCGTAGCCGTCTGCTTGTCGAATGCGGGTTGCGTCAATAGGTACATCAATCTAAGCGGCTGACCCGCCGCCCAGTTCTGCTTCGCTTGCGCGAGCGGCACCGCTTTGTTCACCGCCGGATACCTCACGGCGCCAAACGGAAAGTTGCTGTAATACGACGCAACTTCGCCTGTTTTGACGTCAACGCTGACGTTCCCGGTGTCCGATACGTCCGGAATCCCATTAATCAGAGGCTCAACCGTATAATTGCCCTGCGGCGGTTTGCCGCTCGTTCCATCCGTCGCAGGAATGAGAGCAATCCCCCCCGTGTCGTTCGGCAGTATTTTTTTTACAAATGATTCTGCAGTCGCCGTCAACTCAGCCTGTGTCAAATGGCTTGGCACGCCAGATGCTGTGGCAAGCGGATGAATGTCCCAGTGGTTATAATCGGTCAACACGCCCACCGTCGCATCGACCGTAGCGCTGACTTGCTTACCACCCGGGGTCGTCCAGGTAAAATTCCAGTTGACATCACCGCCTGGTTCAGACTGGTATTGATTCGCTCCCTGCAGCTTGGCGTCGTCAGGGATCTCCAGCACGCGTTTGGCGTCGGCAAGCGCCTGCTGCTCACTCCAATGCACAGGCTTGGCACCAGGCGCCTGCGCTTCCCCCCCCGGCACCAGCGGCTGCACAGTCGTATGCACAGGGATGACCTGCACCTTACCCGTCGCGCCAATCGCCTGCCCCGTTCGCGCATCGATCACGGGGATTCCGGAAATCCGCAAATTCGGGTCGGCAAACTGGTTGTTCCACCACTGCGGGTACGAGCCTTGCGGTTGCTGATACGTCAGGTACGGCACCGTCTTGCCGCTTGCATTCCAGTTTGTCCAATAGGCCAGGTACAGGTTCAGATCGCGCTTGTAAATGAGACTCGCCTGAGCAAGACGTAGTGCCTGCGCCGCAGAAGGGAACGCCGCCGTCGTCCAGTGTTCACTTGCGGCAATCAGCGTACCGTTCTGGTCGATGGTGATGGATAATCCGTCAAACGGCGCTAAAATGCCATTCACCACACGCGCAAAATCGTACTGATATGTGATCGCCTGGTTAAGCGGTCCTTGCACGGGAGCGAGCGGTTGCATCTGCGTTTGCTCGACATACGCCGGATACAGCCTTTGCGCCCATTTGAGCGCCAGCGTTTTCGCCTTTGCTGCATTGACCGGCAAGGGATAGACAAAGCCCGTCGCGTTCGAGGATCGGCTGTACGACGTGATCGCCCCCGTGACGGCGTCCACCGTCACGTTGATCCACTCACTACTGTTGTCCGGACTGGTGTAAGTGAAACTAAAATCATAAGTCGCATCGCCGCCAGTGGCGGTGTTGTACGACTCTGAACTGAGCTGAAACACTTTCGGCACCTGCAAAAGCGACTTTATTCGGCTTAGCGCCTGGTTCTCACTGACAGGCGGAGAAGCCTGCGCCTGCTTGGTAGCTAGGGCACTGCCCGCGCCCGTCATCGCGAGCGCCGCCCCGGCGAACGCCGCAACGTATAGCGCCAACTTCCGGTTCCTCTTCATCCCCGCACTTCCTTTTTTACAAATCCTCAAAATCACAGGCTCGTCTTATGAAGCGTCAACCGGTCGCCGTCGCCTTGCAGCGCGACCACATCCCCCGTCGCCATCTCGCCCGCAACGATCATCCGACTGAGCGGGGTTTCTACCGTCTGCTGCAAAAACCTCCGCAATGGCCGTGCGCCGTAGGCAGGGTCGTACCCGTGTTCGGCAAAGTAAGCCAGCGCACTGTCGTTCCATTCTAGGCGCACCCCCGTCGCTACAAGCACCCGCTCGGCCAAGCGCGCGAGCAGCAATGCGGCGATTGCCTTGACGTCGTTTGCAACGAGGCCGTGGAACACCACGATTTCATCCACACGATTCAAAAATTCCGGACGAAAGTGCTGACGCAAAATCTCCAGCGCATGCTCGCGAATGGAAGCGATAGACCGCCCCGCTTCTTGCTGCCGCAAGATGTCCACGCTGCCAAGGTTCGAGGTCATGATGACGACCGTGTTCTTAAAGTTTACAGTTCGCCCTTGCCCGTCCGTTAACCTTCCGTCATCGAGCAGTTGCAGCAAAATGTTCCACACTTCCGGGTGCGCTTTTTCAATTTCGTCAAGCAGCACCACCGAGTACGGCTTCCTGCGCACCGCTTCGGTCAATTGCCCGCCTTCGTCGTACCCCACGTATCCCGGCGGCGCTCCGACGAGGCGCGACACCGTGTGCTTCTCCATGTACTCCGACATGTCGATGCGCACCATCTGCCGCTCATCGTCAAATAAAAGCTGCGACAATGCCCGCGCCAGTTCCGTTTTGCCAACGCCGGTCGGCCCAAGAAAAATAAAGCTGCCGATCGGGCGATTCGGATCCTTAATCCCCGCCCGCGCGCGCAGGACAGCATCGGCGACTGCCTGCACCGCCTCGTCCTGCCCGATCACCCGCTTGTGCAGTTCCACTTCAAGGCTCAGCAGCTTGTCTTTTTCCCCTTGCAGCAAACGACGCAACGGGATGCCCGTCCAGCGGCTGACCACAAGCGCAATCTCCTCCTGATCCACCTCTTCTTTCAGCAGGCGCTGCTCCTGCGCCGTTTCGCCCACCCGCGCCTCTTCGTCGCGCAACTGCTGTTCAAGCTGCGCGAGTTTGCCGTACTTCAACTCCGCCAGCCGATTCAGGTCGTAACTCCGTTCGGCGCGCTCCATCTCCTGGCGCACCGCCTCCAACTGCGCCTTGACCTCGCGCACGCGAGCGATGCTCTGCTTCTCCACCGCCCACTGCGCCTCCAGCCGATCCGCATCCTGACGCACATCCGCCCGTTGCGCACGCAACCTCCCGAGTCGCTCCGTCGATGCCGCGTCTTGCTCCCGACCTAGCGCCGCCTCTTCGATCTCCAGTTGCATCAAGCGACGCAATAGTTCATCCAGCGCCGTCGGACGGCTGTCGATTTCCGTGCGCAGCCGCGCCGCCGCTTCGTCCATCAGGTCAATCGCCTTATCAGGCAGGAAGCGGTCGCTGATGTAGCGGTCAGACAACATAGCCGCCGCGATCAGGGCGCTGTCCTTGATGCGGACACCGTGAAACACCTCGTACCGCTCTTTCAGTCCGCGCAAAATGGAAATCGTGTCTTCGACCGACGGCTGATCCACCATCACGGGTTGGAACCTGCGCTCAAGCGCGGCGTCTTTTTCGATGTACTTGCGGTATTCGTCGAGCGTCGTCGCCCCGATCGTGCGCAACACCCCACGCGCCAGCAGCGGTTTGAGCAGGTTGCCCGCATCCATCGCTCCTTCTGCGGCGCCCGCGCCGACGACCGTGTGCAGTTCGTCGATAAATAAAACCACCTTGCCTTCCGATTTTTCGACTTCCTTCAGTACCGCCTTGAGCCGTTCCTCAAACTCCCCCCGGTACTTGGCTCCGGCGACTAACGTCCCCATGTCGAGGCTGATGAGGCGTTTGTGGCTGAGGCTTTCCGGTACATCGCCTGCCACAATGCGCCGCGCTAGCCCTTCGACAATCGCCGTCTTTCCCACCCCCGGTTCGCCGATCAGCACAGGATTGTTTTTCGTCCTGCGCGAAAGGATCTCCACCGCGCGCCGGATCTCCTCGTCGCGACCGATCACAGGATCAAGCCTGCCCTCACTCGCCTCCCGCGTCAAATCCCGCCCGTACCGCTCCAACGCCTGATACGTCTCCTCCGGATTCTCGCCGCTCACGCGCTGGTGCCCGCGCACGTCGCGCAGTGCGGCCAGCGCCTTATCGCGGTCGACACCGAGCGCCTGCAAAGCGCGCCTGGTATCGTTTTCCCCCTCATCCAGCAACGCCAGCAACAGGTGTTCCACACTCGTGTATTCGTCTTTCATGTCCTTCGCTTCTTGCTCCGCGCGCGCGAGAACGCGAAGCAAACCGCTGTTCATGTACAGCGGGCTGTCGTATCCGGTCACCGACGGCTGCGACCGCATCAGCGCGTCCGCTTGCGTTTTGGCCTGACGCAAGTCTACACTCATGTACTCCAGAAGTTTCGGCACCAGCCCATCCTCCTGATGTATGAGCGCGAAAAGCAGGTGCTTCCCTGTGATCTCCTGGTGATGGCGCTCCACCGCTTGCTCTTGCGCCAACTCCAAGGCCGCGCGGGATTTTTGCGTAAAGCGATTCAGGTTCATGTCAGAATCCCCTTTTGCCCATCGTCTTTGTTCACATTATAGCGCGATCTGCTGACAGCAAACCGCCTTATTTTGACGTACAATACTAGACGAGGAGGGATGGACATGCACGCTCACGCAGAACACACCCACGATCACAACGACCTGTTTCACAACCATGCGCCAACCTCTCAACTGCGCAAAGCGTTGTTTTTGACCATCTCGATTTTGATTGTAGAAGTAGCGGGCGGGGTATTGTCGCACAGCCTGGCGCTGCTGTCCGATGCGGGACACGTTCTCACCGACATCGCGGCTCTTTGCATCACCTGGTACACCTTGAACCTGTCGCAAAAGCCGCCTAGTGCAGCAATGACATTCGGTTATCATCGAACGGGCATCCTGGCGGCACTGACAAACGGCGTAGCGCTCATTTTGATTGCGATTTTGATTGGCTTCGAGGCGTACAGACGCCTTCTGCACCCCACCCCGATTGTGAGCGGGTGGATGTTTGTCAGCGCAGGCTTTGGCCTTGCTGTCAATCTGTATCTTGGACTTGGTCTGCAAACAGGGGACAACCTGAACCTGCGCGGCGCCTGGCTGCACATCCTTGGCGACGCCGCTGCATCGGCAGGCGTGATCGTCGCTGGCGGTTTGATTGACGTCACCCACATTGCCGCCATCGATCCGATCCTCAGCGTACTGATCGCGCTGTTGATCGCCTTCGGCGCGTGGCGACTTGTTCGGCAAACGGTGAACATTCTGCTTGAAGGTACGCCTAAAGGGGTTTCTTACCCAGCCGTGGAGCGCACGATTCGCGCCATTCCTGGGGTTATGGACGTACACGACCTGCATGTTTGGTGCATCGCCAGCGGACGCAACGCCCTTTCCTGCCATGTCATCCTGGAAGGACGCATGACCATTCGGGACAGCCAGGCAATCTTGCGCCAGATGGAACACGCACTTGTCCACCTTGGGATCGGCCACGTGACGATTCAAACGGAAGACGCCGAACACCCACACAGCGATTCGATTCTGTGTTGTGACGACTTGCCCAAACGGCACGTCCACTGATCTTTGTACACAAAAGCGCCGCAGGATGCCTCCTGCGGCGTGGCGATACGGCTATTCTCACATGCGATACTGACTGGTCACTCCGAAGGATTGGGGTTGATTTTGTTGCCCCGTATACAACGACGGATTGACACCGCCCGTTGTCACACGCTGTTGGACAAACGATTGGGTTTGTTGCTGCTCCCGTTGATGGTGTTGAATTTCTTTCGAAATTTCGTGCCGCAACACAGGAGATGGCGTTTTATACCAACCCTGCTGCGCCATCAACTGATAAATCTCAGACTGAATTTGCAGTGTATCGTTGAGCAGGGAAACAAACATCTGCCGAACGCTCTGGCAGTTGGCTTCTGTTGCGGCGGTCACGTATTCGGTCGCAACACGCTTGGTCTCGACGAGAACCTGATACACGGTGTCGCGCTCTGGAAGTGTATTCAAATTTTGCTGGTACATCGTCCTGATTCCTCCTTTGCAGGTTATTGTAATTGGCTCGGCGCAACCGTTTGGTGGTTTTGCAGCTCCTGCATCAAGTGTTGATGGTGCTGCTGATGACGCTGCACCAACTGCGTGAACACCTGACGCACCTGCGGATGCTGACTGATCGCCGCCAAATGTGCGCTTTGCTTCATTAGCAGATCTTCATTAGAGAGGGAATCGGAGATGTAAGACATCTCCTTACTGGTAAGTGGTTGCATAATGTTGCCTCCTTCCGCGTTAATGATTACAGTGGATAGGCTGCCCAATTCTGGTTGTGGTATGCACAAAAAAAATAGCTACACGTTAGCTGCCCGTGTAGCCGTCGAACGTCGCATTCCGCATTAGAACCACCTACTTGATTCGCTTCATCATCAGGAGCTTTTCAGCAATTTAGTAAAGTATGTCTGCATTTGCTGCGCAATCATTGCCCCCTCATAGCGGGTCTGAATGACGCCGTTCGGTTCCACAAAGATACTGGTCGGAATCGCCATCACGTTGTACATTTGCGTCACACTCCCTTTGCTGTCAAGCATAACCGGGTACGTAACGCCATATTTTTTCACAAACTGCTTGAGCTTCGGCACTGAATCGTTAAAGGTGAGATTCACTCCGATAAAGGTGATCTTGTGACCGTACTGTTTGTACATTTTCTCCACGTCCGGCGTTTCAAACTGACAAGGCGGACACCATGAGGCGAAAAAGTTAATATACACAGGCTTCCCGCGAAACTGTGACAAAGTCAATTTTTTTCCTTGCATCGTTGTCAAGGTAAAATTAGGCGCGATAAATCCCACTTCAGGCGATGTGGTATGTTTTTTCGCCATAATCACGCCTGTCGCACCAATCAGCACCACCATGATCAAGATAACCACGATGGAGGTAAGCCATCTCCAGTTTTTCATTTAATGAAACCACCCTTCCTGCAAATAAGTAACGTATTATATTTTTTTAGGAATTGTCGATCGCGACAGTCATCACCTCATCCGCCAACGAAAACCCAAACACCCGCGCGTAAAAGTACAGTTCATTTTCCAAACTCGTCTTGATCGCATCCGCGCCGCGAAACCCGTGCCCCTCACCCGCAAACGTCACATACGCGGTTGCCAGTCCTTTTTCCTTGACTGCTAAATACATTCTTTCCGACTGGTCGGGCGGAACGATTTTGTCGTCGAGTCCTTGAAAAAAGATGACCGGACAATCCAGTTGGTCGGTGTGATAGATCGCCGAGCGCTCACGGTAACGGTCTTTCTCTTCCGGATACGGCCCGATCAGGCCAAAGGTGTAGCGGGACTCGAACTTGTGCGTATCGGTCGCAAGCGCCTCCGCGTCGCTAACCCCGTAATAACTGGCGCCCGCCCTAAACACATCGCGAAAAGCAAGCGCACACAGGGTGGTGTACCCGCCCGCGCTCCCCCCGCGGATCGCCAGGCGATTTTTGTCCACATCCCCGCGATTCGCCAGATACAAAGCCCCGTTCGCCGCGTCGTCAACATCGACCACGCCCCACTTGCCTTTAAGGCGCTCCCGGTATTCCCTTCCATACCCGGTGCTGCCACCGTAATTCACGTCCAACACCGCCATGCCGCGGCTCGTCCAGTAAGCAACCCGCAAGTTATAGACCGCATTCGTTTCCGCCGTCGGTCCACCGTGCGTCATGACAAGGAGCGGCGGCAGTTCGTCAGGCAAGCCATCAAAATCAGGATTTTTCGGGGCATAAAAAATTCCATAGGAGTGGGTTCCGTGTCCACTCGGAAATTCGATCATTTCCGGATTGGGCATATAAGCGGGTTCAACCACATGATCGACGCTGGCAGCGACTTCTACAAAGTGCTGAAGCGAAAAGTCCAGCGCATAGAGCGCCAGCGGTTTGGTCGCCGACGCCGCTTTGACAAACACCCGTCCCGTACCGATCTGCACGTTTGCATAGTACGTATACGGCACAACCGTCAGCGCCCACTCTCGCGTTGTCAGATCAACTTTCGCTAAGTGCCAGATACTCTTTTCTTCATAGATCAACGCGGCTTCCGTCGCCGACAAGAATCCGTAGGTAGACTGGCCAAACACCCACTGCGGTACCCCGACTTCCACGGCGCGCGCAAACACCGGTTCCACACCGCTCGCGGTCAACCGATAGAGGTTCCACCAGTTGGTTTTGTCAGAAACAAAATACAGCGTTCCGTCAGGGGAAAAACTCGGTTGAAACACCGACTCGTCACTGCCGCCCGCCACCTTGCACGGAATCAGCAGATTCCCTTCATCATCCAGATCCGCCAGCCACACCTCGCTGCCGTCCCACGGCATCGACGGATGATTCCATGACATCCACGCCAGCTTGCTTCGCACCATGTCCATACAAGGCGAAGCGTAAAAGTCGGCACCCGTGACGAGAACGTTCACCACGCCACCATCCAGGTTGATGGCAACCAGTTCGTTGATCGGTTCCCCCTCATTGCGGTGCGACTCACGCACACAAACCAGCCGATTTCGCCGCTCGTCAATGTGAAAATCAGCAAAGCGAGAACCCTCGTCGCGAGTCAGCGGCACAGGCGACTCGCCTTGCGGCTGCACATACACTTGATGATCGTCAAAATTAGAGAAGTACACCACGCCGTGATGCACGGTAAACGCACCGCCACCATACTCGTGAACGCGCGAACGCACATTGAATCCCTCTGGCGTCACATCCTCGCGTTTCCGATCCGGTGTGACACGAACGACGACACCACGCCCACCTTCCTGCGGACGCCCCTCCAACAAATAAAGATCCTCGCCGTCGACCACGTGTTCCTGAAGTGAACGTGAACCTTCAATGATCACGTCAGCCGTCACAGGCGATCTCCAAGACCCGAATGGTGCCATGGTTTCACTTGCCACTTCTCCAACCTCGTTTCTAAATTAATACTTTTATTATATCGTTGGAAAAAAACAAAAAAAAGACCCACTAAGGGTCTGCGCTGAATACTCGAACGCAAATTTCGCAATGCCGCCAACTTATATTATGCATACAGATCAACGTTCGACTGTGCGACCGTTCGTGTACCACTTGTCTGACTGCCGTTCACTTCTGCGCCACTCGCTTGCAACCCACTGTTCCGTTTGGGGATCCCTTGGACACCACCCGTAGCTGTCGACCTCTGCGACGACGCATTTTTGTATTGCGTTAGCATATCCGTATTGGACGAACTCCGGGGCCGCTGACCCGAACCAGACTGATTGCCGGTTGACTGGCTGGAACTTTGCTGACTGTTCTGAATCGGGTTAAATTGAACAGGTGGCGCATACGTCGCCTGTGCGATCGCATGTTGTACATGCTGATCCGCCTGAGTAAGTTTTTGAGCCATTTCTGAATTCGCCTGATTGAGGTACTCATTGATAAGGTACGGCATGGGAGTCGACATGGGCGGAATGCCCAATTGGATACTGTTCATGGCTCTACACTCCTTGGATCATGCTATCCCGCATCACCAGTATAATATAAAAAATTCATTTTGTCATCAACTTCATCAATCCCCCAGTTTAATCGTTTTCATTCGACAAACTGGTTTTCAAGTCGACGGTTCTTTGCACACGCTCTGCGAAGTTTTTTCGCATTTCGTTCAGGCTGGCGATTTTATCATCAATTTTCGCAATCACACCCGCTAATAACTGAATGTACTCATCGACAATCGACTTTTTTTCCATGATGTTGATTTTTTCTTCAAAGCTGACGCGCAACTGTTCCAGCGCATCCTCCACATCCAGAATTTCACGAATTTCCTGCAAGGAGATGCCGAGGCTTTCTTTCATTCGCAGTATTCTGCTTAATTTCTCCACAACACGGTCATTATATAACCGATGACCTCCCGCTGTTCTCGTCGCCGGACAGATGAGCCCCATCTCTTCATAATAGTGAAGCGTCCGCGGGGTGATATTCAACCTTTTCGCCACTTCTTCAACGGTAAAGGTGTGTTCGCCCATTGCCCCGCTCCTTTGTTTCAAACTTACCGCCATTATAACACGCCTCGGTGCTCGAACAGCGACGAAATGACGTTAACGTAAGATAGTGCTATAATGATCCATGCTTACTCATCGCATCGAAAGGAGTGTACCGCATTGTCGCAAGTCCCTGCCATCACATTTGGCTCCGCACGCCACGGCAATCTGTACAAATGGATTGCGCTGACCAACACCACACTGGGCGTTTTGATGGCATCCATCAACGGAACGATCTTGATCATTTCTTTGCCGGCGATTTTCGCTGGCATTCACGTCAATCCTCTCAACCAGGGACAGTCCAGCTTGTTGCTCTGGGTTTTACTTGGTTTTAATGTTGCCACCACAATTTTCCTTGTAGCGTTTGGGAGAATTTCTGACACTTTCGGGAGAGTCCGTTTATACAACCTTGGCTTCGCCATTTTTACACTTGGCTCGATCATGTTGTTTATCACGCCAAGCGGCGGCATTGCGGGCGAGTGGGAATTGATCATCTTTCGCTTTGTGCAGGGCATCGGCGGCGCTTTTTTGTTTTCCAATAGCACAGCTATATTAACCGACGCCTTTCCAGCAAACCAGCGCGGTTTTGCGCTCGGCCTCAACCAGATCGCCTCTGTCGGCGGTTCTGTCATCGGCCTCGTCGTGGGAGGACTGCTTGCTGTGGTCAACTGGCGCCTTATTTTCCTGGTCAGCGTGCCAGTTGGTTTGATTGGAACAATCTGGGGTTATGTGTCGCTAAAGGAAATGTCAACAACAAGAGACTCGACGCACCTTGATCTGTTCGGCAACGTCACATTTGCAGTAGGGCTGCTTTTGCTTCTGGTTGGCATGACCTACGGCATACTACCGTACGGGCAGAGCCCGATGGGGTGGGGCAACCCCTGGATCATCACAGCGCTTGTTGTGGGTTTTGTGCTTCTTATCGCTTTTGTTTTAATCGAGCGAGTGGTTAAGGAACCTATGTTCCACCTTGATCTTTTCCGCAACAAAGCGTTTGCGCTCGGCAACCTGAGTGGGCTCCTTTCATCGATTGCGCGCGGCGGCTTGCAGTTTATGCTGATCATTTGGCTGCAGGGGATCTGGCTGCCGCTGCACGGTGTTTCATACGCGAACACCCCATTGTTGGCCGGAGTCGCCACGCTGCCACAGATGGTCGGTTTTTTGCTGGTGGGACCGCTTAGCGGCTGGTTTTCCGATCGACTTGGCGCGCGCTGGTTCGGCTTCTTTGGCATGATTCTTTCGGCGCTCGGGTTCTTTCTGCTGAACACATTAGTGGCAGATTTCCCTTATGTACTCTTCGCGCTCTATATTTTTATCATTGGCGTTGGCATGGGCATGTTCGCCTCCCCCAACACCAGCATGGTGATGAACGCTGCTCCTCCACGTTACCGCGGCGTTGCCTCCGGCATGAGGGCGACATTCTTGAACGGCGGCATGATGTTGAGCATGGGGATCTTTTTTAGCATCGTCATCACGAACTTAGCAGGTCACTTGCCGACGGCGATGACTAGTGGTTTGTCCCATTACAACCTTCCACCCGCCCTGATTCACGGCATTTCCGGGCTGCCCCCGACCGCCGCGCTGTTCGCGGCGATGCTGGGCTACAACCCGATGGCGAGTTTGATCCCTACGTCTGCTTTGCACGCCCTACCGGCGACGCAAGCGGCGCAAATCGTCGGCAGAGAGTTTTTCCCGAACCTGATCGCCGTGCCGTTTATGATCGCGCTCCGCGCAGTCTTCCTTTTTGCGCTCGCCATGTCGGTGATCGCGGCCGTCGCCTCTCTGTTTGGCGGCAAAAAGTACATTCACGAAGATGATGCGTGAGGCGCTTTGCTCGATACGCCCCATTTACTGTATACTACGTGAAACTGACTGATCTTCGAACAGCGAGGTCAACGCACCCATGTTTGAATTTAGATTGAAGAAAGCGGCAATCACCGTCATGCTCGCTTCACTGATGGGACAACTTTGGCTGTTCGCATCGCCCGCCCTTGCCGCTCAAGGCGGTGATATTTGGCAGATTCGCGCCAGAACATCACCCGCAGATATGGTTTGGAATCAGGCGTTGACTGGCCTTCGTTCGGAATACGTCTATGAAAGTATCGACGGCATTAATGAGACCCTGTTCTTATTCCGTCCTGCAAAGACCGCCCCGACGCCGCTCCCCCTTGTCGTCTACATTCACGGAGGTGGACTGTACTCGGGCAGCGCCGTCATCGGCGAAACCCCAAACGCGCACAACTTTGTCATGTCACGCATTGAAAAAGAGTTGGCCGCACGCGGCATCGCCTTTGCGTCCATCAACTACCGCTTGGCTCCCGCATTTAAGTGGCCAACGCAGCTTGAGGACGCCAAAGCGGCCATCCGCTTTCTGCACGCGAACGCTTCTGGCTTGGGAATTGACCCGAATCGAATCGCCGTGATCGGCGACAGTGGCGGGGGCGAACTTGCCACCTTTGTTGGACTGACCAGCAACCTCTCGTACGGCGTGGCGGGGTCATGGCTCGGCGCATCTAGTTCCGTACTCGCTGTCGTCGATATGTTTGGCCCCACCAACCGCGCCTATTTTGCCAAACGACGGGAACTGCACTACGGCAACCTGAACGATCCCGTTTATGGGCTTTACACGCCCACAAGCATTTACCAGGAGAGTGCGATTAATTACGTGCAACCGAACGATCCGCCTTTTCTGATCATCCAAGGCGAAAAAGATCCGCTTGTGCCACCGAGTCAATCGATTGATTTATACCGCCGCCTGCGTGACGCTGGGGACAGCGCACGCCTAATTTTGGTCAAAAACGCGATGCATGAGTTTTACCCCGACGGCGGCTCCATCCACCCCAGCCTAATCGAAATCAGCCGCACAGTTACCCATTTTTTTGCGTCAGTACTCCTCAATCAGCCGCCTTCGTAATACTTTCGGCGCTGATCATGTCACGCAACCACTTGCCGCTGTCCTTCACTGTTCGTACCTGTGTGTTGTAATCAACATACACGAGGCCAAAGCGTTTGCCGTAACCAAACGCCCATTCGAAGTTATCCAGCAACGACCACACAAAGTACCCTTTTAAGAGTCCGCCATCTTGAACGAAGCGGGACGCCGCCTCTATGTGACCACGCAAATACTGAATCCGCAACTCATCGTGTACCTCTCCTGCATTCAACTGATCATCGTACGCTGCGCCGTTTTCCGTGATGTAGATCGGCAAACGGGTGTATTCGTCGCGAACCCTGCACAACAGTTGGTACAACGACTCAGGCGCCACCTCCCAGCCCATCGCCGTCACCTCTCCAACCGGTTCAAGAGCGCGCAGACCGAACAGATCACTGGTCGGATCGAACACCACACGGTTGCGAGTGTAGTAATTGACGCCGAGAAAATCAATCGGCGCCGCAATCTCTTGAAGATCCTCTTTTTGGATAAAATCAAGCGCACCAAAAAACTGCGCGTACAGCGCCGTCATGTCTTCCGAGTATGCGCCACGAAACAAAGCGTCAAGAAACCACCGATTGCTGTTGCCATCAGCGATCTGAGCAAACGTCACATCCTGTGCTTCTTGCGTTCCCGGTTCAATCGGAGTGAGATTCAGGGTGATGCCAATTTGACCCTTTAACCCCATTCGGCGATACAAATTGACCGTCCGGCCATGCGAAAGCAGCACGTGATGGGCGACAGCAACCGCCTCATGCCAATTCTTGCGACCCGGCGCATGCTCCCCAGTGGCATGACCGAGAAACGCGACACACCATGGTTCATTGTGCGTAATCCACAGCGGAACTGAATCGCCAAGCTCGCGAAACACCGTTTCCGCATAGTCGACAAAATAATCAATCGTGTCGCGCGACCGCCACCCTCCCTCATCTTCGATCCACTGCGGAAGATCCCAGTGGTACAGCGTCACGACGGGCGTAATATTTCGCTCCTTCAAAGCATCCAGCAAGCCTCGATAAAATGCAAGCCCCTTCTGATTCAAGACGCCTTTTTCAGGGAAAATCCGCGGCCATGCGATCGAAAATCGGTAGGCATTCAAACCTAAGTGCGTTATCAATTGCACGTCGTCGAGGTAGCGGTGGTAATGATCGCACGCCTCATCACCCGTACACTCATTCCACACATGACCTTGTTCGTGAGAAAACACGTCCCAAATGGACGCGCCCCGTCCGTCTTCACGCACGGCTCCCTCCACCTGATACGCTGACGTCGCCGCTCCCAAAAGAAATTCCCTCGAAAATCGAAAATCCATCGACATCGCCTCCTTTGCTACAATCATTCCATGATATGATCGCCAATAACGAAAGCCTGCCGGGTTCCCCCGACAGGCTAGTGGAAATATCGATTACAGACTGGTAATTTCCCCGTCGAACGCCTCTTCAGTTTCCTCGCGTTCGAGCATTGGCGGTTTTGGCAACGCCGAAGCCTTGCCCCAATAATAAGCAATAATAGAAACTACAATCACCAGAACTTGATCCCACGGCGCAGGAATCGACCCAGTACCGCCAAAACTACCTAGCATCGACAAAAGGAACATAACCACAAAATAGACGACAAGCCACCAAGAGGACTTGAGTTGTTGACCGAATGGCACCGCATCTGTCGGCATTGAGTTTTTGAGGATCAGATACAAGAGGAACATAATGATTTGCAGCCCGATCAACCAACTGTCAATGCTCCACCCTGTCCAGTAAATGATCAACGAACCGACGATAAAAGCGACCGGCGCAATCACACTCATTCCGCCGAGTCGGAACGGCCGATGCAAGTCGGGCGCCGTCTTACGAAACGCAGCAGCAGAAATCGGTCCAATGATATACGTCATGACCGTTGCGGACGATACGACGCCTACCAATTTCGACCATATCGGAAACGGCCCTGTCCAGAATACCGCAAGAATAAACGCAAGAATCATTGCAGCGCGGGGAATCCCTGTCTTGGGATCAACCTTGCCAAACACACGGAAGAATGTTCCAGTTCTCGCCCAGGCGAAGATGACGCGAGCCGTGGATGACTGATAGATATTTCCAGTTCCGCTTGGAGAGATCGCGCCATCGACAAACAGAAATACCGCCAACCAGCTAAACCCAAGCAACAGCGCCAAATTCGCGAACGGCGCCTTAAACGATAGTTTATCCCAACCAGCCGCTAAACTGCTGGCAGGCACCGCGCCAATAAAGACAACCTGCAATAACACGTACAAAACGGCGCCTAACAAAATCGCCAAAATGATTGCGAGCGGAACATTGCGTTGAGGGTTTTTCGCTTCACCCGCAAAATCGACCGCTTGTCTGAAACCAAGAAATGCAAAAACGATACCGCCAGTGGATACTGCGGTTTCAATGCCAGTGAAGCCATGCGTCGCAAACCCGTGGGAGGTGAAGTTAGCTCCATGAAACTGCGTAAACAGCACGATAATCGTCAACAACGGAACAATAAACTTGATAGCGGTAATGACTGAGTTGAACTTCGCAAATACGTTAACACTCCAATAGTTCAGTAAAAAGAAAAGAATTAGTAACAACAATTGCACAAACCAGCCAAGCACCGACACATTTCCGCTAGCGGTACCAAGCGCCGGCCACCACTGCTGCGCGTATTGGCGAACAGCCTCTACCTCAATGCCAGCCACGCTGGAGTACGCGACAAGTGCCGCAAACCCCATCATATACCCCACAATTGGACCGTGCGAGTAGTCGGGATAGCGAATGATGCCCCCCGCACGCGGCATGGCGCCGCCCAACTCCGCATATACGAGACCAATCAGCAACACGGCGATTGCCCCGATCACCCAGGAAATCCATGCCGCAGGTCCCGCGAGATTCGCCCCACCCAGTGAAGCCATCAGCCATCCTGATCCGATAATGGCTCCTAGACCCAGGAAGGTCAAGTCGACAAGATTAAGTTGACGTTTCAGTTTTCCGGTATCCATAAGAGTCTCCTTTCTATTTTGTCGTCTAAGTCGTACGCTAAACTGCCCTCCTCCCGTGTGGATCGTGCTAAAATTAAGAATATGCCACCAATGCTATAATACATCAAACGGGAATGCGCATTCAATGGTGCAAATGAATGAACCGCCCAAAGTTTTTGCCATTCACACGCTGGTAATTTTAGTCATTCACAAAATCATGGCTACCAATCCGGACTTTCACCACTTAGTTAATCGCCATGCGTGGCGCACCCAAAAAAGGATCCGCGAATTTCCATTCGCAGATCCTCAGTCAAACTAGTCATCACTAACGCCCCATACCGTCACGAAAGCAAGTGATCCGCCACTCGGAACGAGGCTTCCGTGTTCTGCTTTACATGTTCCACGGTCACACCCGATTGAGTTTCCACCAGCACCATGCCTGCAGGTGTAAAATCGAACACCGCCAATTCGGTGATCAGTCGATGCACCACACCTTGCCCCGTAAGCGGCAGCGTGCAGCTTTGCTTCACCTTCGATTCCCCGTGCTTGTTGACGTGTTCCATGATCACCACCACGCGTTTCGCGCCCACGACCAGATCCATCGCCCCGCCCATGCCTTTGACCATCTTCCCTGGAATCATCCAGTTGGCCAAGTCCCCGGCTTCCGAAACCTCCATGCCGCCGAGAATGGCCAGATCGATGTGGCCGCCGCGAATCATGGCAAACGATTCCGCGCTGTCAAAAAACGAAGCGCCAGTGGCCTCTGTCACCGTTTCCTTGCCGGCATTGATCAAATCAGGATCCTCTTGCCCTTCAAGCGGAAACGGTCCGATTCCAAGCAACCCGTTTTCCGACTGCAACATCACATGAAAATCAGCGGGAATTTCGTTGGCGATCAGTGTTGGCATGCCAATCCCCAAATTGACATTCATCCCATCCTGAATCTCCTTGACCGCACGCTGAACAATCAGTTGACGGACGTCTCCCATAAATGAGCCTCCTTTATCACTGTCAATTAATTCGCTTTGCGAACTGTGCGACGCTCAATGCGCTTTTCATAATCTTGTCCCTCAAGCACCCGTTGCACGTACACGCCCGGCGTATGAATCGAATTCGGATCCAATTCGCCGACCTTTACGACTTCTTCCACTTCAGCAATCGTCACTTTCCCCGCCGTCGCCACCAGCGGATTAAAGTTACGGGCTGTTTTGCGATAAATGAGGTTCCCATATTCATCCGCTTTCCAGGCTTTGACCAAGGCAAAGTCCCCGACGATCCCACGTTCGAGAAGATACGGTTTGCCGTTAAATTCCTTTACCTCTTTGCCATCGGCGATTGCAGTCCCTACGCCTGCCGCCGTGTAAAACCCAGGAATTCCAGCCCCACCCGCGCGGATCCGCTCGGCCAGAGTGCCTTGCGGCACAAGCTCCACTTCCAGTTCGCCGGATAAAAATTGTTGCTCAAAGATTTTGTTCTCCCCGACATACGAGGAAATCATTTTTTTGATTTGGTGGTTGGCGAGAAGGAGTCCTAATCCCCAATCGTCAACCCCACAATTGTTGCTGACAATCGTCAGGTCTTTGACCCCGCGGTCGCGAAGCGCCATAATTAGCTTTTCGGGGATCCCGCACAATCCAAATCCGCCAACAATCAAAGTGGCACCATCTTGAATGTCTGCCACTGCATCGGCAAATGAATGAAGGAGCTTTTCCGACATACTGCCTAACCTCCGTTTCTTTTTAAAAAGTATAGCGATAGGTATTTTTATTTGTAAAATTCATGTGTAAAATCATACTTATCAAATATTGATATAGGTCGTGAGTCGTTTGGAATTACAACAATTAAAATACTTTCTTGAGATCGTGAATTATTTAAGTTTCTCCAAAGCTGGGCGATCCCTGCACATCTCTCAATCCGCTCTGAGTACCGTCATCAAAAACCTTGAAGAGGAACTGGATGTGCGGTTGTTGGATCGCTCCACCAAAAGGGTGGCGTTAACAGACGCCGGTGAAATCTTAAAGGTGTATTCGGAAAACATCATGCACACGCTTCAAGAACTCCACAGCGCTCTCGGCAGAGTGACCGAATCAAAGATCGGCAAGGTCAAACTCGGATTGCCGCCTGTCATCGGTGCCAGCTTTTTCCCTAAGATTATCGCTAAATTTCAACAAATTCAACCTCAAATTTCGGTGGAAATCACCGAAGAAGGCAGCAAACTGATTGAGCGCCTAATTTGGGACGGCGAGATCGATCTTGGGGTGATTGTGCTGCCTGTCAACGAAGGTCAATTCGCCAAGCTTAACTTAGTCAATCGCCGTCTTCACCTCGTCGTCAACAGTGATCATCCGCTGACAAAGCGGAAAGAACCTGTGACCATGCAACACTTGCGCGATGAGCCATTTATCTTGTTTCGGCGCGGATTTGCCCTTTACGAACGGGTACGCGATGCCTGCATCCAACACGGCTTTGCCCCCAATATCGTCTTTGAAAGCTCATCCTGGGATTTCATCAGCGAAATGGTCAGCGAAAATCAGGGAATCGCCTTCTTGCCTGACGCGGTATGCCAAAAAATCAACTTATCAAGATGCACGGTCATCAGTAACCTGGCCACTCCGATCCCTTGGAATTTGGCACTCATCTGGAGAAAAAACACGTATTTGTCTTACGCCGCAAAAACGTTTATTGAGTTTGTTCAATGTGAATTTCATTATAACTAAACATTTTTCCACAACGCTAAATGTTTTTGATCTTTTTATGCGTCCACCACAATGCGGCCACTAATACGGCCAACACGGGTGCCGTCACATACCAGTGAATCAGCATGGTCTGCCCGTATTCCCGCCAAATCTTTTCCAGGTAGCTGCCCAATAACAAGAACAACGCCGACCATGCCATTGCCGCAGGTACGTTGTACATGGAGAATTTACCGAAAGTGACTTTATTGATCCCCGCAAGGTAGGGGATCGCAATACGCACAAACGCAATAAATTTTCCAACGAACAGATACAATGATTGAAACTTCTTAAAGTTCATCTCCACGGCACGAAACCGTCGTTCCGTGATCCCCACCCAACGTCCATACCGCAGAATGACGGTTCTGCCGACAAACCGACCGATGACATACGCAATATTCGATCCGATCACATTCCCCAAAATCGCCATGATCCATAAGGGAAAAAAAGAAAAGACACCGCGAGTCATTTCAATTCCAGACGTGATAAGAATGGTTTCGGAGGGAAACGGCACCCCGATCGCTTCAAAAAACAACGCAAGAAACACACCTACGTACCCAAAGTGCTGCAATTATTTCTCCCCTTAATGGTAAATTATACTTTAATTCCCAATAAAATTCGTTCGATTTTGCCTCTACAACGCCCTTAATTCCCGTAGTTTTTCTTCAATGATATCGCGCACCCATTCTGACTTGTTAGGCGGATCCGTTCCATCCTCTATGGCTTTTCCTCGCAGCATATTGATATACGCATCCAATTTGCGATTGAGATCCACATCTAGATTGAACGTGACTTTCTTAAAATCACCTTTTCTTTTCGAACCCCGCTTGGTATCGATATTGATTTCATCGATACCTGGTTGCTGCGTATAAACAGTAGCCGCTAAACCGGACTGCAGCTTCCCCAGCGCCTTATCTATTTGTTTTTGATTGTTCATAGCCGCTCCAACATCTCCTTCACAAACCGCCTGTAGTCATCAATCGCGTACTCTAGTTCCGCATTATCATCAAACCCATACAGTGAAATTCGTCCCGTCGCAGCCCTACGATGAATGATGGTTTTAAACAATAATGAATCGAAAAATTCACTGTCCTTCAGTGCATTAATAAACATCTTGGTATCTGATCGTCTGGCATCAATAATCGTACAAAGTATGCCGAGCGGCACAAGATCGGAATTTAAGTCCCGTTTCACAATATTCAATGTTTGAAAAAAAGTAGGCAATGCGTCAAAGCAAAACTTGCTGGGTTCGAACATGGCAACAACGTACGTCGTGGCCGCAAGGCTATTGATCGTTTGATCGCCAAGATGCGGCGGAGTGTCCACGATGACGAAATCATAGTGATGAAACGTCAGCAGCTTTTCTAGTGTAGTACGTAAAATCAATCCAGGATTGATTTTCAGTGGATTCCGGTGTATGAATTCCGTATAAACCCAGCGCGGAAATGTACTTAACAGGTCTTCGGCAGGAAGCAAATGCAAGTGTTCTGAAGGCTTATGTACATATCGTTCATAAATCTTTTCCCCTGACGCGTCCAAGTCCTGCATGGCTTCCAGAATAGTGTTAATCTGAAACTCATAAATGCTTTCAGCGCCAGACAGCATGCTTGTCAAATTGCCTTGCGAATCCATGTCTACGGCCAGCACCTCATACCCTTCGCGTGCAAGCAGGTAAGCAGTAATAGCCGCACTCGTCGACTTGCTAGCTCCGCCTTTTTGGATGGCAAACGTGATCATCTTCGTTTGATTCATGCGCGGTTCGCCTCGCAATCGTCACTTCAAAATGGAGTCAAAGTCATTTAAATGATAAGCTTGTTAATAGGAGTGATCCTATTGAAACGCTCATCACTGAACTGGTATACAGAACACCGCCTAGAATATTTGCGATATCGCATCACGGAACTGAGGTTAAAGCTGGACGTTTCCGAATACTCCTCAGAAGATTTCCCCTACGATCTATTGCTTGAATATATGGAAATCAAAGGACGCATTAAAGAGATTGAAGCCATCATTGAACACGCCAAGCAGTGGTAATCCCGCAAGCATGTAGCGCAACCATTTTGCCTCATTATA
>JAJZCL010000120.1 GCA_021846165.1 Bacillota bacterium | reverse complement strand
GTTGACCGGATACGTCACCAGCTTGGCGGGCATTTCCTCGACCGTGACGTGAACGTGATAAACCCCGCGCTTGCGCAGGATTTCCACCTGGTACGGATCGCCCCATTCGATCGCTTGGCGCAATAGCGCCACGTAATCGCGTCCGTTAATGGCTCCCGTTGTCTTCGAAATTTTCCGCGGCACATACAGGGGAACCTTCAGTTTGTCGTATCGAATGCTTTTGCCGTGTGCTTCACCGTGATCTAACGAAATTTCCAGATGCCATTGCCCATGCTGCTCGCTGATTCGAAGCAGAGGATTCCCCTTCTTTGCGCGATCCCCTCATGCCAAAAGTCGACCATTTCTTGCGTCGTTCCAGTCCTGTGTCCAAGTAGTTTTCTCCATGCCTTCTCTGAATTGATCAAGATACAATGCGCGGCTGCCAAAAATGACGGGAGGAAATGTGTGTTCGTTCACATGTTGTTGGTAAAAAGCCACCTCTTGTTGCTGCTTCTCCCGTTTTCGATGCAGCCCTTTCAGCTTGTGAGATGTCGGGTTTTTCTTCTCCAGTTTTGCAATGTGAATCGCCGTTTTTCGTTCGCGCCGTTGCCAAAGTTCCAGGGAATCTTTCATGGCCTCGTGGCGGCCCGCAATCAACTGACGCGCTTCTTCCACCGCATCTTTTGCATAACGCAGCGGCAATCCGGTGTCCGCAGCCAAGACCCGTTCCAATTCGCCCACTTTTGTTTCTGACTCCAATTGCCGCTTGAATGCGTAACGCACCATAAAACCATATTTCCTCATCAGGCGATCCAAGCCTTGGGCGATCTCCTTGTCAACTTCAAGCAGTACGCCTTGAAACGTCGTTTTCATTCCGATTCCCCACCCGTCATTGGTTCCTGCAGCGTGGATCGAACGACTTCAACGAGCTTTTTTCCTCCGCGCTTTCCGTAGATTCTGGCCGAAAAGGAATAAGCGTTCAATCGACCCGTTTGACGGTCCAAATTTCCTGCGTCTTCTTGTTTCTTCGTGGACATCCTGGCATAAATGGCGCACGTAAAAGATGGTGACTCGTCTTTCTCGTGCATCAGTGTTTGTAACCCGGCGACACGGTAGCGGCGATGCCCGGTTGGTGTCCGCTCTGGCGTTAATAGGCCGTTCTCTTCCCATTTTCGCAGGGCGCCGACACCGACACCGAGCATCTTTGCGGCCTTTCCGATACTCACATACTTTTCTTCCATTAGCTCTTTCACCCAATACGATTATACCATACTTGGATGATATTAGCATATGTTATTGCGATGCCGCTTCAACCTCCTCGTAGGAACGTTCGATCTGTCGGTATGACGAGGGGCAATTTACTGCGCATACCTACCCTGAACGATTTCGTGAGTCGAATACCTGAACGGGTCCTGTCCATCGCTCTCCCTCCAATATCATCTCCTTGTATGACCCACCTGTATAGGCGTGGATTACTCGTTTCCAAAATTGATTGGCAGGAGTATTCGTTGCGGTTTGTCGGATTTCCCACGAACCTGGGAATCGATCAAAAATGGTGAAGGCAGCCTCCCTTCCCAATCCCTTTCGTCTGAATTTCCTCATGATGAAAAAATCTCCGATTACGTTCGTCTCTGGCGCATCGCTCACTTTTACGAACTCCTTGGGGACACCCAGCGCTACAAGGGCGAAACCAGCCAATTCCCCGTCAACTTTTACAAACAGTGGACGACGGTACTCTTCAGTCCATTGATGATCCAAATATTTATAGAGATAGACGCCATGGCTAGTCAACACGTGTCCATCAAACTCACTCGAATCGTATCTGTAGAATTGGATAAGATTGTACAGCACTGTCTTGTCCTCATATTCGATAGGTGTTAACTCTAGCATCTGGCGATGTTCCCTCTGTGGAATCTCGCGTCCGCTTCCTGAGCGAGTCGTTCAAATTCACTCAAATATATCATTTTTCCCGGCTCAGTTGGACTTCCGTCTGGCAAAACGCATATCAATTCAAGAGCATTCCCGTCAGGATCGTCAAAATAAATTGCGCTGTTCTGTTGATGAGGCCTAACTATCGGTTCCAGCGGCTCCAATCCTCCGTGCGAACGGAGAGTGATCCCCTTTTCGGCAAGCCATAAACTGGCTTGCTTGATGTCCTCAAAATCCACTTGAAAGGCTATGTGCCGTCCATGACCAGGAAAACTGGCCGGGCTGCGGTCTTTAGAAATCTCTGTTTGCCACAGCCCTATCCAACTCTTATTTGGCACAATCCACAGGAAAGCGACGTCATCATATTTATAAGCCAATTCCAATCCAATATTTTCATAAAACACAATTGACCGCTGTAAATCCCGAACTGGCAAGTGAGCTTCATACAAACCCTTTATCATGGGGATTCTCCTCTCGACGATCCGCCCCGGTCCAATAGAATCGGATGTCCGACACCGCCAACGCCGGCGTGAAACCGAGAACGCCTTCGTAAAACTGTGCGGATTTCGAAAGGTCGCGAACAACCAAATGCGCCTCGTTCAATACACCAAACTGCATTCGCGTCCCCCCTGAAACATTCGATAGGACTGTGATTGCAACTGTCTGAGATCAGCGTACAGGATGTTGGATGAGTGGACAATACTCCGATAGTCGTAGGACGCTCCGATGATGCGACAAGGGTGCACTGCGGGGAAGCACACCTCTATATCTCTGCCGTCATGCCCCACAACCCCGTGTAACCATCGTCAACCCCGTGTAACACGGCGCCATCCAAATAAATGTGCGTCGCCTGTTCGTGACCACCCGAGGTCAACAATTTTCCTGCCACGGGCGTATAGGCAGTCCACACACCTCTATGAAACCGCGCTGCCTGTTCACGAACTGCACGTATAAATTGCCGTTTGGATAGGCGGTTGCGAGCGGCTTTGACACCACCCACTTTCGTCCTCCGTCGGTCGTGACGTATACAACGATGCCGGATGATCCGTTTACGGCGATGACCGCCGACTGTGTCCCCGCGAAACCGGCAGATAAAGCCCTTTGCCCGCTGACCATGTGACGTGGGGTCGCGTTCTGCCAGATCAAGCCCCCATCTGTCGTGCTGAACACCATGTTCTCGTAGCCAGCAGACGCAGATGGGTGTCCCATAGCCCAGCCGTTTCTGGCCGTGGTCATACTCATGGTTTCGATTTCCAGGTGTTTGCCCATACCTGCAATATGTTTTGATTACTCACGGTAACCCGTGGTTGCTGCCATTGTTGGTTGAGTTGAAATCACTTGTGCCAATATCAATCCCGCCACTACCATCCCAAATAAATTCATCTTGTTGATTCCCATTGTTCTACACCATCCTCTGCGTCTTGCAGATGAATAGACGCAATAGGTTCCCCAAAGGGTCTGACTTAAGGAGTGTTCGCGCTCCAAGGTTGCTTGAGCAATCTTGTGGGACGGCGCACTGTTCCCGCTGTCTGCCGCTGTCTGCCGCATGGCATGTTGGCGTTGACGAGAGTCACTGAACTCTCGTGAGACCATCGACAATTTCCAGAGCCACTTTGCTGTTAGCGGCCCCCAGGCCACTCACGGTGGTCGTAAATGTCGCCCCGTAGGAAGCAAATGCGATGGTCGCGCTGTTGGCTGTGCGGCTGAGTACGCCCGGACCAAACTTCGTGTGGACCGTCAAACCGCGCCTCTGCATGTGCGATCCGTCGGAACCCGTGAGCGAGAAGGCGGCTGAACTGCCTTTCTGATGCGCCGTCAACAGATAGCGGTTTGAGACGCTGTCCCCCTGGAAATCTGCTGGCCAGAATGACGCGAACGGCTTGGGCAACACGGCGGGCATAAGCACCACGGAGCGACCGTTGCCGTAGACCGTATGGAGACTTGTGCGCATCCCTTCGAAGACGTATGGCGCGCCTCCAGTGCTGGAGGCAATCTGAGACGCGGGCAGCGCAGGCAGATAGGGTGTTTTCGGCGGAGGTGAAAGGGCGGGCACAGATTCGACCGGCATGCTGTGAACCAGATGGTTGATCTGATACCGATATCCCCAAGCTTCCCCCCGTCGCGATGTCATCTGGGGTGTCCATCCCAGGATGGGCTGCATCGTCAAACTGTCATGGCCAAATGTGATTCGCAGGCGACTGGGCATTCTCACGACGACCAGACTGCGGGCGATTTAAATCGCCCGCAGTCT
>JAJZCL010000018.1 GCA_021846165.1 Bacillota bacterium | reverse complement strand
CCGATCTTACCGGCCGAAACCCTCCGTCAATAAAATAACCCATTAAAGAAATCATGATATCCGTCGCTGTGTCTTCTTCCCGATCGCCAACATACACCGTCAGGATGGACAATTGTTTTCGGAGCAATGGATTTTTAAGATAAGCATCCAAAAATTCACGCCAGGTCGTGTCTTTCCATTTTATGTAGTGTGGATTTCTTGCCGCAAACTCCAACTGATCCTTCGCATCTTTCGGCATGTTCGGCACGACCCGATTGGGCGCGAAAACAGAGTATTTTTCCTGATAAGTGGACAAAATCTCCGCAAAGATTCCCCGAATCCCCGCCTCTTCACCAGGAAATTGTCCAATCAATTGCTCCATCCACGCATGATAGTCATGCGGAATCACCGTGTTGCTGTCCTGTTGCCGAAATTCGTAAGTGTTCCGTAGCCAGCGAACCTGATCATCCAAGCCATGGCGAGCCAAAAAGTGGCGCACCGGTCCGTTTTCACCAAGCCCGCTCACCGATTCTACGCCAGCGTCAAACTTGAAACCGCCCTTCCGGTTATACGTAGTGCAGGCACCCCCAGCCATATAGTGCTGTTCAAGGATAAGCACCTTTGCCCCTCGACTCGCCAGTTCCACAGCCGCTGTCAAACCACCGATCCCCGAGCCGACGACGATGACGTCATAATGATCCGGTAAAATGGGTCGTTCCGCTGCAAAATTTGGTACCCATTGCAGTTCAGCCGGTTCTCTTCGTTGCGCTTTATTCAGGTAGTAGACTTGCATGCGAGCAGGCATGATCAGCATCGCCGCAACCCCGACAAGGTTCCAACCGTTTGCAATGACCATTCCTAACGGTACAAGCAGCACTTTTTCCGTCGTCAAAACAGAGAAAAGAACAGAGAGGGAGAAACTGACCACCCACACTTGTGTGAGCCTACGGTTGATGATGATGTATGTCGGATTTCTCCAGAGCGATTCTGATACCAGTTTTTTGGCGTACTGCATAGTGAATGGTTCTCCATAAAACAAAGAAACAATAGTAGAAACCAACAAAATGAAATAGATCGTGAGCTGCGCGTAATCTAGAATCCTGCTTGTCGGAAAGATCAGCAACACGACAAAAGCCAACCAAAGATAGAGATTATTGACAATCGTCACAGATTTCATGCGCTTCTGTCTAAACTGATAAAACAAATACGTGCCTGCGGCCGCGATCCCAAGCACAATCCCAAGCAGCTTCGGTTGTACGACGAGCGCGAGAATGAGCGGTGTAAAGTCGAACAAAATGGAAAGGAACAGCTTCATGACGACACCTCCTGTAAGTAGCTGGGTTCACATCTTGCCAATCAAATTCTCGGTTTGAGCAAGTCAAGTTCCTTTTGCAACCAAGCAAGTAGCATCTCATATTGCGCCAATCCGTAATCCAGTGCCTTCATTTCAAATGCGTCGTTTCCGTTCACTTCTGCACTGAGAGTTCGCAGTTGTTCCAGCTTATCGTTCGCTTTTTCTGTCTTCTCTTCCATCCATTTTTGATACTGGGCTGGATCCGCATAACGACCAAAAAAGACGCGCAGCAGAAAATCGGAGCGAATCAGGTCGTCTTGGAGCGGGGTGTTCAGGTACGCTAAGAATTGAACTTTGCCTGCTTCGGTGATCGCATAGACGTTCTTATTGGGCCGCCCTTCCTGCACAACGACACGCTTCTGCACCCACCCATCCCGCTCCATTCGATTCAGCGCAGGGTAAATCGCCCCAAAAGAGGCGTCAAAAAAGTTGGAAATCGAATTTTCAAAGCGAGTTTTGATTTCGTAGCCGCTTAGCGATTCTGACATTAAAAAGCCCAAAATGGCAATTTGGATGTTCAAAAAACCACCCCTATCATCATTGTTAATAACATCATTATTAATATTATCAATGATGATTATTTAAGTCAATCTCCATTTGCCACGCATGAGGTCATGGGACATGATGCTAAGTACATTCGTTTGCGGGAATCCGCTCCACATCCAAAAAGCGAGCTGCCAATAATCGCAGCTCGCTTTTTGGATCCAACTGTATCCGTCAAGTACTTTTGAGCAATTGCTGGCTGAGTCGTATGAACGTTCCGAGGAACGCCAGGGCAATCGCAACGACAGTCGTCGCCATCCCCTCACTACCCGCGTAGGCACGCTCACATTGCGAGTGCCACGCCTGCGGAATGGTCGTTTTTCTACGGAATTGTTTGCGCGGTATCAGCGCAGTGTATGCACGGCAAGTCCCCGAACCTCTGCCAAAAACATCAGTTTGGCTTCCGCCAATGACACCACCTCCTTATTGCCGGCATTATTACGGCGTTGTTTCATATGCACACGTCTCCCTTTGTCTGGTTGTGCGCGGCTCAGATTTAGTCGCGCACAACCGATGGAATTAGCACGCACACGTCCACTGCCAAATTGCCCGATTTTTTACCCTAAAAAATAGAAAAAGGGCTTGGCGGCTCGAAAGCCCCAAATCCCTTGTTCTGTCTCGTTTCTTAGATTTTTTTGGTGTCGAGAGCGGGACTTGAACCCGCACGGGTTACCCCACACGCCCCTCAAACGTGCGCGTCTGCCAATTCCGCCATCCCGACATGTAAACGAATTAGCCTAATCAATATAGCAAATTCAGTTTGACGGTGTCAAGAACGCTGTTGAGAACGTGTCAAACGTCAGAAAAATCCCTGCATTAATGTTCACATTCTGTGCGTTACTCACGTTCATTTGCCACGTTCATTCCTGCAACGCCAATCCGAACACGGTCACGTCATCGTGAAACGGTTGACCTAGCGAATAAGCTTCAACAGTGGTCAAAATTTTCTCGACTAGGTCGGCGATTTTGAGGTCTTTGTGCATTGCCATCACGTCAGACAATCCCTTCGCGTTGAAAAACTCATTCTTTTTGTTGGCCACCTCCACCAACCCGTCTGAATACAAGATGAGTTTGTCGCCGCGACGCAATTGAGCATGGTGTAAATCATACTTCACGTCCTTCATCAAACCAAGCGGCATATCTCCTTCATTCAAAAACTCAGTTTCTCCGTTGGAGTGCATTAAGACTGGCGCGGGGTGACCGCCTCTGGCGTAAGCCATCTCTAACGTAGACAAGTCAATGATGGCGTAAAACAGTGTGAAATACGTTTCTGTCAAGAAAAAATCGCCAAATTTTCGATTGACGTGATGCAGCACATCCGTAGGATGAAAGAGTCGCAGGAAATCTTCTTCCAAGTCATCTTTATGACCCACAGGACGAATGAAGTAATTGATCGCAATCGCGTTGAGCGCCGCAGACACGCCGTGCCCCATCACATCGAGGATGTAAAACGCCAAATGCTTTTCATCCAGCGCCACCACATTGTACATATCCCCGGCCAGGTAACTGCTGGGAATATACTTGCTGGTCATTTCCACTCCCCTAATATTCGGGAATTCTCTGGGTAAAAACGCGCGTTGCAAATTTCCTGCTAATTCGAGTTCCGTGCGCATGCGGGAATTGTGTTCCTGAATCGTTCGTTCAGCGACTTTTTGCTCCGTAATATCCATTAACAACGCAATGTATCCCGCAATAGCTCCGTTCTCATCACGAAACCCCGACTTGAACACAATCACGTTCCTCGACTGCTTCATGACATTCGTTAACTGAATTTCGAAAACCCGGCTCTTTCTTGACATGCGCTCGAAAAACTCATTTTGACCAAAGGATGGTGGAAGGTAGGTGGACAATACGTCATATACGTCTCGGTGAAAAGTTTCCCTTATCGATAAGCCAAAAAAATCTGCAAATACATCGTTGATATCCAATAGCCTGTTTTGAACATCAACAACAAACACAGGCAACGGCGAAGCCTTAAGCAGAGTTCGGTGAAATTCTAATTGCTGTTTCGCTTTTTGCTCTGCGGTTTTCAGCGCAAAAACGGTATTGATCAAGGCCACTTCGGCATCGCCGATTTCATCGTTTAAGCTGCTGAACGCCCCGGTTAATTCACGTTCCCCATTCGCCACACGTTGAATATTCTGCGCCAAGGATTTTACACGAACGACGAGCGACCTCGACATGAAGGCCGAGATGCCAATAGCCGCCAATCCACCGAGGACAATTGTCAGTAGATACATGGAACGCAAATTCGTCATCGAATTGCTGAATAAAGCCATTTTTGACCGAAATGCCTGGTTGTAATGATTGCTAATGGCCGTTAAATCATTTGCGGTTTGGTCGTATACGCTTTCACTTTTCATCAGAGTGACCTTAACCGCCGCTGACGCGTTTTGTGCCTGAATGGCGTGAACATAGGCCTTCGCAAATGCGGAGTATGCTCCAAAATCTGCCCGCAATTCGCGTGTAAAATTCGCAGGCAACCCTGCTGCGATCGCCTGATCAAACGCCGAATACACTTGTGATTTTGCGACGGCTGCCGCAGCGAGTTGATTCCTCATATTCTGATCATCGCGGTATTTCAAAGCGATAAAAGCGCCGTCAAGATCATCGTCCCAATGATATAATTCGCGAGTCATCTGCTCCGTATTCATCATGAGCGATTCGTCGACTTGCGTGATTCTGTGGATATCCCGAATTGAACCCTGAATGGTACTCAAAATGACTCCCATTGATATCATCAAAATGACGATCGGAGTCAACGAAACCCCCGCAATTTTTGCCGGAATGCCTAATCGGAAGTTGGTCACTCTCATCTTAACAACAAACACCCTGTTTCACCTGAGCATTACTCAAAATGATCAGAAGTAAAAATTAACTAAAAATAGTATTTTTCGCACGCACACTCAATTGATGATTCGCACTGAGGCATTCACCCCGATGCCTGTTAGAAAGTATAGCAATAAAAATTAGTCATTTCTATGTATATTTAATGGCGTCTAATGATCTGGTCACAATCAAATTGAATTGTGTATTTCAAAAATCCCCCAAGCGCCAGTGAATGGGCTGGGGGATCAGAATGTATGTGAATAGCTAGTCAACAAACCATTACATTTTGGCGGCGCGACCTTTCCCGTTGATCGAAACTAAATCATGATCGCCATTGTCGGAAAACCATTTCGGTACACTAAGCAGTTCTTTGCCTTTACGGTAGCGGATGTAACCGTCAATCCCGATCAGATCTGCATAACGCGGGAACTTCATCAGAATCAGATCAGTCCAGATGTAACCGAAGTTATTGTAAGAACCGGCGGTGATGTACTGAAGGTTCATAAAAACGGCGACAAGCGCTGACCAGAAAATCTGAAATCCAAAAATGATGAAGAGTCCTACAAATATTTCAAGAAACACAACGAGAAAGTCAGTCAAACCACTCATCGGAATAAAGATGCTATTGGCGATCCATGCATACAAGTGGTTTAGACCAAGCGGATCAAAGCGCTTCACGGACGGTCCGACTAAGTTTGCGACAAGACCCTTGATCAACCCTACCGAGTCTGGTTTGCCGTCGGTAAGCCAGGATAACTTCTCAATTCCCGCATTGAGCCAAGCCCAACCGAAGACAATTCGACCGACAGTAAAGAGGATGACAAAGATGGCATTGATCCAGCTTTTCTTCATTTCTGCGCCCACTGCCTTCATGTATCCACTCATTTTTGAACCCTCCCCAGTGATGGATGATGGATGACCGATCGTATGGGTTTTGCCAGGCGATCAGAGAATCATTTCACAATTGCATTCTATATTTATTACAACTTTCACGTAAGGTCAAAAAAGACTCGTACAAAATCATCAAAAATACTATCTAAAAATTGATTCAAAATGAATTTCAATCTTATCTATTGCGCATAGTTCATATGAATCATCCCGCAGCGCGATGGCGCAAGTGGCGCCACGGTTTGTCACAGGTTTACATAAATTATGGCGCAGGTTTCGCCGCAAACTGTTGCATCGCTGACCAAATTCCACTGTCTTCTATGCCAATGCGCCAGATCGACGCGCCCGCCAGGTGATACTGTGCCATCAACGCCAGTTCGTCGTTGGTACTCTGCGCGTTTTCGTAGTACACCGTGTGCGTCACACTGTTTTGCGTGTAAGTAAAATACGGAACCTCGTCAGTCGCGTCCCACTTAGTCGTGATGTGATCAGAGGCGATCAGGGAATCGACCTGAGATAGACTGAGACCCAGTGTGGATCCATTCGACCAGTCGTACCCGTATACTGGAATCCCCAAAAGGATCTTACCTGACGCAATCTGACCAGTGGCATACGCCAGCACCTGCTTGACCCAACCGAGCGGCGCGATTGGCCCTGCAGGAGTGCCAGGGTACGAATAATCATACGCCATGACGACCACCTGATCGCTTACAGCGCCGATGGCACCGTAGTCGTATGGACTGTAGGGAGACGTCATGCCGGGAACATCGACAGAGAGTTTTTTTCCGATGGCATGCAGCTTCACCGACAGATTAAGTAAGAATTGCGAAAACGGCGCACGATCTTTCTCAGGAAACAACTCAAAATCAAGATTGATGCCCGCATACGGGGTGTTTTGGATCAGTTGCGCGAGGTTTTGAATCAATCGCATCTGCACACCGGCGTTGTTCAGAATTTGCTGCGCGATCAGGCCGTCAAAATTTCCAGTGGTCGCGTTGATATCGGACACGGTCAGGTATAGAGGCTGGTGCGTACTTTGCGCGTATTGTTCAGCCAGCGCGTCAAGTCCTCCCGTCACCGTTCCGTTCGCGGCAACATCGTCAGAAAAGGAAATGATCTGGTTCAGCACCGGGTGCTGTTCATAATCCATCAGCGAACCGTTGCTGTTTCCGTAATCCGTCACAAACCCCGATAGAACAATCCCCGACGGAGACGCAGGCGATTGCCATGCGGTCGTGATCGACCACGACTGTCCATTCCAGGCAGTCTGAACCCCCGCATCCTTAAGGATCTGCTGCACATACCAAATCGGCATGTACACCGTCGGTTGTCCGTCCGCGCCCGCGACAGGGTCTTTCACCACATACATGGGTACACGCTTGACCGCGACGCCGTTGACGGCGATGGTGGAATTCCCATAGCCAAGCTGAAGATTTGAAAAATTTGCGCTGGATGGAGTGGTAATCGACCAGGTTCGAGTCAACCCGTTCCAGAACTGTGTAAACCCCGCCGCCGTCAGGGCCTGTCCCACATACCAAATCGGCATGAACGTGGTCATGGTGCTACCGTCAGATGCCGTCATCGCATCTGGTTGGGCTAGAATGCTACCATTTAGTACAATGTCGCGCTGGGCAAAAGAGTTGGCGTGAACGTGCGTTGTGACAAAAAGGGATGAGAGAAGCAGTGCGCTCGTTGCCGTGAGAGTCGCCTTTTTCCAGTCCATACAATCTCCCTATTTTATTGATATTCATTAATGTAATAATGAAATATGAATTCTTCATCAAAACCAGCCCATCACCGAGTAACACATTTTGGCAGACAAAAAAAGGCCCGAAGGCCTTCTTAATATCATTCGCACAAATTCGACCTCTAGTGATTCTCCGCTTCGGTGAGAATTCCGCGAGACTGGGCAGTTGCCGACTCCGTTTCGTCAAAGTCCTCCTGGTTGATGAGAACGGGACAGTACTGGATGGGGATATTCAAGACCCAGATATCCTTATCCGTGTACAGATCCTGGTCCGTGTCACTGCGCTGATTGTTTTTCCTTACATCAACATCTGTGACTTTGAGTTCATTCCCCACGTTCGCCACAGGATCACCCCCTGAAGATTGATGTTGACTAGATGCGACTCGCAGAGCAGATTCAATGAGTCCTTGCACATCCAGTTCGTTAAGACTTGCGTGTTTGCGATTCAAGTTCTTCACCCCTTTCGCCACCAGTTAAGACCAATGAATGCAAACGGACGCTACTCAGTCACGGTCAATCGCTTGGCAGACCGAGATTTCCGCGCAGCGCAACTGGTCATGTGTCCATTCCATTTGCGTCTATCCACATATCCTGATATTGAAAAGGAGGGATTTGACCAATGCGCAAATCGATTCGTCACCACGCCAAACGCAATCCAATGATCTTCCCGCCCACCATGCGTCAAGAATCGACCATGACAGAAGGACAAATACAAATGGTCATGGCATCCGCCGCAAAGCTTAATCAGACCACCGAACACCTGCTTGACACCATCGCCGAAACAGTAAAGAAAAAACTAGCAACCATCGTTGCCGATGAAGAATACACCCATGCAAGGCCAATCCGAATTAAGGTCTACATGCCCATCATGTGTACCCCGTTTTGCTTTGAAAACGACAACGAGCAAGTCATTCACATCAGCACACCCATACAATTTAGCCCCGTTCACATCACGAGCGTAGACGATGAACCCGTGGAGTAAAAGATTCTGCGCACCAACCCCATTCGCCGTCCTCGTTTACGCGAGGATTTTTTATTGACGATTGCTTCCCTCACACGCGAAACCTGCTCATAAGTTGTCTTAATGCTTGAGCCTGTTCATGCAGCAACTGCGCGGAAGCGGACACCTCTTGAACGGTTGCCAGCTGTTCTTCCGCCGTCGCTGCGATGTTCTGCACCTCGGTATTCGACCGCTCCGAATCCACCGTGATCTGATCCATGGTATGCAGCATCTCCTCAGCTCCAGTCGATACCTTCGCGATGGTACCACTGGCGGTTTGCACCTGTTCGGCCACCTGATGCATGGATTGTAGGATCTCCGCAAACGCACTTCCCGCTTCAGCAATAATTTTGACGCCCTGGGCAGATTCCTGACTGACCTGCCGCATGGCGACAACGGAATTTTCCGTATTGTTTTGAATTTCCCCGACGATTCGCTTGACTTCATTGGCCGACTCTGCGGACTTTTCCGCCAACTTCCGCACTTCTTCCGCGACAACGGAAAACCCGCGCCCGGCGTCGCCCGCCCGCGCCGCCTCAATCGCCGCATTTAAAGCGAGCAAATTAGTTTGGTTGGCGATATCAGTGATAGTTTCTATGAAATTTCCGATTTCTTCGGAGTGTTGGTTCAATTCGTGAATCGCTTCCCCCGTTCTCTCAACGGATTGGTTGATCGACTGCATTTGCGACACGGCGTGTTGCAGCGCGACGTTACCCTGATCCGCCGTCATCAGCGTATTTTTTGAATTTGCGGTCACGTGTTCCATAGAGATCGAAACCTCTTGCACCGCCCGAACCGTATTGCCGACGAACTCCTTGCCTTGATTCGCTTCTTTTTCCTGATGCAGTGTGATATTAGATACAGTTTGCAGCGAATGCGCCGATTGCTCCATCATGCGATTCGATTCGTTCGAACTATGCGCGAGCGCCTGTGAGGAAGACTCTACCTTATCCGACGTGTTCATGATACCGACAATCAACGAACGCATTTGTTTGACCATCTCATTCAACGAGCTTGCCAACACGCCGATCTCATCTGGATTTTTCCATGGGATCTCCCGCTGCGCCAAATTGCCATTCGTCAATTCTTTCAAAATTTCCGACACATTCGGAATCGGCGCTACAGTACGCCTGAAATACCACAGCAAAAAGATGGCAACAATCAGCAACAGCACGCTGCCGGCAACGTTATAAACCCGCGATGTTAACGCATCATTGTAAGTGGTTTGGGAAGTTTGGCTGACCAGTTGATTGGTGTAATCTTGCAATTTGATCAGGTCGTTAGTAAATTGATTGGACGCCGATGAATTGTTCACTAAAATGTTGGCAACAGCCATGCTGATTTTTCCTTGCTGCACTTCTTGTAATGATTTTGTAAAATATGACTCATAGGGTAACGAGTCTTTTTGCGCATTGGCAATATCCTTCTTTATTATTTCGTTTGGTGCTTGCGATAGCAATTTTTTCAAATCAGCGTTCATCACTTGTTGACTGCCAAGTACCACCTGCAAAGTTTGGTTGGCGAGCGCTTGATGACCGGGAATGGCGGCAGCGGCAATCCACACATTCGCTTGTCCGTCCATGACATAAAAGCCATTGCGCATCAAATCGTTGACTGTGTTGGAGAACTTCAACACTTTCGACTGTAAATAATCTGCATTGTTGGCGATGCGCGTATCCAACCATAGTGCGCTTCCCACACTGGCCAGTACCAACAACACCACCAACAGAATGATCCCCAGAATTCGGATCACGAAACTGTGGTGCCACTTTTTTAGTAAATTGACAAACCCCATACCGCGCACTACTCCTACTCCAAGATTATTTTGCCGGTCGCCCCTCAAGATCCTTCTCTTAAATTATATACTAACCATTTATTATAGACCACTTTTTTTAATTTGTATGGTAAAAAAAAACAGCGAGCGCACATACATCAAATTCCCTTGACTGGGCAAATTTTAACTATGCTGTTTCCGCAAGGCGTTTAGGAGGGATTGAGTTGCGGAATGTATGGAGAATTGCTGTAATGACGCCCATCATTTGTTGCCTTTACTCGTCACCGCCGACACTTGGCGCAGAAGTGTCGAGCATCAAAAACGCAGCGGTCGAGTTTCGCATATCGTCGCCAGACTTGAAGAACATTGGCGGCGCGAGGGTGATCATCATCAACAACAAAGGCGCAATCATTGCTAATGGTGTGACGAACTCCTCAGGGGTCTGGTCTTCTTTCCTACACACCGAGCAAGACCCAAGGTTTGTAAACATTCATCAATTAGGTACGGTGACGGCGATTGTGACGGCCGTCGGCTACAATGAGGAAGTCGTGTTTGAGGTGCCTGTTTTCCCTGGCAGCATTCAACCCGTCACGATGGTTCCACTCCGCCCCAGCCAACGAAACGAACCGATCAATGACCTGGGCAATCTTCATCGCCACGACATCCGGCAAATGATCGACCGCTATGCGAACGAACTGGGACTGGCTAAGCAAAAACCGCTCCCTGGAGAACGGGATGATGATCACTGGAGTCCGGAATTAAAACCAACGAGGTGAATGAGGATGAGACTCGCGATCAAACCACTTGCACTGGTTGGCGTTTTTGCGCCCCTGCTGATTTTGTCAACACCTGCACACGCGCCGGCACAGCAACTGAACACCATTTACAACACGTCGTACCCCTCCGTCATTCGCGTGGCCATTCGCGCCTATAACAACCCTTACGGACCGATCCTTTGGGTGCAAACGGTCGGATTTGAGGAATACTGTGCGGACGTCTTGTCCAATGAATGGCTGCCCACCTGGCGTCCAGAAGCCCTGCGGGCGGGTGCCATCGCCGTCAAAATGTTTGCATGGTACCACTCTCTTCATCCTGTCAAAACCGTGAATTGGACGTACGACGTCGACAACACCACCAATTATCAGGAGTTTAAGTATCAAAGCGGAACGTTTCAAACCGATCAAGCGGTAAAGGACACGTGGAAAATCGCCTATACCCCTGCCAATGGCGAAATTTTGCCGCTTAAATACCGCTCAGGCATCCCATCGAACCCCAACTGGGCGTACATCGGTTCGGATTTCATGTCCCAATGGGGTTCACAATACTGGGCCAATATGGGAAATTTGAATTTCACCAACATACTGGGTCTTTTTTACCGCGGAGAAACCATCCATTGGATTTAAGAGGTTATGTATACCTTGAATACCTTTAGATGTATCATAAAACTGAGTATCCAAGAACTCAGTGAACTTAACCAAGGCATGATCGACCAGTCAGTTATTGGGGTTATCAATAGTATATAGTGGGTTCAGGCTATGATAAAGAAGGGACAACGATGATTCGATTGCTCGTTTTTTTAAGACCATACCGGGTATCCGTATCCTTGGTACTGTTGTTTATTTTTTTGCAGTCGCTTTTCAACCTGTATCTGCCTAACCTGATGTCGGACATTGTCGACACGGGTATCGCGCGAGAGGATATCGTCTACATCTTTGAAATCGGCGGTTTTATGCTGCTCGTCACCTTCGCGGTGGTGTTGTTCTCCATCACCGCCAGTTGGCTTGCGGCTAGAACCTCAACAGGATTTGGTACCGCTTTGCGGGCGAGGGTGTTCGCACACGTGGAGGAGTACGCGCTGCATGAGTTTGACCACATCGGAACGGCCTCCCTGATCACGCGCACGACCAACGACATCACTCAGGTGCAACAGTTTGTCAATATGTCGCTTCGCATGATGGTGATGGCGCCGATGATGGCGATTGGCGGCATCATCATGGCGGTGTTGACGGACGCGCGGCTATCGCTTGTGATTGTCGTGGTGATGCCTGTTTTGGCGCTCGCCATTTACTTGGTGTTGGGGAAAGGAATTGCCTTGTTCAGGGCAATGCAGTACAAAATCGACCGCCTGAACCGTATCTTGCGGGAGAACCTGATCGGCATCCGCGTCATACGGTCTTTTAACCGCATGGAGTATGAAAAAAAACGTTTTGACGAGGCAAATTTTGATTTGACGGATACTGCCACGAGGGTCAACCGCATCATGGCGTCGATTCAACCGCTCATGATGCTGATCATCAACCTTTCCACGCTAGCGATTTTGTGGTTTGGCGCCGTCCGCATTAACGATGGCGCCATGATGATCGGCAACCTTATGGCGTTCCTTCAGTACGTGATGCAGATTTTGTTTGCGGTGATGATGGTGTCCATGATGTTTTTCATGATTCCCCGCGCATCCGCTTCTGCGGCAAGAATCAACGAGGTGCTGGACTTGGCGCCGATGATTCGAGATGCTGTGCTGTTGCAGGAACCAGGCGATTCTGTCCGCGCGGAGGGGCTTGAGTTTCAGAACGTGACGTTCCGCTATCCGGGTGCCGAGAAGCCTGCGCTTGAGGGCATTTCGTTTCGTGCGGTGCCGGGGCAGGTGACGGCGATCATTGGCGGCACTGGCGCCGGAAAGTCGACCCTCGTCAACTTGATTCCGCGCCTTTATGATATTGAAAACGGCGCCATTCTTTTGAACGGCACGGATTTGCGCCACTTTTTGCAGCATAGCCTACGCGCAAAAATCGGCTATGTTCCGCAAAAAGCCGTACTGTTCACAGGAACGGTAGCGGACAACATCCGTTACGGACGGGAAGAAGCGACGACCGATGAGGTGCGCCATGCGGCGGAAGTGGCGCAGGCGACCGAGTTCATTGACGGAATGCAGGACGGGTTCGATACACTGATCACACAGGGCGGAACCAATGTGTCGGGCGGGCAGAAGCAGCGGCTGTCAATCGCGAGAGCGATTGTGCGAAGGCCGGAAATCTACATTTTTGACGACAGCTTTTCGGCGCTTGATTTTACCACAGACGCGAATCTGCGAGCGGCGCTTAAGACGGAAATCCGCGACGCGATCATGATTATTGTCGCGCAGCGGGTGAGTACCATCATGAACGCGGATCAAATCATTGTGCTTGACGAAGGGCGAATGATCGGAGTCGGTCTACACCATGAACTGATGAAAACTTGCGATGTCTACCGGGAAATTGTCGCGTCCCAGTTGTCGGATGAGGTGAGCGCATCATGAATGCAAACAAAAACTCAACCAATGCACCTCCCTCCACGGGACGGAACAACAGTCACAACCCATGGGGCGGACCTGGCGCCGTTGGGATTGGTATGCCGGTTCAAAAACCAAAAAACTTTAAGGCAACCTCACTCCGTCTCCTCGCCTACTTCCGCCCTCATGTGTGGTTATTGATGGCCGTTTCCGTAGCGGCGGTACTCAGTACGGTATTTACCATTATCAGCCCCAAACTGGTCGGCAACGCGACGAATCTGCTTGCGACGGGGGTCATGAGCAGGTTTGGCAACCACGTAGGAACTCACATTCACTTCCCTCAACTGATCGACGACTTGATGATACTTGGCGGCCTTTATGTGTTTAGCTCCGCCTTCAATTTTGTGCAACAGTATTTGATGGCGGGGGTGGCGCAAAAAACGGTGTACACCATCCGCAAGCAGGTGAACGACAAGCTGACCAGGCTGCCGCTTCGGTATTTTGACTCGCATCCGCACGGCGATATCATGAGTCGGTTCGTGAACGACTTTGACAACATCGGCAATACGCTACAGCAAAGCCTCACCCAGTTGATCACGTCCGCCATTACATTTGTCGGCGTCATCGTCATGATGCTGACCATCAGTCCGATCATGACCCTAGTGGTCTTCCTCACGCTACCGCTCAGCTTTGTGATCATTCGCGTGATCGCCTCGCGATCGCAGCAGTATTTTTTGGCACAGCAGACTTCACTAGGAACCCTCAACGGACATGTGGAGGAAATGTTTACAGGCCACGTCATCGTGAAAGCGTTTGGTCATGAAAAAAAATCCCTTGTTCGCTTTAATGAAATTAACGAACAGTTATACGAAGCGGGGTGGAAGGCGCAGTTCGTGTCTGGGATCATCATGCCGCTGATGAATTTTATCGGCAACCTCGGCTTCGTCCTCGTCAGCGTGTTCGGTGGCATCATGGTGACGCGCGGTGCCATGAAAATCGGTGATGTGCTGGCTTTTATCCAGTATGCACGCCAGTTTTCGCAACCGCTGACGCAATTATCGAGCATCGCAAACATCATTCAGTCAACCATGGCGTCGGCAGAACGAGTGTTTGAGATTCTCGACGAACCAGAGGAAAAGGAAGAAGCAAAGAATGTCCTTGACATTGAGAGTCCGTATGGCCACGTCGGTTTTGAGCATGTCACGTTTGGTTATGAGCCAGATTCGCCAGTGATTAAAGACTTGCGAATGGACATCAAACCAGGGCAAACCGTCGCCATCGTCGGTCCGACTGGTGCGGGCAAAACCACACTGATCAATTTGCTGATGCGATTTTACGAATTGGACGCAGGTAAGATCACGATCGACGGCATCGACATTACCATGTTATATAGGGGCAGACTGCGCAGCCTGTTTGGGATGGTGTTGCAGGATACGTGGCTGTTTCACGGCACCATTCGGGACAATATCGCCTATGGCCGCTTGGGAGCGAGCGAACGGGAGATTGTACAGGCGGCGGTCGCGGCGCACGCAGATCACTTTATCCGGACGTTGCCAGACGGCTATGACACGGTGCTGAATGAAGAAGCGTCCAACATCTCGCAAGGGCAAAAGCAACTTCTGACCATCGCCCGTGCGATTCTGGCCGAACCCCCCATCCTGATTCTCGATGAGGCGACGAGCAGTGTCGACACCAGAACGGAGGTGTTCATCCAACAAGCGATGAACACGCTGATGAAGGGGCGCACCAGTTTTGTCATCGCGCACAGACTGTCGACGATTCGCGACGCGGACAACATTCTGGTGATGAATAGCGGTCAGGTGATCGAGCAAGGCACCCACTCGGAACTGCTCGCAAAAAAAGGCTTCTACTTTGACCTATACAACAGCCAATTTTCCGGCGAGAGTCTGGGGATCGCCGCAAAGTGAGGAAACCATAATGAACGATCAGACTCGGCAACAGATTTATCAATTAGTGTATGGCAAGTTGCTACTATGGACCGGTTATCGACTGTCTGTCGACAGGGAAGCAAAGGTCAATACCTGTATCGCCGTCCCCTACAATCCATACCACCAGAATCCATATCTTGATCATCTTCGCGGAGGAAATAGATTACATTGGTGTTTTGAAGTGACGAAACGATGGACTTGCCTAGCTTATAGGCTAATCGCACAGCGACAGCATTGCCAATCTGCTTGTATTTATCGCCCACCGTTCCACTATACTGCCATTCGTCGGGAAACGTTTGAATGCGCACATACTCACGCACAGTAAACGGTCGAGTTTTTTCAGGGTGACAACGCTCAGCCTGTTTTTGCGACGGTGAGGTTCACCATCATGACTAATAAGACCTCTTACATTTTCAGCCATAAAAATTCTAGGTCTGAGCTCCTTGATAGCTCTCGCAAACTCAAAAAACAACGTACCCCGCACATCGTCAAACCCCAACTTCTTTCCTGCGTAACTAAATGCCTGGCAAGGACCCCCCACCACCACATCGACATCAAACTTTGAAAAGTCAACATTTTGCACATCATCGCAAATTACATTCCTTTTGCGAATTCAGCAACTTATGATCTAATTATAGATATCAATATCCTCATCGAGTTCATTCCATTTATCAATACTCGCTGTCATTTAAGAAAATTCGATTCTCACCGTGGTATTTTGATTTTGATCAAAGCCGATTTTTCTAGTATAATAAGAATAGTCAGTTAATTTACAAAACCATACATCCGGAGGAGTTCACATGCTCGTCAGAGATTTTATGATTAAAGACCCGATTACTGCGCCACCGACAACAACCATTAAAGAATTGCTCAATATGCTTGTGCAACACCACATTGGCGGAGTTCCTGTCGTAGATTCACAAAACAAACTACTCGGCATGGTCAGCGACGGCGACATCCTTCGTTACCTTGCACCAAGGGAATCGTTAATTCACGACTTATTTTTTACAGTTTATATAGAGCAGGGTGAAAAAGAGATTGAAGTATTAAAACAAAAAATTGATACACCGATCGAGAAGGTTATGCACAGGAAGCAATTATTCACAGTGAGGGATGACGATATATTTGAAGACGCCGTCCGCACATTATCTCAGCACCACTTCAAAAAAATCCCTGTTTTGAATTGGGAAAACGAGGTGATCGGCGTCATCAGCCGAGGAGACATCATCCACAACTTGGCTAAAATGATCACTAAGGTATAACCCCCCACTCTTCAAAATCGCCAACCTACGAGTGGAACACTGTGGTTGGCGATTTTTATAACCAAAAGTGATTTGGCTAGGAACTTTTAACTTGCTCCGTGCCCGACGCACTCCGGGATTGCTGAACTTCGTCAAAATAGCGTGTATACTTTGAGTCACCGCTATAAGTGAGACACAGCCACTCAAGCGCCCTTGTCATGCCAATGTAGAGCAGAGCCACTTCACGTTCCTCATTCTCTTCCAGTGGA
Organism: Bacillota bacterium; assembly: GCA_021846165.1. Taxonomy (GTDB): domain Bacteria; phylum Bacillota; class Bacilli; order Alicyclobacillales; family SLC66; genus JAJZCL01. The sequence continues at coordinate 7,234 of JAJZCL010000018.1, read as the reverse complement.
AATGGCATGCTATCGACATTGACAATGAAAACCGCCCGAAATTCAAGGCCTTTGGCGCTGTCAATCGTCGAAATTTTGACACTTTCCTCATTCACGTCAAAATTGCGCTTTGTATTCGCATTTTGCGTGACCCAATAATATGGCAAGTTGCGGTCAGAAAGCCCTTTACAAATTGGATCCACATACGAATAATGTTTTGAAGAGTTTCGCACGCGATATAATATGAGAATCTCTGCGTACGGAACTTTGCGCAGATCGTGTAGCGTTACTATCGAGTGAACCACAAACGCAACCTCATCCGAAAACCGTTCGCATTTTCGAATCACGGGTTCCGGCCCTTTCCGCTTTGTCGACTGAGGAGGTATGATTTCCATTCCTTCCACAGTTCCCAGCTTCACCTTGGTTTGCATTTGTGAGTTCGCTTGATAAAACTCCCACGCCATCTGCACAATTTGCGCAGTGTTGCGATAGTTGATCGTCAATACCTTCGACCTACCCCGAAAATCCAAGCCAGTATCCTTTATCAAACTTGATTTGCGCTTAAAAATATTCTGTGCGCGATCCTCTACCAACAATAGCGACTGCGTGTTCGGGTTCAGTACGTAGGATACCAATTCCAACCATTCTGACTCAAAATCCTGCCCTTCATCGATCAATATTGCATCATACTTAGGCAACAGTGCTTCACCGCGTTTCGCCCTTTCAAGCAATCGTTCGAGATCGTCATACCTTGTATTCAGCGTATGGGCAAGCCATTGATGGAAGTTATATACTTCCACTTGAGCGACCTGATTAGACGCTGCGTCACAATTTGACAAATCAAGCAAACAAGTCAAATCCTCTGGATCGTTCATCATTTGCTGGATGAGATTACGCAATTTTTGCGCGAGAGGAATTCCAAAACAAAGGACTAGTATTCTCCATTCTGGATGCGTTTTTGCAAGGAACTTCGCTCGGCTCGCCAGTATGATCGTTTTCCCGCTTCCCGCCACGCCGCGAATCAGCCTATGCTTGTCTCCGATATTTTTGCTCAAGTTTTCTTGGTGCAAATCCATCGCGCGAATATTGTGCAACGAGAGCAGCCATTGATCTTGATAGCGAATGGGTTCCCTCACTTCGGCACTGATCCGCACTTCAGGAAATAAATGATATCGTATTGATTTTATGTCGTTATTTGTCAAGCGATAACGGTGATTTGTGTAAACGGTAAACATGCCCAATAGTTTTTCGATGAGAAGTTCTTCCGAAAAAATCTCATCGTCAGGATCGACTTCATCACGGCAGAGGACATACCGGGGATCAACCACCCGATACAGGTCGTTTTTTACAAATTCAACCTGGGTTAACCTCGTAAAGACGACCCCGTATCCGAATAAAAATTTGAGTTTTCCTTGATACGAACCCTCCAATTCAATTAAATTTTTGTCCTTTTTAAGATAGTTGACAATATGAAATGCATATTGTCGCGCCTGCTTATATGGACTTGTGACAGAAATCAACTCGCCTGTGGAATTGTAGATTGTCCACTCATCATGCGTAAGCGTATGCAGGGTATTTTTTGTGTAATCTTTGACTTCAAGAACAAGGAGACCCAGATCAGGGCCGATGATCACAAAATCAGGACGCTTGCCCATTATTTCAGGTTCATAGTATACGATGTAGTCGCTTGGTAACGCATCTTTCAAGGTTTGGAACACCAAGCGTTCGCCCGTCGTAGCCATGCGTGAAATCGTTTCAGGCACGGTATATGCCATCGCAGCAGCGCCCCCGTCTCATTCAATTCGATTTTATTTTATATCAAGTCATCCTGAATTGTAAAATAACATCAGACGATTCATTGGGTATGATTTTCGACCGACCGGTCAGAAATTTTGATTCATCCGTCGAATAAATAATGAAATCATGATATTATGAAGATGTGATTTGTTATTATACTATTTTTGATTGCGAATGGAAGTCTGCCGTCATCGCTTGGTTTGAATATTTCGCTGGCTGAAAGGCGTGTGTGGTACCAAAATGGATGTATCCATTCTTTATGAAGATGACCACTTCCTATTGACTAGAGATCAGAATGACGTCTTGATTCAACTTCGGCATGAAGGTTTGACAATGAAAGATTTGCAAAGCGTACTCCAGCGCATACCGCGTATAGAATTGAAGAACTTTTCTGCCTTGCAGCAGGCATTCTCTCACTTTGCGGGAGAGCCGGTTAAGTTTGGCGTTTGGCGCCCCTTGGTCGATTGTACAGTCAGCGCTGATGGCATGGAGGCAAAAATCCGCATTTTTGAAATTCAGGAGGAATTGGACAAACAGCCTGATATCCTTTCCGATATTTTGAAAGCCCTTGAATCCAAGGGCGTGCGCGAAGGGATCCTGATGGACGCGATTCGCGGTCCTTATGTTTCGCAGTCTTGGGTTGTTGTCGCACGCGGAATCCCGCCCATAAAGGGTGAAAACGCTATTGTGAAGTATTTTTCACCATCCGAGAAAAAACCCCAATTAAAGTCGGATGGCAAGACAGATTTTTATGAGATGAACTTCATTGACGAAGTGCATTGCGGCGATTGGTTAGGAGAAAAGACCCCTCCCACAACGGGAATTTTCGGTCGTACGGTCACGGGCAAACCATTGCCTGCCATGAACGGAAGAGATCAGATTTTGCGCTATGACCCGAAAACGGTCACCTCAGTGGAAGAAGAGGGACGAACCATCCTTCGCGCTGCGGTTGATGGCGCCGTGGAGTGGAAGGAAGGTCGCATCAGCGTGACCGACCGCTTGACAATTTCTGGGGATGTTGGAGTAGCGACAGGCAACATTGAATTTTCCGGCGCTGTCGTCATTCACGGCACGGTGCAAGACACATTCTCCGTGATAGCGGGTCGAGACCTCTCGATTTTAAGCCCGCTCGGAATCGGCGCCGTGGGTAGAATTGTGTCTAAAAACGGCGACATCTACATTCGCGGCGGCATTCATGGGCAAGGCAAGGCAACCATCGAAGCAAAGGGCAATATTTACGCGAAGCACGCCAATAATTGCGTGATGCGAGCCGGCAACGAAATTCATATCGGGTATTACGCGATGGGTTGCGATATTCGCGCGAAAGTGATCGCCTTGGACAAGGATAAAGGACGATTAATCGGCGGGAACGTTGTGGCGGAATCACAAGTGGTCGCCGCATACATTGGCAATATGTACGAACGCCAGACGGAGATTTCCGTTGAAGGATTTAACCGCGATTCCGTCAAAGAAGCCTTAGAAGCGTTGGTTAATGAACACCAGAGCAAAATCAAAGAGCTAGAAAAGGTGATGCGCATCTTAGATTCCTACGAGACCGCGACTGAACCCTTAGACAAAAGTGCGAAGGCCGAATATGAAAGCGCTTTGCTCACGCGCCAACACCTTGAAACCGATTTGCATCTCCTTGATAATTCCATTAAAGCTCGGGCGGCGATCCTAAAAACCCGCGGGGAAGGCGAGGTATCGATTGCAAAGGCGGCCTACCCGAAGACGCATTTGTCAATCAAATCGAGAAGGCAAATCGTATCAAAAGAAACGAAGGGCACATTTTTCATTTCAGAAGACACCATACATTTTGAATAGTCGGTTAGGGGTCGTTTCCATGACTATAGATAAATTGTCACACGCTTATGTAACATTGGATCGTGCCGTCGAACAGTTTTCTCAACCATTGCTGCCTGACCAAATCGCTTTTTTCGCCTACAAAACGTTTATTGAAGTACTGGATCTGCATGCAACCGCACTGTTTTTAAGTGCAGATCACCGCTATTATCTTGCCGATCAGCAGTACTACGACACCAGCGTACAGGAAGTTCCGCTTACGCAACAATTGCGCGACCTTCCTGTGTTCCATGCAGGTCTGATTATGCACCATTATGAGCGCTGGTTCCCTCAGAAATGGATCGACGATTATGAACCCACATTGATAGTTCCGCTCGTCATAAAGGATAGCCTGTATGGCTGGATTGTTTCGAAAGGGAACACCGAAAGCGGGCTGGATGACGATCGACTGAGTCTCGCGCACACACTGTTGTACCTTGTGCAGTCTGCGCTCGAAAAAAGCGAACAGCAACAAACGCTAGTTAACATGCAGAAACAATTCGACAAGCACCGCTACACAATGATGGCGTTACAAACCTATACTGCATCCTTGCTCACACAGAACTCCTTAGCGGCGCTTTACGAACAAGCAGTGGACGCATTCAGCGAATTGACGCGCAGCACACAGACAGCGCTGGCGGTTTGGGACGAGTTTCGCCAACGACTGATTTTGGTCGCTTTTCGCGACCTACTTTCGCGGCGCAAGCTCTACAGCGAATTCTTCCTTTGCGATGATAGCGCATCGCATCATCTAGGACGCCTCTATGACCTCACTAAGGATCGCAGCTTGCTTGAGCGAATCTTTGTTTCACTCGACTACTTTGAGGATTTGTCAGCAAAATACGTGATTCTGCTCGGAAAAGAAAAGGTGTTGGGGTTTGTCACCCTCAGCGACTCAGGCGTATTAGAAGAAGACGACCGCTTCTTCGAAACCATACAGCTGCTCGCTTCGATCACCTACTTGGCCATCCTGCAAGCGCGACGCTGGGAGGAAGTCATCCTGCAGCGGGATCTCAATGAACGTAAAGTACAAACGCTATCTACCTTGCATCATTTGACAGAGAACCTCGGGCTGTGTAATGACTTAGAGGAACTGCTGGCACTCACCACGCAGACGCTCACGGTACACGCAAAGGTGACCCGCATGTGGATCGCGCTGCGCAATCAGGATCAAGTCCTCGACATCAAATTCTCTATCGGCATGAACGAGAATTTTTTCATGTCCGACGAGGTTATGATGCAATTGTTTGCCGATAGCGATGCGACGGTGTACGATTACACGGCGGCGGGTGCCTACGCTTGGCTTGACGGCCTCGACATACCGCAAGACGAAGCGACGAACTGCCTGATCGCCGTGCCCTTCTGGCGCAGTCAAATTCTTGATTTTTGGCACTCATCCGAACAGAAAACCCAAGATCTTTTCGGGTGCCTCTGCGTGATTGGCGTAGATGGAGAATTAACGGAAGAACACTATCTGATGATTGACACGATTGCACACAATATGAAGCCGTTTTTGCGGTTTTATGACTCGGAATCTTAGTTGCCCGTTCCGTAAAATCGCTTGAAAATTCCATACGTGTACATGACTCGCTCGACAAAGTGACGGGTTTCGAGTACGGGAATATCGTAAGAAGTAAGCGTCGACCCCGACCAGACTCTGTTGGTCAGCCATCCGTCAACGCGACTCGGTCCCGCGTTGTAAGCGGCAATGGCTTCCGCCAGATGACCGTGGTAATAACCAATCAAATACGCCAGATACCAGGAACCGATGCGCAGGTTAATGTCTGGCCGCGCCAAATCCGCCATTTTCAAACCTGGGATGCGGATTTTTGCGGCTACCCACATTGCCGTATTCGGCATCAGTTGCATAAGGCCGATCGCACCTGCGTGCGATACATCGTCATCGCGAAAGTGGCTCTCCACCCGCACCACCGCTGCAACCAGAAGCGGGTTGACGCGCATGATCGCCGCTTCCCGTTCGATCATCGAGTCGTAGCGAATTGGATACACAGAGCGCCAGAAGGAGGGCGTGAACAGCAGGATCAAAACACCCATCAACAGGACAAAGGCTAGGATCGGCTTCAGTTTGATTACTGTTACCCGTGAGTATTGACGATTCAAAACCCGATCGCTCCCCCGTCACCTGATCTCCGTGCGTTTCACAACGCGCTTGTCAAACGTACCATCCGACTCCGCGCCGACTTGTGCCACCTCCCGTAAATGGATCAGCAGCTTCGTGGCAAGCCCCGGCACCTCCACTTCCGCACCTGTGTTATGCACGATCACGTCTGCCAAGCGCAATTTCTCTTCCATAGGAAGTTGAGCAGCGATGCGACGCCGTGCTTCTTCCTCCGCAAACCCGTTGCGCTTTTGCAATCGCGCCAACTGCAAGTCCAAAGGCGCATAGATGAGTACGGTAAGATCCGCGCCGCCCTGCGTATTGCCTTCAAAGAGCAGCGGGATATCCAGCACTGCAATGCGCCGCGCATCCCCTTTCACATACTCGCGTGCCTGACTCCACATGGCTGTGCGCACAAGCGGATGCACGATGCCGTTGAGAATTTCCCGCTTCTGCGCGTCGGCAAAAATGACGCTGCCTAACTTACCCCGATCAAGCGTTCCCTCCGCTTGCAGCACACCTTCGCCAAACGCCTCGACAATTCGCCGCAGTCCTTCGGTTCCCGGCTCGACCACCGCGCGCGCAATCACGTCCGCATCAAGCACGTATACCCCAAGCTCCAGCAGTACGCAGGAAAACGTGCTTTTCCCTGTTGCAATCCCGCCAGTCAACCCGACAATCACGTATTTCTCCCCCTTTTGATCGTAGCCGTACGCGGCGCGGGTTGGCTAGTCAGGCACACATGTTCGACTTCCGGCAACTCCGGCACGCTCATCCGTCCTTTTTATTTTGCGTCATACCAGGTGTCACCCGCATGCAGGTCGACCTTGAGCGGCACGAGCAGCGGTACCGCTTCCACCATTTCCTGTCGCACCATCTCAGATAACGCAGACAACTCCGTTTCCGGACCTTCAAAGATCAGTTCATCGTGAACCTGAAGCATCATCTTGCTTTGCCACGATTCCTCACGCAGTCGGCGATCAATGTTCACCATCGCAAGCTTGATCAAATCCGCCGCCGTCCCCTGTATCGGCGTGTTCATCGCCGTGCGCTCAGCAAAACTGCGTTCGTTAAAGTTGCGGCTAAGGATTTGCGGCAGGTATCGACGCCGACCGAGTACGGTCTCCACGTAACCGCGGCGGCGCGCCTCTGCGACCGTCGCCTCCATGTACCGCTTGACGCCGGGAAACTTGGCGAAGTACTGCTCGATGAAGCGTCCCGCCTGCGCCCGCGAGATGTTCAAGTTCTGCGCCAGACCATAGTCGCTGATGCCGTAGATGATGCCAAAGTTGACCGCCTTCGCCTGCCTGCGCATGAGCGGCGTCACCTCGTCTGGCGCCACCTCAAACACATCGCTCGCCGTGCGCGTGTGGATATCCATGTCGGCCAAAAATGCCTCCATCAGCGCTTGATCTTCGCACAGATGAGCAAGGATGCGCAGTTCTACCTGCGAGTAGTCGGAAGACAACATCTTCCATCCGGAGTGTGTCGGCACAA
>JAJZCL010000017.1 GCA_021846165.1 Bacillota bacterium | reverse complement strand
GTCCGCTCCGCAATATCCTGGAAAAGATTAATTTGGTCCACGCGAATCCCTCCTTCATTTGCAAACAGCACACGCGGCACAACCTTCACGAGCGCCCGTTGACACACCATCGGTGTGATCGTCCCCGCTGGGACATTATCATGTATATGTACGATCGCGCCCATTATGCCGATGAAAGCACATAAAAGAGCCGATCCCCGACCATGCTCGGGGATCGGCTCTCGCCGCACCACAAAAGATACGCATCAGCGCCGCTTCGTCCACGCTTCCGATCTGTATTTATCATCCGCCAAACGCCTTGCGAGTTCCCACTCTTCTTCCAGAATGGGTTGCCGCACGAAGCGAATGCCCACTCCGCTTTGAAACCCGCGGGCAAACGCAGAGGTCGCTTCGTCCCATTTGACATCGCGCCCCGTCAAGTGCTTCACACTCACCGCACGCTCCAAAAACTCAGACTGTGCGCGGGCTTTTCTTTCCTCGGTCGGAAACCTTAGGACAGCAAACAAGTCATCGACATCGAGGTCGAGCAACAGCGCCCCATGCTGCAACAAACCACCGTGCGCTCGCACTTGGGCGCTGCCCGCGATTTTTTTGCCGCCTACCACCAGTTCATACGCAGATGGCGAGTCAAAACAAGCCGCCGAGTCGGCTTGCGGGTACTTGCCCTTATCTTCTTGCGCAAGCGTCACCATCTCCGCCTGCACGCCGAGATTGCGAAAGCCGTCGCGCAGCGCCCGCGACATGTAGTGATACGACTCAACCACCGACGCCTGCGCCCACTCATGATTGCCGGGAAGGATCACACTGTACGTCAGCTCCCGGTCGTGCAACACCGCGCGTCCGCCTGTCATGCGGCGCACCAAGTCGAACCCCTTCGCCCTGACGTTGTCTTCCGCCACGTCCCGATCATAGCGCTGAAAGTACCCAAGCGACAGCGTCGGGCGCTGCCACGCATAAAAGCGAACCGTAGGCGGCGACTTCGCCTGCGCAACGTGAACCAGGATCGCCTCGTCCAGCGCCATGTTCATGACGCCAGACATGCGCCCCGTGTCCACCAGGCGAAACGCCGTAGTCCCCCGCGCCATGTCGTTACTCTCCAATGTGCTTCAGATATTCCGCCGCATCCAACAGATGCAGTGCTTCCTCCGGCGCCGACACCTCCACGACGACCATCCATCCCTCCGTGTATGGGGCGGAATTGACTAGTTCCGGCTGATCGACGAGCGCTTGGTTCACCTCGACCACCCGGCCGCTCATCGGCGCGTACAGATCCGACACGGTCTTGACCGACTCCACCGTACCAAAGGATTCCCCAGCCATCAGCATGGTACCGACCTCCGGAATTTCCACAAACACAATGTCCCCCAATTCGTGTTGGGCAAAGTCCGTAATGCCGACGCGGGCAAGACTCCCCTCGAATTTTACCCACTCATGCTCACTTGTGAACTTTAAGCCTTCCGGCAATTGACTCACGACCAAAACCCCTTTCTATGCAAAGTCAAACACACCATTATGGACTTGGCCAGTTCATGACCGAATCATGAACAAATTCTTCCATTTCATGGCGTCGCGAACGCCCCATCAGTTCCTCCACGGCGACGCGCGGCGATTTCCCGTCAAATAACACCTCATACAGCGCGCTCGCGATCGGCATCTGCACGCGATACTGATGAGCGAGCCGCACCGCCACCTGCGTCGTTCTGACCCCTTCGACCACCATTCCCACACGCGCGAGCGCCTCGTCCAGCGCCAAACCCTGGCCAAGCAAATGCCCCGCCTGCCAGTTCCGGCTGTGTTTGCTGGTGCCCGTGACAATCAGGTCGCCGATGCCGGTCAATCCAGAGAACGTGGCGAACGACGCCCCCATCCCCATTCCCAGTCGCGTGATCTCGACCAGTCCGCGGGTGAGCAGCGCCGCCTTTGCGTTGTCGCCAAACCCAAGGCCATCAGAAATGCCGCAACCGAGCGCGATGATGTTCTTTAAAGAACCGCCCAGTTCCACACCCACCACATCAGGATTCGTGTAAATTCGCAGGTTGCGCCCCATGAACACTTCCTGAATCAGTTCCGCAGTCGACTTTGACGCACTGGCGGCGACCATTGTCGTCGGTAACGCCCGCGACAACTCTTCCGCATGGCTGGGTCCCGACAGGACGGCGAGGCGATTGCGGGAAACCTGCGGCAATTCTTGCAGGATCACTTCCGACATCCGGTTACCCGTCGCCACTTCGAGGCCTTTGGTCGCATGCACTACATACGCCTGTCGGTCGACATGTTCCACAATCGCCTTACATGCGTCGCGCATGGCGTGGGATGGCACCGCAAGAAGAACAATTTGCGCCTCCTTGATCGCCAGCGGATCAAAGGTCGCGCGCAAGCGTTCGCTCAGGGTAACGCCAGGCAAATACCGCTGATTTTGTCGCCGTTCGTTCACTTCGTCCGCCACACTCTGAAGCCTTGCGACCAACTGCGTATGGTGTCCCGCTTCCGCCAGATGCGAAGCGAGCGCCGTGCCAAAACTCCCGGCACCAACGACGGCGATCGGTTGCGATTCAGGCACCTTTCACCCTCCCGTGTCCGCTTGACTAGCGGAATGAAATGCGATTTTCTTTGCCGTGCAGCAAACGGACGATATTTTCACGGTGCCGCCAGAACACCAATACGCCGATGATGAATGTGACCACAATATACACGCTAGGCGTATGCAGAAAGAACTGAAATATAAACGTAAAAACAATCAACACAAGCGAGCCCAGTGATACGTACCGCGTCAGCAAAATGATGACAAGCGCGAGCAAGCCTGCATACAGCGTGGGAAAAAAGCTGAGTACGGCGAGAACACCGATGGTCGTAGCCACTCCCTTGCCACCGCGGAACTGGAGAAACACTGGCCAGTTGTGGCCAACAATCGCAGACAATCCAGCCAGCGCCATATACACGCGACTGGTCACGTGCGCATCGCCGCCCGTCACGAGACTGGCAAACGCGATAGCGAGTACCCCTTTAAGGATATCCCCGACAAGGACGACCAGCGCCATTTTCCAACCTAACACACGCAGCGTGTTCGTGGCTCCTGCGTTGCCGCTGCCGTAGTTGCGCACGTCCACCCCGCGCGTGATTTTGCCTACGATGTAACTCGTGCTGATGGAACCGAGCAGGTACCCGAGAATGATACTGACAACGCCCACTGCAATCCCTCCACTCTATTCACGTTGCCTGATCACCAGGCGAATCGGCGTTCCTGCAAATCCAAACGCCTCGCGCAGCTTGTTTTCCAGATAGCGCTCATAGGAAAAGTGCATCAGATCCGCATGATTGACGAACACGGCAAACGTCGGCGGTTTGACGCTCACCTGCGTAGCGTAAAGGATCTTCAGGCGCTTGCCGCGATCCGTCGGGGGCGGAGTGATCGCGACCGCATCCTGCACCAAGGCGTTGACCGTCGAGGTGGAGATGCGCATGGCGTGGTTTTCCGCCACCAGCGCTACCGTTTCCAGAACGCGGACGACGCGGCGGCCTGTCTTTGCCGAGATAAAGACGAGCGGCGCCCAAACCAGAAAAGGAAACTGTGCGCGGAACTTCTTCTCAAACTCCTGCGCCGTCTTGTCGTCCTTTTCGACCACATCCCACTTGTTGACTGCGACGACCAGCGCCTTGCCCGCGTCCAGCGCGTACCCCGCGATGTGCTTGTCCTGCTCGATGATGCCATCCTTGCCGTCGATCACAAGCACGGCCACGTCGCAGCGTTCAATCGCCTTCAAGGCGCGTAGCACGCTGTACTTTTCCGTCGCTTCGTACACCTTGCCGCGTTTGCGCATGCCTGCTGTGTCCATGAGCAAAAACGACTGCCCTTCCCATTCGAGCGGGGTGTCAATCGCGTCCCTCGTGGTTCCTGCTACGTCGCTCACGAGTACGCGGTCTTCACCCAACAACGCATTTACGAGCGAAGACTTACCCACGTTCGGTCTGCCAATCACTGCCATTTTCACTGCGTCAGCATCTTCCGCTTCCGCCAGTTCGGAGGGGAAGTGCTTGAACACCTCTTCCAACAGATCACCAATCCCCGTCGAGTGTTCGGCGGAAATCGCGATGACTGTGGAGAAGCCGAGTTCATAAAAGTCATACGCAAGGGAAATCCGCTTGGGATTGTCCAGCTTATTGACCGCCACCACAACGGGTTTGCCCGCTACGCGCAGCCACTGCGCAATCTCTTCGTCGGCAGGCGTAGCGCCCGCCAACCCGTCAACCACAAACACGATCGCCTGCGCCTCGTCAATCGCAAGTTCCACTTGTGCGCGGATGCGCTTGGTAATTTCGTCGACTTCGCCCACTTCAAGGCCGCCCGTATCGACGACGCGAAATGACTTTGACAACCACTCGGCGGGCGCGTAAATCCGATCCCGGGTAATGCCGGGCTGATCCTGCACGATGGCAAGACGCGTTCCCACAATGCGGTTAAAAAGCGTTGATTTGCCGACATTAGGTCGACCCACAATCGCCATCACAGGCACTGACAATCTGACCACTCCTCAGTACGACGCAAGCCGTTGTCCATCCAGCGTCGACTCGTAACGCCTGCGCCGCACAAGTTCACCGTGTTCGCCCAGTGCGCCGGCAATCAAGCCGCCAGCCGTCGTCGCTACGACGCGCACACGCAAACCCAGCTCCGACTCCACTTGCGCCAGCGTATAATCGTCCAAAAACACATCCCGATCCTCTTTCAGCACAACATCGGGCACCACCAGTTCATCGGCCTCGATCCGCCCGCGCAGTTGTGCCACCATGTCGCGTCCACACAAAAGACCCGCCACCGTCACGCGGCGTCCGTAAAAGTCGTTTTCAACGACGCACACATCGACCCGCAAATTCTCCACCTCGTTCAAGGTAGCAGCCGCCGCGCGAATGACGTCTTGCGCCGACTCCCCCGTCACCACCGCGACCCGGCGCGGCTTCGCCAGCGCTTCCGGCACGTTCTCTCTCAAACTCGCAAACTCGTCGAGAAACACCCGAATCATGCCCACACCGTTCTCGATCTGAGCAAACTCGTCATAGTATTCTGCGGACGGCACCCGTCGCTTGCCCAAAACGAAAAACTCGTCGGCCGCATGGACAAAATTCGCGCCAATGTCACGGCGCAACCGCTCCTGCCAGGCAAGCACCTGCTCAATCACAGCTTGCGCCGATCCCTCGTCGACAGGTCGAATCGCCGCCAAACCTTCCCGGTGACTGGTCAACCCGACCGGCACGACGGACAACGTCCGCACAGCGGGGTAATACTCGGCGAGATCGGCCACCGTACGATCCAGTTCCACCCCGTCATTCCACCCCGGACACAGCACAATCTGCGCGTTCATCTCAATCCTGCGCTCAGCCAGGTAGCGGATCTGATGAAGCACCTCCCCCGCAAAGCGGTTGCCGAGCATCTTCACCCGCAACTCGGGGTTCGTCGTGTGAACGCTAATGTTGATGGGCGACATCCGCAACGATGCGATCCGTTCCAGTTCCCCTTTGCGCAGGTTGGTCAGTGTGACAAAGTTGCCGTGCAGAAACGACAACCGGTAGTCATCGTCGCGCATGTTCAACGTCTTGCGCATGTTTTGGGGGATCTGATCGACAAAGCAAAACACGCACTGGTTGTGGCAAAGGCGAATGCGATCAAGCGTCGGGTATTCAAACTCCGCGCCGAGCGGCTCGTCGTAATCCTTGTCGGTCGCAATCGCCCACTCTTCCCCGTTCGCTTTGCGAAAGACCACTTCCAAGTCTTCTCCCGCTAGGGCAAACTGCAAATCCACAATATCGCGAATGGGTTGACCGTTCACGGCAAGCAGCTCATCGCCAGGTTCCAGACCGAGTTCGTCAGCTAACGACCCCGCCTGAACCGCCCTGATTTTCGGCAACCCATCCACCCCCTGCCACCCTGCGAATCACAGCTTGAACTTTTCCCGCAGCGCATCCCCCACCAGTTCCCCCAGCGTGGCACCGTGTGTTTCAGATTCCTGATTCTTCTCCCAGTTGGCTGCCGCCTTCTTGTCCGCCGCCTTGCCCGCTTCGCGAATGGACAACGAAACGCGCCCTTCCTCAGGCTTGATGTCGAGAATCTTCACCAGCACCTCGTCGCCTGGTTTTAATACGTCAGACGGACGCTCCACACGGTGGGACGCGATCTGCGACACGTGAACCAGCCCCTCGATGCCATCGCCAATTTCGACGAACGCGCCAAATGACGAGAGGCGCTTGACCGTACCCTTGACAATATCGCCAATGCGGAATTTCTGCTGCACAAAATTCCACGGATTGGTGTCTTCCGTCTTTAAACTTAAGGATATTTTACCTGCTTCCGGTGAAATCTGAAGAATTTTCACGCGCACCGAATCGCCGACGTGAACTATTTCTTCAGGGCGATTCACCCTGCCCCACGACATTTCCGATACGTGCAACAGCCCGTCGACCCCGCCAATGTCCACAAACGCCCCGAATGAAGTCAGCCGTGCCACTTTCCCTGCAATCACGTCACCGACATGGAACTCGCCAAGGCGTTCCTTGCGTTCTTCCTGCTCCTGCTTTTCCATGACTTTTTTGCGGGAAAGAATCACTCTGCGATGCTCGATATCCAGTTCCGAAATCATCACGTCCAGCGTCTCGCCCACAAACGGTTCTAAGTTTTCCACGAACTTGACATCCAGCAACGAGGCCGGCAAAAATGCGCGCATGCCTTCCACATCCGCCACAAGCCCGCCCTTCACCGCAGCAAGGATGCGCAGGGAAAGCACCGTTTCCTGTGCAAGCGCGTTCTGCAAACGCGCAAACGTCGCTTCCTCGACCGCGCGTTTGCGCGACAGTTGCGGCGCCCTGTCTTCCTCCCCAAGGGACAATACAACCACTCGTATGGTCGACCCCGTTACCGCGGCGCCATCCAAACTCGCCAGCCTAATGTCGGACCACTCGGCAAGCGACACCTCACCTTCCCGCTTGTAACCAAAGTCCACCCAGACTTTCTCCGCTTCTACCCTCGTCACACTTCCCTTGACAAGATCACCTGCATGTAGGTTCAAGTTTTCAGACTCGTATTGAAAATCAGCTTCCGTCATGATCTGTCTCCTCCTTAGCCTCGTGCAAATACGGCTGTAACCAACGCAGACCCCAAATAAAGTAAAGGACAACAGGTATGTATAATGGAATCGCCACTATTCTTGACAAAACATGCAGCCTGTATAACGTCCCGATCAAAAAAGCGGGAACGACCGCCGTCGCCGCTCCGATTCGGAACCGCCGCAAAAATTTTGTTCCTTCCCTGTTATCCTTGACAAAACGAGCGTCCCTAATACGAAGCCCAAACAGCCAGACACCCGCCATCACCAACAAAAATGCGATCACGATCTCAATGATCTGTTGTGCCAGTCTGATTCTCCTCCATCAGTTCACGCATGTGCGCCAGTATCATATCCGCCGCACGACTCAAGTCTTCACGCGAACCGTGTTCTTGAACCGAATCCTTCGTCACGTAAAATGGTTTGCCAAACTTGATTGTAACAGATCGGAACCAATTATACTTCCCTTTGATGTAAACGGGAACCACCGGAACCCCGGATCTCATCGCCACGAGGCCGATCCCGCGCTCAATTTTCACCAGGCGACCACCATACTGGCGCGTCCCTTCGGGAAAGATCAAAAGTACATGACCCGCTTCCAGTATTCCGATCGATTGCTTGAGGGCTTGGCGATCGCTGCTTCCGCGTTTGATCGGAAACGCGAGCAACCAGGTCAGCATCGCCCGCACCGGCGGGTTCACAAACAGTTCTTCTTTGGCCAGAAAATGAACGTTGCGCGGCGCTGCCGCCGCAACGACTGGCGGATCGAACACGGACAGGTGATTCGACGCCAAGATCACGCCCCCGTGTTGGGGAAAGTGTTCAGTTCCTTCGACTTTTACAAAAAAAGCCATTCTGATCAAGGGGCCAAAAACCACTTTTGCCAAGCTGTATGAGGTTATGTGAAGCCAACTAAGAAAACTCACCGCCAGTCATCGCCCTTCCTTGTTACGGCTTCTGATCTCACAAAGGGCTACGACCATCGCGCACACTTCCTCCACGCTAAGCGGCGACGTATCTAGCACCACCGCATCGGCGGCGGGTCGCAACGGAGCAACTTGCCGACTTTGATCTGTGCGATCCCTGTCTTCTAATTCTTCCAAAACCTGCGGCAACTCAAGCGCATGCCCTTGCTCTACAAGTTCATCGTACCGCCGCTTGGCACGCACGCCCGCTGATGCCGTGAGGAACACCTTTACGTCTGCGTGCGGCATGATGCGCGTCCCGATGTCGCGTCCGTCCATCACGACACCTCCCGCGCCTTCCGCCAGCGTACGCTGTATTGCGAGCAGACGTTCGCGCACCAAGGGGTAAGCCGCCACTTTCGCCACGTTCGCTGAAATCACCGGCATGCGAATCGCCTCTGTCAGGTCTTCGCCCCGCACCCACACCTTTTGCTGCTCGTCATTGGGAATAAACTCGATCTTCAATTCAACCGCCAAATCTCCCAGTGTGCGCTCGCTATCCAACGAAACACCGCGGCGCAGCGCCTCCCAAGTCAAACTGCGATAAATGGCGCCTGTATCCACATATGCCACTTGAAGCTGTCGAGCCACACTTCTGGCCACTGTACTCTTACCGGCGCCAGCAGGCCCATCGATTGCCACCTGAATAGCCAATCAACACTCAGTCCCCTTTTGATGCAACGATTACGTGTAATACTCGACACCCTTGTTTTTCAGTTCAATTTGCTTTTGGAACGTGAACTTAACAATGCGTTGTTCATTAATTCGCGAAATCTCGTCAAAGCGCACGGACACGATACTCACTTGATTTTCTTCAGATTCACGAATGCGCACCACCGCGCCCTTGGCACGAATCAGCGGCAAGTTAGGGCTTTCATAAGGCAAGCGAAACTTCACGGTGATTACGTCTGTCGGCACAATCGGCGTCGTGTGGGGAGAGTAAAACGAGATGCCGCCGCCGCTGATGTCCCACGAGTATCCTTCATTCGTCATCAAAACGGGCGGATCCTGAATTCTCATCACCCACATGTACGACAGCTCCACGCGCACAGGAACACGCACAAATTCTCTTCTCTGTGTTCTGACGATCTGGCTCTTTAGTGGTGCCTTAATCGACACTGCGGCAAGATTGCCGACGGTCATTTCGCCATTGATCACCGTTGTCGAAAACGAATAAACAGCGCCGTCTCTTAAGAAATAAGTGAGGGTAATCGTGTCGCCCGCTTCCAGCATCATGACTTGTCTGCCGAAATCAGTGTACGGCAAATCAATGACGATCAATTGATCGTTGCTGTCGAGTACCCTTGCGTTCGCTTTCTTCGGTTCTTCCTTTTCTCGTTCCACATCCACGCGCAAGCCGACGGTAGGAAACAAACAATCCCCCCACTTTCGATTAAATTATAACACGATCTCGTGTGGGTTTAAAAAAGTAACGGGATCCCTCGATAAATGAGGGATCCCGCAGAGGGTGTAACGATTCATCACGATGATGAGAGTCTTTCTATCGAGAGTTGATCCCCATTTGACGCGTCCACCAACACGCGATACTGGCTGCCCTGTTTTTGACCGCGAATCACGTACACGAGGCGTGGATGCAAAGTGGCGTCATCGACAATGGCCAAATGGTTGGCAGTCACGCGAAACTGGTGGCTCAAATTCACCTGCGCCTGACGCGCGGTGATGCGCGGACGGAGCGACGGCAACGAGCTTTGATGCTCATAATAAGCACTCGCGTCATAGGAGGTGACAGTACCGCCAAATGCCTGCACTTTGACAAGGAGTACCTGTGGCTCGATCACGACACCTTGCCGTACAGGCGCAAACGCATAAGAATCTTCCCGCCCGCTGTGCAGGCTTCTTAACAGTGTGAGCGACGCCACAGGCCCACGAGTTTTTAGGTAATGGAGCGCAATTTGTTGCGGGTTGACTTGCTTGCTTGACGTTCCTTTAGCGGCTGGTGCGCCGGTCAGTGTGCGCGTCATCCAAATGACGCGGCCACCGTGGACGCTGACCGCCACGCTGTCACGTTCCTTGGTTCCTTGATTCAACGTCACCAAATACCCCTGATACGGAAAGCCGCTGCCCAGTTTTTGCACGCGCTGCGACTGGGCAGGCACAACGCCGAGAAACCGCTGTGCGATTTGCACCGCTTGATGGGAGGTCACAACCGATCCCGCCGTTAACGCGCTCGCGGTCTTGGTTGGAACCGCCTGCGCAGGATCCAGATGCGTGCGCCGATTTTCCCCTAGCATCTGCTTGGCGGCCGCATCGAGTGCGTCAAAATGCGTTTGCGCCCCGATGTTGTTCACGTTCATTCCCACCGCAACCGCTGCCGAAGTGAGCGGGAACGAGCGGGCGTGACGAATCAAATCCGCCTGCGTCTGCGACGCGCTTTGTTTCAATCTGGTCGCCTGTCGGTTCAGTTGCGTCAGTTTCTGCTGTTCTGAGGCGGTCAACGCCTTGCCGCCGAGGTGGGATAATTGGAGCTGATTCAAGTACGCTGAGGTGTGCGTCAAATACTCCATCAGCGCCCCGCCATGCGAGAGTCTTGACGGCAGCGCCTCCAGGTTGGCCACGGCACCTGACGTTTCCTTGACTGCGTTCGACAACTCCCGTTCGACGCTGTGCGGTTCTGTGGTCACAAGCACCTTTGCAAGCGAAGCCTGCATCAAGTTGAGGTGCGAAGCGAACCTGTGATAACTGCCTTGGAGTTGATTCTCGGCCAATTGCAAAGCCGTCGTCCGATTTTGGTGTTCTTGATAGCCATATAATCCAAACCCTAATACACCGACCGCCAATACCGGAATCAGCCACATCGATCGTTGATTTTTCACAGTATCACCCCCCTTTTATTTTGCAAACACGTGATTGCCGATCCGCAGCATGATGGATTGACCCCACACCCACTGCGACGTTGCCGTAGCTGGATTCCAGTAATACAGCGCACCGTGCGTCGGATCCCAGCCGTGGATCGCGTCCAGAACAGCGGATTGACTTGTTTGGCTGGTGCCCGACCAGGCCTGTCCGTTGGAAACGGATGTGAATGCACCGGGTTGAAAAATAATACCGGAAATCGAGTGTGGAAACTTACTGTCTTGGTAGCGATTCAAAATGACAGCGGCGACCGCCACCTGACCTTCAAACGGTTGATTTCTCGCTTCGCCGTAAACCACATGCGACATCAGGTTGATGTCGTTAGCCGAAAATGCGCCATAACCGGTAGACGGCGTTGTCGATACCGCCTGATTGAGCTGCGTCTTTGTGCCCCACACATCGTCGCTGTCCCCGTCACCACGATACGTCCCTTGGGCGAACGCCGTGTTCACCCGCACATCCAGCGCGATCACGGCCACTCCCAAACTGGCGGCAAAGATCAGAATGCTCCACTTTCCCGCTTTGACCAAAACGTTCACCTCTTCCCCCGCCTCTAGACGCTCATTAGTGTTTGCCGACCGGGGGAATTTATTTCAACCGATTTACGGTCAAAAAAAAATGGCCTTTCGGCCATTGATTCATCTTTCTCACTCCACAACCTGCACGTCGAAATCGTGGTCATTGTCACACAGGCATCTTCGAAACCCGGTTTCCACATGACCTTTTACATCTCGAACGCCCCGCAGTATGAACACTTCGCCACACTTTCGACAGCGAATGTGAATCTTTACGCGACCGCTGGGCGATTCCACTTCCCTTTTCGCGTCAGGAATCGTGACCGAATCCATATGCATGCCAAAATCCCCCCGTGCAAAATTCCCCTGATGCTATACCCAACCGCGCAATTCCACGGCTTCCGCCAGTCTCTTAATCCCCACCATATACGCCGCCAGCCGCATGTCAATTTTACGCGCCTGCGCTGTCCTATACACCGTTTCAAAAGAACGAACCATCAGTTCTTCGAGCCGATCTTCAATCTCCTGCTCCGTCCAGTAATAACCTTGGTTGTTTTGCACCCACTCAAAATACGAAACGATCACGCCACCCGAATTCCCTAACACATCGGGCACAATCAAGACGCCTTTGTCGGAGAGCAACTTGGTGGCTTCCATCGTGGTCGGTCCATTGGCCGCTTCGACGATGATCTTCGCCTTGATGTTGTCTGCGTTGGCCATCGTGATCTGGTTCTCAATCGCGGCTGGCACCAAAATGTCGCAATCCAGTTCAAGCAGTTCCTTGTTGCTGATCGTGTTCTTAAACAGCTTGGTCACCGTTCCGAACGAATCCCTGCGCTCCAGAAGCGAGTCGATGTCCAACCCGCGCTCGTCGTGAAGCGCCCCATACGCATCCGAAATGGCAATGACCTTTGCGCCGGCGTCATGCATAAACTTCGCCAAATAACTGCCCGCATTGCCAAACCCCTGGACGACCACCCTTGCCCCTTTGAGCGTGACCCCTTTGACACGTGCCGCCTCGCGAATGCACAGCGCGACACCACGCGCTGTGGACGTGTCGCGACCTAGCGAACCACCGAGAGAGATCGGCTTGCCAGTGATAAAACTAGGAGAGTCAAACTCGCGCATGCGGCTGTACTCGTCGAGCATCCACGCCATCACCTGCGAATTGGTCATCACATCCGGTGCCGGGATATCTTTGGTGGGGCCGACAATTTGGCTGATGGCACGCACATACGCTCTCGCCAACCGCTCTTGTTCGCGGAACGACATTTCACGCGGGTCGCAGACCACACCGCCCTTGCCACCGCCATACGGCAGATTGGCGATGCCACACTTAATGCTCATCCAGAGCGACAACGCCTTCACTTCGTTTTCCGTCACATCGGGGTGAAAGCGAATCCCGCCCTTTGTCGGTCCGATCGCATCATTATGTTGCGCCCTGTAACCGGTAAAAATCTTGACAGAGTCATCGTCCATCCGCACAGGAAACCGCACGGTTAGCGTGCGCATTGGTTCCTTTAACAGCTCGTACACCTCTTGGCCGTAGCCCAGCTTGGTCAGAGCCTCCTTCACGATCGCTTGAGTGCCTGACAGCACGTCAAGATTCTCCTTTGATTTAGAAATCGTGTCATTCTGCGACAATTTATTCGCCACCTTTATGAACTTTCGCAAAAAAAGCACATACATCAGGGACAGTATAACAGCCACGCAGTTTTTTGGTCAAATCGAATTAGAACAAAGTTATTTAATATAATGCCCATACAATTAAATGATTAAAAATGGGAATAATTTAACTAAACCAGTCAAATGTGGAGATGGCTTTATTTCTGATTGTTCTGGTTTAGACACGCTTTTGCTTGCAAGTTGCTGGATCTGAATATTGTTTAATTTCGGATATTTTTCACTCAACACCTTGCAATATTTATTGTACAAGTATTGTTGAACTGAGAAAGAGCGCCACCCATCATAAAGGATAAATGCATACGGATCGGGCAATTTTTTTAATGATTTTAACAAACGTTCTACTACTTTTTCTCTCAAATAAATTTCGTTAATCGCATCAGGAATACTCTGTAAAAAATATTGAGGTTTCACAATCATTCTTTCAGATATAGTGGAAACCGGAATCAGTTTATCATCAATCTTTTTAATAGGTATGTGATCCCAACCGGAATTACTATCAACGCTAGGTATTTTTCTGTTCAACATTTATAATCACCCACTAGTCAACACGTATGACGTCACTCGTACCCATGACGAATCAATCAAGATCACTTAATTTATGGGATTCCCTGATTTTTTAACGCCGCCAATTCCTTTAATAGATAGTAAATTCGTATCGTAAGTAAATGTCAATTGATTACTAATTCTTTTCTTCTTTAATGCTAATTGAATCAGATCATTAGTTAATTGATGAAAGGATTTTCCAATAGGTTCCCATAAATAAAACGCTAATGATCCTGGAATTGTGTTGATTTCGTTAATAAATACGTGACCATCAGATTGGTCAACAAGAAAATCAACACGCGAAACACCGTTGCATTGAAGAACGGAAAACACTTGTTTTGCTAAATTTTGAACTTCATTTGTCATACTTGTAGAAATGTCAGCTGGAATAATCCTGCTAGTTCCTGACATGCCTTTGGAAGCCGAATTCATGTATTTATCTTGATAGCTTAAAATATTATTGGTCTTCAATACTTCTTCGCATATGGATACTTCAACACCTTCAATATCCCCCAAAACAGAGCAATTCACTTCTTTTAAATTTTGAACGACTTTTTCAATGATCACTTTATACGAGTATGAAAATGCATTCTTTAGTGCATCTATTAATTCTTCTTTATTGGTTGCAACACTAATCCCCACACTAGACCCTAAATTTGACGGTTTAACAATAATAGGGTATCCTAGATTTTCTTCGATTTGAATTAATGATCCACCCTGATCGTTAATCCAATCATGTCCGTACAAGTAAATATAATCAACGATTGGAAGTCCAGCAGTTTTTAGGATTGACTTCATCATCACCTTATCCATACCAATGGCCGAAGAAAGCACGTCAGATCCTACATACGGTATTCTATGTAATTCAAGCAATCCCTGTAAGGAACCATCTTCCCCAAACGTTCCATGAGTAACCGGGAAAGCAACATCAATTTTTTCGATTGTCGCCATGCCATTCGTAAACTTTTTTTTCGCAATTAATTGATGAACCTCATTTTCGTTAGTATATAGAAATACTTTTTTCACTTTTTTCAACAGAGCTTGAATATTCGTGTATTCCTCGATTTTCACCAGGTCTTTCCCAGTATACCAATTACCATCCTTTGCAATGTATACAGGTACTGGTTCATATTTTTCTCCGATCAGTGAGTGATAAACTTGAAGACCTGATATGACAGATACCTCATGTTCGACAGACATACCTCCAAAAATAACCCCAACCCGAATTTTCATAAAAACACCCCTCCATCATTCATTGTACGTATCTGGTAAATCGTTTTCTATCAGCACCATCGACTCCCCTTCAATGAATTTCGGAAGAATTCTCAATGCTTCTTGAAGGTTTTTAGCGATGTGTAATTTTATTTTTTCGAATCCAATATTATTCAATGCATCTTGCATTGGTTTTGTTTGTTTAATTCCAACTAAAATAATGTTATCACAAACTTCAGCAGCAGCTTCAGCGAACGCATAATTATATTCGTATTCTTTTTCGCCTAATTCAACCATTCCTGGTGTAATTAATATTTTCTTTTCAGGCATTTGACTTAATACTGTAAGCGCCATCTTTGATCCTACTGGATTAGAATTAAAACTATCGTCCAGAATCGTGATATTCCCGTTTCGAATCAATTCCAGTCTATGCTTAACGGGCATAATGAGTCTAACATACGATGAAATTTTAGAGAGTGGAATGCCGAATTCGTTTGCGACCGCAATACTCGCCGTTACGTTATATATGTTATGCTCGCCCAACAAAATTGTATCAAATGCTTGGGTTTCTCCTGCGCGAGTTCGAACATTGAACGTACTGCCACTACGTGAAACTTTTATATTGAATATTTGATAATCTGCGTCATCATTGTTGATCCCGTAGGTAATCACTTTGCATTGGAGGTTTAATTTCTTTAAATGATCAGCAATGTGTTTATCATCTAAGTTCAAGAAAGCAATGCCATCCTCCGGAAGTGATTGAATCAGTTCAAACTTGGTGGTAATAATATGGTCTAAGCTCTTGAATGTTTCTAAATGCTGCTCCCCTATTGCTGTGATCACTCCGTATTTAGGATTGACAATTTCGCAAATTTCCTTAATATCTCCGTTTTGTTTTGCTCCCATTTCACTAATGAATATTTCATGAATCGGTTGCAGCATATTCCTTATCGTTTTAGTATTACCCAACGGAGTATTGAAACTTTCCGGGGTCATAAGCACATTGTAGTCGTGCGAAAGCAAAGTCGTCAGAAAATGTTTAACACTAGTCTTGCCAAACGAACCTGTGATGCCCACAACTTTTAATTCCTTGTGTAATTTTATTTTCTTTTTTGCATCTGAAATATAGTATTGATTAATCATCGATTCAATCGGATGGTTAATTAATACTGCCAAAACAATTATTAGTACAGGGAATAAGGCGAACACATACATTAATTCAAATGCAATCTTCGTGAACAAAATTGTACACCCTACACTTCCAATGGTAACGATCGCAATTGTCACAAGCAATCGTATAACTCTTGCGGTAAACACAAGTTTTTTCTTTTCGGTTTGTTTGGGTAACGACATAAAAAGAACCGCGAATGATACACACCACATTAAAAAAAACAAAACTCCATTAATATAAAATCCAATGAACAATACAAGAATAAGAACTAATTCTGACAAACGGATATAATATCTAAGTGCATTTTGATGCCACCGCCAGTATCTAGCGATGCGATATGAATTCAATTGCAGCATGTGGACATTCTTAATTATTTTTTGATAGAAATACACGCCCCACACCAAAATGCTCACGAGGTACAGAATCGCATAAATCACTAAGCATTCCTCATTTCTTTTTCAAGAAATTTACTCACTATAATTAGAAATTCGCGAATTTTATCAATATAGGCAAAGTGTCCAGCGCCATTTAATACCACTAGTCCTGCATCTGGTATCAATCGTTCCATTATTTTTCCATCTGATAATGGCGTAGCTTGATCATTTTCACCCCAAATCAATAAAGTTGGACAATCAATTAACGGCATGAATTTTTTTAAATCTTCATTGACAACTTTAACAAATGTTTGTTGCATAATACCTGAGAGTTGTCGATAATCGGAGGATCCGAGTTTCGTCTTCATGAACACGAGAATGCGGGCAGAAAACAGACGCAGAACGGGCAAATTCAAAACAAACTTAACTGACTTATACGCGTATACTCTTATGTAATATATCGGCTTTCTCTTTGGTTTCACACCTGCACTATCCACCAAAATTAGCTTTTTTACATTTTTATAAGTTGAAACATACTTAATACTCACTCTGCCGCCAAATGAATGTCCTAAAAGAACAGGATTATTAATCCCCATCTTAGAAATAAATTCCTTCAATAAATTCGAATAATCCGACACCCCCCAAGGAAATAAAGGTGTGGAGCTTTTCCCAAATCCAGGGAGATCTAAGGCGTAGACTCTTAAATATTGAGCCAAATTCCCTTGAAGCCGTTGAAACGTACTGGATTCAGCCCCCCAACCATGAAGGAGTATGACGTCTTGGCCATTTCCAATTACCATATAATTGATATTCAGTCCATCAATTTCAACTATCAATAGATACCATCCCTTGTATTTTCGTAAAATATTTTTATCGTCAAGTCATCATATCAACCATGATTGATTCCACAAATGCATATTCATTATCGGATTATTTGGGAAAAATTATTCTATTGTATTCGAATCGAATCAATAAATATTCCTACTTGGCAGACAAAGCCGCCATCATGTTCACTAACCACTGAATCGGCCACAAGAAAGCGAACTCCCTGTCAACCACCCGAAAATCGGAATGGTGCGTAGAACCTGTCGTCCCCCCCACAAACAACTGCAACGTGGGGTACAACCGGCTGACATCTCCCAAATCCGTCGCCCCAGGCAATTCCGACACCCGATGGATCTGTGGGGCGAATGGATCGCTTTTCAAAACACCCAGTGCCGTTTTCCGCAGCGCTTCACTTTGCGTTAAAGGTGCGTAGACACTGATAAGCCGCGCTTCAACCCCTGAATGCTTGACGACTCGCGCCAACGACTCTTGCGCCATCTCCTCCGTCAATACACATGCGCGAGGAATGTCAAACCACAATTCGATACCATCCGTAAAAGATCTGGTTCTGACTCGTGACATCCTGCCGATCACGCGCCGCAACTCATCCTGCCACAACTCCATAAAACCCGCAAGTGTGCGCACACCCTGGGGGCGGTCATCATCAGGATCAAACTTCACCTGAGTTAAGCGGACACCGACCATGCCACTCGCGCCATTCACAATTTGCACCGACCGGGTCGAGAGGTGATCGGCCAAGTGGGTCGATAGCACCACATCCGTTCCGTTAAACCAACCTTCGTTCAAAAGCAAGCGCTTCCCTGGCATGTACGGCAACGGGAATGTTCTGTCATAAAGAGGCCGACACTCTTCGCCGGGCGTGCCGATTACCCGCACCGCAACCTCCTGGTTTTCACTATATGTATAAAGATAATGAGCCAACCCTAACGCATGCACGGACTGGGCAAAATGACCACAAGTGTGTTCGCACCGCCACGCTTCACCACTTGGCACTCCCACCGCGTCCAAATCAGCCGTCACTGCAACCGATACAGACGCATTGCCATAACTGCCCCACTCGACAATCGGGGCTCGCCCACCCAGCCCCCATCGCATCGGAATGCCAAACTCCCCTAAAAAGTCACGCCAGATCGCAACCGTGCCACGCTCTTCGTACGCCGCTTCGGGAGTCGCCTGCAACCGTTTAGCAAGTCTTAACAAACGATCCTTGTCGCTACTTGACAAATCCCGCTTCACATCCAAATTGCGCAGTTCCTCCATCACGAAAAAGAAATGACGCAAACGGTCGCTGCCTTTGCGTCATTCCCCTCTCAAAAAACTTAGACAAAGTGCTGGCGAATCACCTCTAACGCACGGTTGTTTACCACACACTGACCATACTCGTCAAGCACCGCCGTCGTCATTGTCGTCAACTCTCCATACTCGTGAAGCACCGACCAGATCGAATCGTGAACACTTTCGTCCATATTGTCGTTCTCAAACACAAGATGATACTTTTGTTCATACATGTACAAGGACACTTCAATGTGACCAAAATGTTCGAGCGCCTTCGCCACTTGCACCACTTCTTCAAAACTGGGTAACACGAAGACATACGAACTGAACAGATCAATGTCTTGATCGTCCTCGTCATCCTCATCCTGAATGCTGGATTGGGGCGGCAGACTCGGCACCTGGGTCACGATGACGACCACGCCTTCCGTCGGCATGGTAAACGCCTCGACAGCAATCGGACCAACAATTTCAAAGCCCACCTCAGAATAGGCGATTTCCATCATGTCCCAAAATAACTCTTGTACTTTTTTCCCATTCTGCCAGACTTCTTCCTTCTCGATGCCGCGCGCTTCAAGATCTTCATAACTAATGAATATTCTCACTTTGTTTTTGGAGATCTTTTCCACCCGCA
This sequence comes from Bacillota bacterium, assembly GCA_021846165.1. Lineage (GTDB taxonomy): Bacteria > Bacillota > Bacilli > Alicyclobacillales > SLC66 > JAJZCL01. The sequence continues at coordinate 5,230 of JAJZCL010000017.1, read as the reverse complement.
TCGCAATCTCTTCCCTTCATACGCAAGCCATGCGCTTTTCTGTAATCATACTCACAAATAAAAGATTACGCTAGTGGAAAATACACGTGAAAAAAAAGCGGCACGGCTCGTATTCTCGTATCCCATTTCCACTTCTCTAGTTGAAACGTTTTCCTGTAGATTCGTTTTCTTCAATCAAATGCGGCAAAATGACAGTATACGTCGCAATGGACTCATCCCCCAGGAGCTTGGTCAAAAAGCGCATGGCGACAGCGCCAAAGTCGTACATTGGTTGCGAAATGGTCGTCAACAACGGGCGCGTGAGATGAGTGATTTTCGTGTTGTCAAAGGCCATCACCATGACCTCGTCCGGCACCTGCAGGCGCAGATCCTGGCAGGCGTGCAAAGCTGCCACCGCCAGTTCGTCGTTGCACGCGATCACCGCTTCGGGGCGATCCACGCTGAGTTGGCTACGAACCGAAACGAGCGCACCCTCATACTCGTCTTTCGGTGCGACGATCGGATGCGGCTCAAGGCCGTGTGAGCGCATGGCGTCCACATAGCCGCGCCGCCTTGCATCCGCAAGCGCACTCGCGCCAATCGGTCCCGACACAAATGCAATCCTGCGGTTGCCCTTTGCGATGAGGTAGTTCACCGCGTCAGCCGCCGCCAGGCGATTGTCAATGTTCACCGACGGAATTCGCCGTTGCGGGTCGTCCGTACGGCACAGCACAACCGGCAGTTGCGCCTGCTCGAACGTATCGATGTGTTCCTGGCGCAGTTCAGCCGTCATGAACAGTAGGCCATCCACCTGCATTTCCCACATGGTGCCGATCAGATCGGTCTCCCGTTGCAACATGCCGTCAGAGTTGGAGAGAATGATGTGGTACTGGTACATCCGCGCAATGTCTTCGATTCCCCGCACCAACTCGGCCATAAACGTTGCCGACACATCCGGCACGATGACGCCGATCGTTTTCGTCTTTTTGCTGGCCAGTCCCCGCGCCACGGCGTTGGGTCGATACGCCAGCTTCGCAATCGCGTCGATGACTTTCTTTTTCGTTTCTTCCTTGACGACCGCCGTATCGTTCAGCACCCGTGAAACGGTCGCCATCGATACCCCCGCTTCACGAGCCACATCGTAGATGGTTGCGCTCATCCCTAACCCTCCCTAGTGTTCACGAACGCGAATGACCGCATTGCGTTTTTTTTTCGTGACCTGCGTGCGTTTTTTCAGTCCGAGTTCGGCGAGAAAAGGCGACGCTTGGCATTCCCTGCCAGAACCACGCCGAGCATAGCTCAACCACAAACGCCACTTTGCCCTTGTGCAGCCCACGTAAAAAAGCCGGCGTTCTTCTTCCAGCGCCCGCACGCGATCCTTTTCCTGACGGGACTTGCGATGCGGCAGCGCCTGATCGTGCAATCCGACAAGGAACACCTCGTCGAACTCCAGCCCCTTTGCGCCGTGCATGGTTAACACCTGAACCGGCGACTTCGTGCCAAAGCCCATGCGCAGTCGCTCCTCCACCACACGCAGCCACACGAGCAGCGACAAGTCCTGCGCGATCCCTTTGGCGACCGTTTCGACGGCGCTTGCCCCAAGATCGTCGTTGCGTTTGCGCCGCCTGGCATCGCAGTAGGGGCGATACACCCGCCATACCTCATGATAGGCAGCGCTGGCGGAAAGTTGTCCAACCCGCTCCAGCAACTCGAAAAACGCGTGCGCCATGCCCGAGCGATCTGTCGCTGCGGCCGTTTTGAGCCAGTCGCGACCGTTCCCTACGCGCTGCCGTAGCAGCGGTTCATACGCCTCCTGATTGACGCCTTTGGCCAATAAAAAGTGTGAGAACGCCGCCTGCGTTTCGCGCGTCGGCAGCAAATTCGCCGCCGCTTTCAACCAACGCAACAAGTTCGCCACATCAAACTGCCGATACGGCAACACGGATGCGTCCTGCGCAGCGAATGCCGTCTGCTGTCGCCACAGCGCCTCGACCACCGCAAACAACTGGTGGTTGGTTCGCGCCAGCACCCCTACGCTGCGACCAGCCTGGACAGCCTCCCCTACCTTCGCAGCAACAACAGACGCCTCCGTCCACTCATCCGGGTACACCGTGAGGCGCGGCAGTTCTCCCGCCCCCACCATTCCCTCGAATCGCTTGTTCCGGCGTTCTTTGTTGTGACCGATCAAACGAGCGGAAACAGCAATCACCGGGTCGACGGAACGAAAGTTTTTCCCCAACACCACCGGGTGCGCCCGCGGGTAAGCGGCAAGAAACTCTTGCAACACGCTGCTCTGGGCACCGCGAAAGCCATAGATCGACTGGTCGTCATCCCCGACCACCGTCAACGGCAAGGCATTTCCGCATAACTTGTTCAACGCCAGCCACTGAATATGACTGGTGTCCTGAAATTCATCGACCATAACAGCATGAAACTCCGCGCGCAGAAACTCCAGAAACCCACGATCGTTGAGACGCTTTAAAAACTGGCGCAGGACATCGTCAAAGTCCCACTTGCCCACTTCCGCCTTCAGCGCCTCGTAGCGCGTGTAGTACGAGTACACATCGTGACCGTTGTGAGACAGGTACGCACCTGCGTCCGCGGCGGTATTTTTCGCCCGCGTAATCATCTGCTGAGCCTCTTCGAACCTGTCTTCACCGCGTGTTCGCGCCTTCTCGCCGATCGCCCGACGGAGCAGCGTACGACTTTCCCCCTCCGTCAAAAGCTGCGGCTGCGCCTTATAATACATGGCGAACCAGCGCAAAAAAAGCGAGTGAAAAGTCCCCGCCTGAACGCCGACCAACTCCACACCCCATGTTTGTAAGCGTTGCCTTAGTTCAGCAGCACTTTTCCTAGTGAACGTGAAAATCACCTGTCGCTCAGGAGCGATGCCTTCCACAAGGTAAAGATAGGCGGCTCGGAGCGTGATCACGGTCGTTTTCCCGCTGCCAGGCCCCGCAAAAATCGCCAGCGGAGCCAGCGGGTGAGCGACAACCTCCCACTGCTCGTCCGTCAAACGCACACCGCGCCCGCGCAACTGCGCCAAAAACGCTGCGCTATCCATTAGCCATCTGCTTCTCCAAAAAATTAGAAAGTCCTTCAATGCGCCGTTCCAACCATCTCTTTTCTGTTAACAGTGAAGCGATTTGGTTGATGTCCTGCGCCTGAAAAGAGTCGAGAACCAGTTCTTCGATTTGTTTTTGCCGCCGCTGCCAACGAGCCAAAATGTCACGCAATCGCTGCATGCGAAACTCGCGTTTGCGAAACTCTTCTTGCACCAGTTGCTTCATCGGATTTCCCAATCATCGTCACTCCCGTTGCGCGGTGGGATCAGTCAAACGCCCATCCCACTTAGTTACAAATTGCTCCATATCATGAATAAATTCCTTTGCCAGTTTGGTTCGCTCCATCAGATCCGCGATCCCTTTCAAGTCTTCCTTACGAAACAAATCCATGACAACTTCGGTTACCAGTTTCTCGTCCTTATCCATTTCGGCAACGACATCCCAGTACCTTTGCTCAATGGCAGCCATGACAGTTTTCAAAGAATCTATTCGATCATATTCACTCAATTGCTTTCATCCCCTTGACTTCCTTATCCTATTCGTACTCCATCATGGTACAATCAAGCGTGAAAGGGGGCAAGCCCTATTCGTACTTTTGCGATTGCCGATTTACATCTTTCGTTTGGCGTTGACAAACCAATGGGCATATTCGGGGAAAAATGGCTTGCTCACGAAGACAAGCTTGCATTTCGCTGGCGCGAACGAGTTGCCGAGAACGACCTCGTCATCATTGCGGGTGACATTTCTTGGGCGATGCGCGAATCGGAGGCGCACCCGGACTTCGCGTTTTTGCGAACGCTTCCAGGGATCAAGATCCTTTTGCGCGGCAACCACGATTATTGGTGGAGTACGCGCCGCAGAGTGGAACGGTTGGCGGGAAATGGTTTTTTCGTGCTGCAAAACAACGCCCTGGCTTTTCCCGGCGTCACGATCGTCGGCACAAGGGGCTGGGAACTGCCGCAGACGGGTCATTTTCAAGACGAGCAGGATGAATCCATCTACCGAAGGGAGTTGACCCGCCTTAGGCTGTCGCTGGAAGCGGGTCGGCAATGGGGGCAACCGTTGTTTGCCGCATTGCACTACCCACCCCTGCTCCAACACCGCGAACAAACGGACATCACCGCTTTGCTGGAAGAATACCATGTCAGCGTTTGCGTCTACGGTCACCTACACGGGCAAGCGCACAGCGCACGTGTGGAAGGGGAAATTCGGGGTGTGTCGTACCACCTGGTCGCCAGCGATTTTCTCGATTTCGAACCTCTTCACATAGACTTTCCAGCTATTTGAACAAAGCAAACACTTCTTGACGCAACACAGCATCGCGCTCGTAAATCCCGCGCACAGCCGTGGTGATCGTCAGCGTTCCTGGTTTGTTGACGCCACGCATCGCCATACACAGGTGTTCCGCCTCGACCATCACCGCCACACCCTGCGGCTCCAACTGATCGACGAGGGCATCGGCGATCATCGCCGTCAAGCGCTCCTGAAGCTGCAGCCGCCTGGCCGTCACTTCGACAAGCCGCGCCAGTTTCGACAACCCTGTGATGACGTCCCCGTTCGGTATGTAAGCGACATGCGCCTTTCCGAAAAACGGAATCAGGTGGTGTTCGCACATGCTATAAAATGGTATATTTTTTACCAACACCATTTCATGGTGTCCTTCATGAAAAAGCGTCGCTAACTCGTCCGCAGGATTCATCCCCAAACCAGAAAAAATCTCCTTGTACAAACTCGCCACTCGCCGCGGCGTGTCTAGCAATTCCTCCCGGTCTGGGTTCTCCCCGATCGCTTCAAGGATCATGCGCACGGCGGTTTGAATCTGTTCTTCCTCCATACGCGTTCATCACTCTCCATGATCGCCACTATACCACTTACATGACAAATTAACACCTTAACGGCGATGTCAAGTGGGCTTGATTGCCCGAAAAACGCCGTACGCAAACCAGTGGGCATTGGCCCCCATCAGTTTTGTATTGCGTTCGACGATCCTTGTGGCAGCGCTTGAAAACGCCTGCTTGCTAACCATGGCCATCCCATCGTGCAGTTCATCCTGAAGCGACATCTCCCGCACTGGACCGGAACGAACGGTTTGCACGTTCGCAAACCCCGCCGCCGTAAACAGTTGCTTCCATTCTTTTAATGTCGGCACGATCGTCGCGCCATATAGCTCCCGCACCTCCTGCAAT
>JAJZCL010000119.1 GCA_021846165.1 Bacillota bacterium | reverse complement strand
TTCCGATCTTCAAGAATCGTGAAGCCGTGCAGGGGTTTGTCGGGGAACGGCCGCAAGGGTATCATCATGTTCTTGATCCTAAGCATCCGATTACATTGGGGCCGTACATGAACGACCCTGAACAGATCAACAGTCGCTATCAGCACTCGCTTGCAATGTACGAAGTGGATCATGTGTATGACGAGGTGGTCAACGAATACGCGCGCATTTCCGGGCGACACTACCCGAAAGTGGACGTTTATCACATGGACGGCGCGAAAGTGGCGCTTTTCATCCTCAACTCTGCGGCGGAAACGGGCAAGGACGTGACGGATCGACTGCATGAGCAGGGCTTGCCTGTGGGCGTCGTGTCACCGAATTTGTTGCGGCCATTTCCGAAAAAGGAGATTGCGGCTGCACTTACTGGTGTGGATGTGGTGCTGGTAGCGGAACGGGCGGATGAACTGGGAGCGCACGGAGCGAATTTGACGCATGAGGTGCAGGCGGCGTTGCAAGAAGCCGGTTCAGACGCCAAGGTGTTGTGTCGTGTATATGGAACGGGAGGGCGCGAATTTTACCCGGACGATGCGGAGGCGCTGTTCCAACTGGCGTTGGCGGCACGCAACGGCAAAGAAGTGGAAACGTTTGACTACTACGGCATTAACCCCGGTGATCCTGATGCAGAGGTGTCGCATGCTCGTTTGGCACCGCTCACCAAAGAGGAAACGTCAGGCTTTGTTAGTGTCGAACAAGACGCCGCAAACGGGGAGCTGAAGGTGAAGGTGCCGTCGCTGCGCGCGCTGACTGGCAAGGCGAAGCGCATCGCTCCGGGGCATGGGGCGTGTCCGGGGTGTGGGATTTTCCCTGGCATTGAAACGTTTTTGAAGGGCATTGAGGGTGATGTGGTGGTGCTGTACCAGACGGGCTGCGCCCAGGTGACGACCACTGGGTATCCGTATACGTCGCACCGCGTCAACTTCTTGCATAACCTGTTTCAAAGCGGTGGTGCCACCTTGTCTGGCACGGTGGAAATGTATTTTGAGCTGAAGCGAAGAGGTGAGATTGACGCGCCGGAGGATCCGACGTTTGTCATGGTGTCGGGCGACGGCGGCATGGACATTGGCCTCGGTTCTGCGCTTGGCGCTGCCATGCGCAATCACAAAATGATCATTCTCGAATACGACAATGAAGGCTATATGAACACGGGTGCGCAACTGTCGTACTCGACGCCGCTCGGGCATATGACGTCGACCTCGGGTGTCGGTCCCGGCAAGGCGGGAAAGAGTTTTCAACACAAGGATATGCCGCAACTGATGGCGGCGGCCAACATCCCGTATGTGTTTACCGGTACCGAGGCGTTTGCGCATGACCTCGTGCGCAAGGGCGCGAAGGCGCAGTGGTACGCGCAACACGAGGGGCTTGCTTACGGAAAAATACTGATCTCCTGTCCGCTCAACTGGAAAGCGGCGGATGACGCGGGCAACAAGATCGTCGGCGCGGCGGTAAAAAGCTGCTTTTTTCCGCTGTACGAGGTGGAGCACGGCGTCACGAAGATCACGTATAATCCAGAAACGAAAAACGAGCGTGTTCCGCTTGAGGACTGGCTGGGCATGATGGGGAAATCCAAGCATTTATTAATAGAAGAAAATGCGGAGGTTCTCGCAAAGTTCAAAGATGAAGTGGAGCGGCGTTGGTTGCGTCTGAAAGCGAAAGACGAAAACCCTCTTCTGTAATAGGGTTCGTCAGGTTTTTTCAAGCAAAGGGTGTTATCTTCAATGCATGCCGAAGTGTGGCTTTGCAATACCCCCCTTTTTTGATCAATACTTAGGCTGTTTCCGTTCAACATTCATGTTGACGTGAAAACGGCCCTTTTTTTGTGCTATATTGCAAATACGCGATGGAGTGGGGGAATCCATGTGTTCAAGGATCGGGAAGCGCGTTTGGCGCTTATTTTAGCGGACTTGCAGTCGGTGGACGAGCCGATTTCCGGGCAGGAACTGGCGCTGCGGCACAACATCACCCGACAGGTGGTGGTTCACGATGTGGCGCTGTTGCGTGCGGCGGGACACCCCATTCTATCGACACCGCGCGGGTATTTGATGGAACGTGACGTTTCCGCGCGTACTCGTGATTACATCCTGTCTGTCGCGCATCCTCCGCATTTGACGGGAGCGGAGTTGTACACGCTCGTGGATCATGGGTTGCAAATCAAAAATGTGGTGATCGAACATCCCTTGTATGGAGAGTTGATTGGCTCGCTTCGGCTCGCTTCGCGCATGGATGTTGAGTATTTTTTGAAACAGGTTGCTCGGCAAAAAGCGTCACTGCTGTCGTCATTGACGGATGGACACCACATGCATACGGTGGAAACAGAATATCCGGATCGGCTGCAGGAGGCGATTGAATCGTTGCGAAAACAGGGAATTGCGGTGGATGACTGAGTCCATGCGCGAATATGTTCTTTTTTCACTTGACGCAATGTATATATAGGTGTATATACAGATAGTGAAGAAAGGGGCGATCCATTTGTCAACCACGATCGAATCGACAACGCGTTATGGAGACAAAGTAGTGGCCATCGAACCGTATGGCGTGGAGGGGATCGCGCTTGCGGAACGGCATGGCAAGGTGCGCAGCCAATTTACTCTGTGGCTTGGCAGCAATTTGACCATTGCCGACTACGCCCTCGGTTTCCTGCCCATTGCGCTTGGCATGTCTTGGCCGTATGTGATTGCGTCGATCCTCGTCGGCAATCTGCTTGGCGGACTGGTGCTGGCGTTAAGTGCCAGCATGGGACCGGGGTACGGGCGTCCGCAACTGATGATTACGCGGTTCAGCTTTGGACGCGTAGGCGCGTATCTGCCGGCGGCATTTAACTACGTCAGTACAATCGGCTGGTTTACCGTCAACAATATATTAGGCGCTTTTGGTTTGCAGGTGCTGTTTCCGCACTTGGCGTTTTGGCAAGGTGCCATCATTCTTGTCGTGATTCAAAGTCTACTCGCAATTTACGGCCATAATCTCATACACGTTTATGAACGAATCATGTCGGTGGTGCTGGGGATCATGTTCCTCGTCGTCACCGTGATTGCGCTGAGTCAGCATCAGGTGTTGGCTGCGTACCACCCGGTGGTCAAATCCCCCTGGGTGCTGTTTGTCATCATGGTCGCTGCGGCGTTTTCCTATATTGGAAGTTGGGGGCCGTATGCCTCGGATTACAGTCGCTATCTGGCGCCTGACACGAAAAAACGGTGGATCGGGCTATACTCGTTCCTCGGATCGTTCATCGCTTCGGTGTGGCTGGAACTGATTGGCGCGGCGGTGGCGGTGCTGGTTGGCAATTCTTCCGCCAATCCGATTGCGGCATTGCACACGGTGACAGGGGCGTTTGGCGCAATCGCTGTAATTGCGATCATCCTCGGTGGGACGGCGGCTGACGCCCTCAATCTGTACTCGAATGCCCTGTCGGCGGGTGCGCTTGACATTCGCGTTCCGCGCTGGACGCTAGCGCTTGCGGCTGGGCTGATCGGCCTTTTGCTCAGCCTGCTTGGGTCGGGAGCGTTTGAAACGAACTATGACAACTTTTTGTTGCTGCTCGGGTACTGGATGACGCCGTGGATGGGGGTTCTCTTTGCTGATTTTTATGTGCAAAAGGCTTACAAACACCAGAATACGGATATGCGTGCCCAAAAAGCGGTACACTGGCCAGGGCTTATCAGCTTTTTGATCGGCATTGTCGTGTCGGTTCCGTTTATGGACTCTTCGCTGTATGAAGGATCGATTGCCAAGGCGCTGAGTGGCATGGATCTGACGTTTTACGTCGGGTTTTTGGTGGCGTTCGTCGTCTATCTGTTGTGGAATCGATCACGCTCAGGTGTTGCCGCCTGAATCGTGTCCGCCTCGCTGGCGGTGTTGGCCTGTGGTGAAGCCGTAAGACTAGGGCGAGCGCCAACTTTGCGTCAGGGGAAACTTCCACGAAGCGGGATGGCAAATTAGGACGGTGAGTGCCATGCCCAAACCTGATGGTCAGCGCGTGGGAAACGTGCGCATGTCCGTCAGGTTGGGTATGGTGGATGAAATTGATACTCACAGGGGGCGTTTCGGTTGCCAAATCATTGATCCGTCCAAGCATCATTCGAACGGTGGGAGCGAATTGATGGCGTTATTTATGACATGTCGCCGTCTCCTTCATTGGAGCATTCAGCATAAGGGTTGTGTGGGTGTTCCAGAGTAGAAATAGCCATGCCTACACCTCCTCATAGCATTTATGTTCGTCGGTGAGTAAGAACCTCGTGTCATACCGCAGACTTT
>JAJZCL010000016.1 GCA_021846165.1 Bacillota bacterium | reverse complement strand
CGTAACATTGGGACGTTTTGATGATGGCGTCATGTAGCAAATCCTGTTCATCTAGTAAACCGCGTTTGCCGATTATGTCGTATTGGTACCATTCAAATATTTTATAGGCATCATTTCGCGAATGAAAAAAATTAGGTGCCTGTTCCTCCGTTAACGAAAGGTATTCTGATTTTGTCATGATATAACTTGCTGTATCAAACGCGCCCCCTTTCCAAACGCCGCGAATTTCCTCCCAGATCATAAGCGCAGGAAAGTTTTTCTTAATTTGAGTGGAGCGTGCATATTTTTGGTACTCAAATATGAAGAAATCCTTGTCCACAATGGTTTCATACTGATCTTTTTTGACGAAAGACAACAAATGTTCGAATGTGGCAAACGTCATGTTTTGTCGGTGAAGGGGTTCGTGATCTAGTCCTGCCGTCAGTTGTGAAAATATATCTTGCGCTTGCTTTCTTAACTCATCGCTATAGGTGATGTATAATTTTTTTACGTCAGGGTTCACGAGTGCTTTATGCATTAGAATGGTTGTTTTACCGCTTCCAGCGGTGCCTGATAAGAGGATGGGGAGCGGCTGTTCTAAAATGGCTCGCTGTTCGGAATTTAGGCACAATAATAGGTCGATGGGCAGGTTTTTATCCTCTTTGTTAACAAAGAACCGCAAAAGTGCAGTTTCGTCAATCTCGAATTTTTTTGAAAAGTCAAGCTGCTGATGAAACTGAACCTGATCAGACCAATCATATTGATCCTTTTCTACTAGATCAGACAGGGAATCAGGAGAGATTTCAGGTGTTTCTGCATATTCTTCGATCGTAAAATGGTCGTCGCCTAAATAGACTCGCGCTTTGCGAACGACATCATCGTGGGCGACCACAGGGTGAAACACAATAATTGAGGTGTATTTGGTATGACCTTCATGCGAAGGCATTAACGTGAATAGCGTGCGGCGTGCATGATCAACGCGTGCTTCATAGATGGTTCGTTTGTTGCGTAGCGAGTGTAGCTTTTTAACGCGCGCCCCGTTGTCCCATTGTCCGATCGAAAGTTTTTTAACAAGATTAGAAAAATATTCATAATCATGATCGGAGAATTCCTTTAATTGCTTTTTTGCATCCTCTGTCAAAAACACTTTGAAAATCGGCGAGTGGAGAGATTCATGTGCCATCAGACTTCGTCACACCCTAACTTTTCGAACCAATACGATTCATCGTTCAAATATCGCTAAACAATATATTACTAGATTCATCTATTTTTTGCACATATGCGTTGGTAGACCTCGACGAATTGATACGCAGGATCGACAATCCAATATTCATGAACGCCAGCCGCCTTATAAATTCGTAATTTGGCTGTTTTGCTTTGCATGATTTGCCTTTTAAATAACTGCTGATTTCACGATATAAATTACCTACAATACTTTGATGTTCTGACGTTGGTGGAGGAGTCATGTCATAAATGACACCATCAATTCGTTCCCAGCGTTCCAAATTCTCTGGATCGGTTGGATTGGCTCTCACATGAGATCCCACCTTTCGTGATATGCCCATCATCACGCCCCGGTGATTGTATGTAAAGGATACCCACTGAACACCTGCCAACATTCATTCCCCAGCAGTGCCATTGTTCCCTGGCGCACAGATTCGTCCAATGCTTCTTCCATTAAAACGTCAAAAGGGAACCGGACACGGCGGACACCGCGCCCGTCCGTCACGTTAACGCCGTGCGAGAACGGCAGGATCAAAGCTTGTGAATGACAAAATTATCGCGCAACAGTGACCAGTTTTGCGGGAATGGGTATTCCAGCACCCAGTAACTGATGCCGCGCAGACCAAATTGTTTGACTAGCTCGAACTTCGCCTGGGCGCTGCGGGCGTCTTCGAACCACACCTCGTGCTGCTGGCCGTTCGCTTCTGTGTACCGATAATAAGGGGACTGTGCCGCCTGGTCGTACTGGATCGGCGCGTTGTGTTCCACGGCGCGGCGAATCGCCTCCTGTTGGTCGAACGTTTCCGCCTGCTGTCCTTGTACGTGCGGTAATTTCCAGTCGCGGGCGTAAACTTGAAAGCCCATCAGGATCTTGTCGCGCGGGATGACCGTCACCGCGTACTCCAGCACTTTTTGGATCTGATTGATCGGTGAAATGGCCTGCGGTGGCCCAAACCGGTAGCCCCACTCATAGGTCATCAGCACGACAAAGTCCATGTACTTCCCGTGAACGGGGTAATCGTGCGCCTCGTACAAAAGTCCCTTCTGATCGGCGCTGGTCTTGGGGGCGAGCGAAGAAGACACAAAGTACCCTTGCGCGTGCAACCGACTCGCCGCTTTTTGGATGAACCCGTTGTAAGCGTTCCGATCCTCGGGGAGGACGTTTTCAAAGTCGATGTTGAGGCCGCGGTACCCCTTGTTGGCCATCATCTTGACCGTGTTGTCAAGCAGGGCGTTCGTCAGTGCCTCGCTATTCAATATCGAATGGGCAAGATCCGATCCTGCTTCTGTAGAGGAAAAGTTGGTGATTGCCATCATCGGAGCGACGCGGTCGCGCAGGTCGGTCTGAACGATCGGTTCGTCGTCGATTTCGCCTAGACTGCCGCTTGCCGTCATGCGGTGGGCAAACGGACTGTTGTAGGTCAGGTCATAGGCGGCGTCGCGCAAAGGTCGCGTGCCTTTGACGCCAAACTCCGTCTGGAACGCATTCACGTCAATCACGGGTTTGGCGGCCTCGGGGATTTTTAGGATTTGACTGACATACACGTTGTTTGGGTTTTCAAGCTGGTTGGTCTGCAAGATCGCCTGAGGGTTAACGTGGTACTGCGCGGCGATCGTGTCGAGTGTTTCACCGGACTGCACCTGGTGGTAGAGGAGCGGGATGGTGAGGCGCTTGCCAGCGTAGAGATCCGTCGCCGATGTGAGGTCGTTTTTTTTCTGCAGGTCGTTGACCGTAACGCCGAACTGGTTGGCAATGGTTTGCAGCGTGTCACCGGGTCGCACCGTGTATCGAGGCTCAGCGTCGGGGATGAAGAGTGACTGGCCGGTCAACAAGTGACCGGGACTTTCCAGTCCGTTGACGGCGATGATTCGTCTAACGCTGACCCCGTATTGTTGGGAAATATTCCATATAGAGTCGCCACTTCGCACCACATCAATAGGCATAGAGTCCCGCCTCGCTTTCCAAAGTCGTACTGCACTATATTCCGCTTTTGCCTATTTCGTTCACTGGTTAGGTTGAAAATTGCAGGCAATGCGATCACAATGGAGGCATGTGAGTGAGGGAGGGAACGGTTTGTATGGATGAGGATTTGCGGTATCCGATTGGCCGACTGGTTCTACCGAAGCAAGTGAGTGAGTCGCACGTTGAGGGTTGGATTAGGGATTTGGAGGAAGCGCCGGGACTGCTGCGGCAGGCGGTGGCGGGACTCAGCGACGAGCAGTTGGATACGCCGTACCGGGAAGGCGGCTGGACGGTGCGGCAGGTGATCCATCACTTGATGGACAGCCACATGAATTCGTTTATCAGTATGCGTCTTGGCATCCTGGAGGATCAACCAGTGTTGCGCGCTACCAATGTCGATGCGCTGGCGAGCCTGATCGACTCGAAAACGGCGCCGATTGAACCCTCTCTGGCGGTGCTGGACGGGTTGCACACGCGCTGGGCGCTGTTATTGCGTTCATTAGCCTTCGAAACGTATTCGCGCACGACGGAAACGCCGGGGCGGGGCGTGCGCAGCCTAGGCGTGATGCTTGGCATCTACTCGTTCCACGGCAAGCACCACACGGCGCACATCACGGCGCTGCGCAAACGGATGGGCTGGTAACCCTACCGATTAGCCGTGCCACCACTCGATCGCCATCATCAGGACGCTGCCTACGCTCGTTCCGATGATGGCGATGCGTTTGTCAGCGCGCCAGGCTTCCGGCAGAATGTTTTGCGCGACGACAAAGGCCATGGCGCCGCTCGCAAACGCCAGCGAGAGGGCGATAAAGGCGTTGGCCACGTGAGTCAAGAGGATCGCGATGGCAGTGCCGAGCGGTGTGACGAGTCCAATCAGAAACGTTGTGAAGAGTATGCGACTTCTGGACGCGCCACCCATCCGCATGGGCGCAGCGACGCTCATGCCTTCTGGAATGTTGTGCAGCGCGATGGCGAGGGCGATCATGAGTCCGATGCGCGGCTCCACCGCCTGTCCTGCACCAATCGCGAGTCCTTCCGGTAGGTCGTGAATGGCGATGGCGATCGCAATGAACAACCCCATGTTCAAGTACGCATTGGTGCCGCTCGTGTCGTGTTGCGTGGGGAGGGCGGCTTTGACGACGCGCTTCAATCCCCACATCAGCAGCCACCCGCCCGCAACTCCCGGCCAAAACAGCGTGTGCCCCCCTGCTTTGAGCGATGCCGGGATGAGTTCTGCCACCACTACGGTGAGCATGATGCCCGCCGCCATGCCGAGCAGCGCCGTTAACGAGCGCCGTGACAAGCGCCGCGCCGTCACCACGATCAGCCCGCCGAGCGGCGTCGACATACCGGCAAGGAAGCTGATGCCGATCAAGATCCACACTGTATGTTCCCCCTTTTCGAATTGGGACATGTATATGCGAAACGCATGCGGATCATGAGGGTCGCCGCATGAGTGGGCGGATAGGATGCCACCGCTTCGAACAAAGGCTATAATGATGGAAAAACAACGTGGTGGTGAGCGCATGCAACCGATTCAACGTCAGGAAGTACAGTCTCTTCTCGATCAGTTCACAGGGCAAGCGGTATACATTCACTTAGAAACCACCAACGGCGCCTATGCCGGTCTGCACTCCGAATCCGCCACGCCCGTTGGCGCTTATATCCGCAATGGACAGGTCACGTATACGCGGGGAACGATCACAGGGGCAGGATCGTATCGGGTGGGGCTGAAGATGGAAAATGGCTGGATTTATGCGGAAGGCTTGACGGATTGGGAGGTAGACGATGCGGGGCGGTTACTGCTCGCCGGGCATGACCGCGAAGGCAGGCTCGCGGTGGCGCTGGAACTGAGTTTGACTCCTTTTGTGCTATGACCATGTCTTTGCGAGGAGGAATTGAGATGGAGCGACAGGTGCTGGTGGTGTTTCCGCACCCGGACGACGAGACATTGGCGGTGGGCGGCGCGATCGCGTATCACGCGCATGCGGGTTCGCCGATCACGTACGCCTGCTTTACGCTGGGGCAGATGGGGAGGAACATGGGGCGGCCTTTTTTTGCAAACCGGGAAACCCTCCCGCAGATCCGCGAGCGGGAGTTGCGCACGGCTGTGCAGGCGCTGGGGATTGGCGATCTGCGAATGCTCGGGTTTCGAGACAAAACGCTTGAGTTTGAGGATCCAAAAACGTTTGTTACGATCATTTCTGATCTGATTGCGGAGTTGAACCCGTCGCTCATCATCACCTACTACCCTGGATATTGCGTACACCCTGACCATGAAACGCTGGCGGCGGCGACCATCGAGGCGGTGCGCCTTTTGCCGACAGGAGAACGCCCGCGCATTCATTGTCAGGCATTCTCGAAAGGTCATGAGAGGGATTTGGGCAAGCGCGACGTCATTCTTGACACGAGTGCGGTGTGGGAACACTGGTACAGGGCCATCAAGGCGCACAAGACCCAAACCGCCGCCAGGGTGGAGGCGCTGGAAACATCGCTTAACGGAAGTGACGAGGATCGCATGGACGCCATTCGGTCACTGAGTGAACAAAAGCTATACACCTACCCATTATAATTGAATGCCTGCAAATGCGGGCGATCGACTAGGACTGACTCACTTCTGGGGTTGTTTTTCGGCAGCATGGCATGATGAGGGATTTATTAATCCGACGAGTAGGAAAAAACAGGGCGACTGGTAGTCGCCCTGTTTTCAAATCTGTGTGTCAGATTATGCGCGAGTGGCGTCCTTGAACGCGTTCGCTTTGTGGGCGCCGTCGCAAAACGGCTTGTTGGCCGAATGGCCGCAGCGGCAAAGCGCGATCTGATCGCCCGTCGCGAAACGCTTGCCTTCGGCGTCCTGTACTTCAACGGATCCGGATACCAGGTACGGACCGTCATCCAACAACTTAATGGTGGTGTCTGCCATGATCATGTCCCCTTTGTCAATGTAGTATGTAGCCAATAGCGTCGGTGATTTCGCTATGAACGTATTTTAATATAGTAGCTTACTATTTGTCAAGCTAAATGTGGTATGGTTTCTGCGTATAATGAAAGGCGAATGAAGGTCGATGGTGGTACTTGGAAAGGAGTTTGTATTATGCCCACACAAGAGCAACTGGAACGCTATGCAGAGGTGCTGATTCGTGTTGGACTCAATGTGCAGCCGGATCAACCGGTCGTGATTCGATCCCCGATCGAGACCGCGGACTTTGCTCGTCTGCTGATGGAAAAGTCTTATGAGGCGGGAGCGGCGACCGTATATGTGGACTGGCGGGATCCGCTGACGAACCGTGTGCGCCTAGTACGCGAAGCAGAAGAGCATTTGGCGAAGGTGCCACGGTTTTTGGTGCAAAAGTCGGAAGAGCAGTGTGCAGAGAATGCGGCATTTCTTGTGATCGACGCAGAAGACCCGGATGTGTATGCGGGCGTCGATCCGAAGCGGATCGCGATGGCGTCTAAGGCCACGCAGGCGGCGATGAAAGAGGTCAATCAAAACTTCATGGAAGACCGCGTGACCTGGCTTGTTTGTTCCATTCCAACGGGAGATTGGGCGCTGAAAATGTTTCCGAACGAAACGCGAGATGAAGCGATCGCAAAACTGTGGGCTGCGATTTTTAAGGTGATGCGCATGGATCATGACGATCCAGTGCAGGCGTGGCAGGATCATGTGGATCGTCTGGAAGCAAGGGCTGCGTTTCTCAACGAAAGTAATTTCCGTTTTTTGCATTATCGAGCGCCTGGCACCGACCTACAGGTAGAGTTGCCAAATGGGCATATTTGGCAGGCGGCACGCAGTCGTAACGGACAAGGGGCGGGTTTTGTTGCGAACATGCCGACGGAAGAGGTGTACACGATGCCGAAGCGCGACGGTGTGAACGGAACGGTGAGAAGTACGATGCCACTTGCTTATGAGGGCGTGGTGATCGAAGGCATTGAACTGGTGTTTGAACAGGGGCGGATCATTCGCTACCATGCCCAGTCGGGTTTGGACACGTTGCAGGAGCTGATCGAAACGGACGAGGGTTCGCACTACCTTGGCGAAGTCGCGCTGGTTCCCGTGGACTCGCCGATCGCGGAACTGAATACGCTGTTTTTCAACACATTGTTTGACGAGAATGCCTCTTGCCATTTGGCGATCGGCGAGGCGTACCCCACCTGCCTTGGGGGTGGCAAAGGCTTGAGTAAAGAGGAGTTGCTCGCGCGGGGCGCGAACGACAGTCTGACGCATGTGGATTTTATGATCGGCTCACAGCAACTCGACATTGATGGCGTTCTGGATGACGGTACGAGCGTCCCGTTGTTTCGCGCTGGACGCTGGGCGCTCTAACGCGTGAGCGCCCATTTGCGGGTGACGTAGGCACGTGCCGCTGCGCCAAGGCATACGCTGAGGAAAAAGCAGTCTGGAGTGATACGATGTCGGTTGCTAAAGAAGGGGGCGTCGATAAGACGCCGGTCTATCACTGGAGCATATCCGGGTATCCGATGCCGGAGGACACGCCGCATTCGGCGTATGATGGCAGCATCCCTACGCAGGTGAGCGGCGAACTGCTGGATCAGGTTGCGCAGTCCGTCAATCGGGAGTTTCAAACGATCCGTCGCTACAGTCGAATGATGGAACTCGCGCCGACGCCAGCATTGCACGCGCTCGTCAGGGACATTCGGCGGGATGAAAAGAAGCACTTTCACCGCTTTTCTTCGATTTACTCTGCGTGGACGGGCGGGCAGCAGGTGCCACTGCACAAGAACCGGGTACCCGCGACGTTTGCGGACGGCGTGACGGAGTCGATCGCAGCGGAGGAAGATGACGCGCATTTTTACCGCACGGTGGCGGATTCGACGAACATTCCGTACATCCAGCGCTCGTTCCTTGATGCGTCGTACGATGAGCGGCGGCACGTCAACTGGTTTCGCTACATGCTTAACTTGGGGCCGTCAAGCGGTACGGCCTAAGCGCGACGGAAAACGAACCGATTTCAACCAAAACACCGGGTAGACCTACGGATCAGCCCGGTGTTTTGGTTGTGTGTTTTGCGGGTGGCCTGGCGGTTCGTGACTGGCATGAACCTGTGCAAGTGCGCTACAATGTTGTCGTTTGTGTAGAACATGCGAATGATGGGAAAGTTGGTGTCACCTTCGTGTCAAATTCGGAAGTTCGGGTTCGCTTCGCGCCCAGTCCGACGGGGGCTCTCCACATTGGCGGGGCGCGGACGGCGTATTTTAACTGGCTGTTTGCCAGGCAACAGGGCGGCAAGTTCGTGTTGCGCATTGACGATACGGATGCGGTGCGTTCGACAGAGGCGTCTGCGGTGCAAATTTTGGACGCGTTCGCATGGCTTGGTCTCGATTATGACGAGGGACCGGGTGTCGGCGGACCGTATGGCCCGTATCGGCAGTCCGAGCGTTACGACTTGTACCGCAGGCGCTTGCAAGCGTTACTTGACGCAGGGCGCACGTACCCGTGTTTCTGTACACAGGAGCAACTGGCGGAAGACCGCAAACGCGCGCAGGAGGCGGGTGTGGCGCCGCGGTACGGTGGCCGGTGTCGGCACTTGTCCGCGCAGGAGATCGACGAGTTCTTAGCAAGTGGTCAAACGCCCGTTTATCGGCTGCGCGTGAAGGAAACGAACAGCGTCGTCGTGCGGGACGAGATTCACGGCGATGTGACGTTTTCCGCCACTGAGGTCGATGACTTCATCATCTGGAAAGCGGACGGTCATCCCACTTACCACTTTGCCAGTTGCGTCGACGACATGGAGATGAACATCACCCACATCATCCGCGCAGAGGAACACCTTTCCAATACCCCGCGTCATGTGGCGTTGTTTCAAGCGCTGGGATACGCGCCGCCGCGTTTTGCGCATGTGCCGATGATTTTGTCGCAGGATCGCGCCAAGTTGTCAAAGCGTCATGGTGCGACGAGCGTGCAGGAGTTTCGCGACGATGGGTTCTTGCCAGAGGCGCTGTTGAACGGCATTTTGTTACTGGGGTTTGCGCCTGGTAACGATCAAGAAGTCATCACCCGCGACGAGGCGCTAAAGGGATTCGACCTTCAGCGCGTATCACGCCACAGCGCGATGTACGATGTGAAAAAGATGCAGTGGCTGAATGCCCACTACATAAAGTCGATGGCGGCGGTTGATCTGCTCGACAGGCTGTGGGAGCGGATAAGTGGGATGGTTGCCGAAGGAGTGACGCCGGATCGGGAACGGGTCGCCTGGGTGCTGGGAGTGATTCGCGCGCAGCAAGAGCGTGTGCGCACCCTGTGGGAACTCGCCGACGCTGTTGTCGCTTACGTGCAGGAGGTCGGTGAGTACGATGCCGCTGGTGTCAAAAAACACTTTTCCGCAGTTGCCGCCACGCGTTTGCGCAAGGCAACTGCGGCGCTTCAAGCGGTGGAACCGTTTATTGCGCCGCGCATCGAAGCGGTGTACCGGGAATTGATCGCGAGCCTCGATATGAAGGGCGGAGAACTGATCCACCCGACGCGATTGGCGATCAGCGGGCGCACAGTGGGTCCGTCGCTGTTCGAATTGATGCAACTGCTGGGGCGGGATGCGTGCATCGCGCGAATGCGGACGGCAGCGAAGTGGATCGAGGAACGCAATCTCGCTGCCAATTCGGAGTAACCATTGACAGACGCAGCATAGAACTGTTATAGTAAACGTCGCGTGAAATGTTTTGCTTGGATTGTGTGATCATCGCACAGTGGCACTGGATCCATCAGCGTGGCATCAGCTTGTTGCGGCCCTATCGTCTAATGGTTAGGACATCGCCCTCTCACGGCGGCAATCGGGGTTCGAATCCCCGTAGGGTCACCAAATTGAATTGCGGGTCATTAGCTCAATTGGTAGAGCATCCGACTCTTAATCGGCAGGTTACAGGTTCGATTCCTGTATGGCCCATCTCGAAAACCGCGTGGTGACGCGGTTTTTTGATTCTTTTTCGTAACTACTCAGAGGTACCAAAAACCGATGATCAAATCCACGCCCTTAAATGATAATACATTCATAGGATGAGGGCGGATGATGAAGATGAAACTTATAGTATTTACCTTATTTCTTTTATTATTAGATAATGAGGAATTTAAGGGAGTTATTTTTTTGCCCTGGTAATGTTGATTTTTTATTTTTATCCGGATACAATTCGTGATGTAGTATTTAATAAGGAGGATTTTAACGTGGCTAATGATCATGTGGATCTTTACTACACAGCATTTCTTGGTGAGCGGATGGTTGCCTCCGGCAACCTAGAGCAGGTCGTATCCACTGTGAAAGACGGTATTCCAGAAGACGCGCTGTGGCAGCTACTCATCTTTGATGACTCTACAAGCAACCAAATCGAAGTGGACTTTCGGGGAACGAAGAGTTCTGTGTTAGGTCGATTGAAAAAGATGTACCTTGCCACTTCAACGGATCAAATAGGAAATCAAACGCCTCATCGTGGTCGACCAAGGCTCGGGGTAGTGGCAGGCGAGATTACATTATTACCGCGCCATTGGGAATGGCTCAAGAACCAGCCTGGCGGAGCGTCTGTAACCATACGTAAACTGATTGATGAAGCACGGCGTCTTCATGCACATAAGGATATTGTACGAAACGCGCAAGAGGCGACGTATCGATTCATGATGGTGATGGCAGGCAATCGTAATGATTATGAGGAAGCACTGAGAGCATTATACGCTGGCGATTTATCGCTTTTTTATAAGCTTATTGACGGTTGGCCAGTCGATATTCGCGAACACGCCAAGCGGTTGGCGGCACCTATTTTTTCGGAACAATAAAAAAACGGTGCGGAATGTGGGTTAACTACAACCGCAACTACTAATTTTCAAGGTCAAGGCCATATGGTGGCATTTGACATGTCACAATGGTCGGGCGGAAACCCAAAAACGAAGTGGATTGTACCAATAAAGAATGTGAGTAACTCGTCGCCCTGCTTTGCTGCGTTAAAGCAAAGCAGGGCGCATCGACAGAGTTTATGATACGATGTATCCGATTTCATTCATTTATAAAACTCCCTTTTGGAGGGAATATGGTTGGCGGAAGTGATACGGGTAGATTCGATCGGTGTTGAATTTTCGATTAATCAACATTATTTTCATGCGGTTGACGATGTTTCGTTTCATATTCACGAGGGGGAAACCCTGGGCTTAGTTGGGGAATCGGGCAGCGGCAAAAGCGTCACGTCGCTGGCCATCGTGCGTCTGCTCGCCAAATCAGCGCGAGTGACTGGCACCGTCATGTACAAGGGGCGGAATTTGCTCGATATGACCGTTCAGGAGATGCGGCAAATCAGGGGCGGCGAGATCAGTATGATCTTTCAGGAGCCGATGACCTCTCTCAACCCTGTTTATAAGATCGGTGCGCAAATTTCAGAAACGCTGCATTTGCATCAACGTCTGTCGAAAAGGGAAGCCCACGATCAGGTGCTGGGGATGCTGAAAAAAGTCGGGATTGCGCGACCGGAAGAAATCATGAACGGGTATCCTTATCAGTTGTCGGGCGGCATGCGGCAACGGGTGATGATCGCGATCGCCATGATTTGCAACCCGAGCTTACTGATTGCGGATGAACCCACCACCGCCTTGGATGTGACGATTCAGGCGCAGATTCTCAGACTGATGAAGGAACTGTCCCGTGATTATGGCACTTCCGTGTTGCTGATTACGCATGATTTGGGCGTCGTCGCGGAAATGTGCGATCGTGTCGCCGTCATGTACGCCGGACAGATCGTCGAACAAGGAACGGTGGACGATATCTTTTTTGCGACCCACCATCCGTACACGCAAGGATTATTGAAAGCGATACCGAAAATTGACGTTAAGATCAAAGAGCGGCTGCAACCGATCGACGGGAATGTGCCTGCCATTACCCGTATGCCAAAGGGTTGTCGGTTTTCTTCACGTTGTCCCTACGTAATGGAGCGTTGCCGATCGGAGGCGCCTGCTTTTGTAGACATTGGGGAGCGTCACTATTCACGTTGTTGGTTGAGCGCCGCGGAGGGGCTGGAGAAATGAGTGAAGTGTTGCTGGAAGTGGTTGACTTAAAGAAGCACTTTCCCATTCGCGGAGGTTTTTTTCATACTGTAAAAGGCCATGTGCGCGCTGTGGATGGAATTTCATTGGAAGTGTACGCTGGCGAAACGCTCGGCGTTGTGGGGGAGTCAGGCTGCGGCAAGTCTACATTCGGACGCAGCATTTTGCGGTTGATCGAGCCGACTGCTGGGGCGGTTCGTTTTGAAGGGCAAAACATTCTGCAATTCACCGAAGCGCAAATGCGCGTGATGAGAAGGGAAATGCAGATCGTGTTCCAAGACCCATACGCTTCTTTGAATCCAAGGTACACGATTATGCAGACATTGCTTGAGCCGCTGGAAGTGCATGGTCTCCATGACCTTGCGACGCGAAAGCAGCGAGTGCGGGCTTTATTGCAAAAAGTCGGCTTGGATCCATCGTACGCCAATCGGTTCCCGCATGAGTTTTCCGGCGGTCAACGGCAGCGAATTGGCATTGCGCGGGCGTTGATCCTCAATCCCAAGCTGATGATACTGGATGAGCCGGTCGCCGCGCTGGACGTTTCGATTCAGTCGCAGATCATCAATTTGTTAGAGGATTTGCAACAAGAGTTTCATTTGACCTACATCTTTATCGCTCACGACCTCTCCGTCGTGAAGCACATCAGCAATCGGGTTCTGGTGATGTACTTAGGCAAGATGGCGGAATTGGCAACGTCTGACGAGTTGTTTGCCCATCCTCTTCATCCCTATACGCAAGCGCTGTTATCCGCCGTGCCCGTACCCAACCCCAAAATCAAGCGTGAACAAGCCATTCTGCAAGGGGATATCCCTAGTCCGGCGAATCCACCGACTGGGTGTGTGTTTCATACGCGGTGTTCCTTTGCTGATGACGTTTGTAATCGCGAAGTTCCACCGTGGCGATCGATTCAGTCGGATCATATGATCGCCTGTCATCATCCGCAAGTCGCATCACCATCGGTTCCTTCGTGAGGGGGGGGATGTCGGAATTCATACCGTCTGGCTGCCTGTCTGCATGCACAATGAATTAAAGAGGAGGAATTAAGTTGAAATTGAAAAAAAGTATCGCGGTCGCGATCGCGATGACCACCGGCTCAAGCCTGTTGTTTGCCTCTGCGACCTTCGCCGCTTCGGGGTCGAACGGCGGCATTATTGAATACGCTTTGCCTGCGCAAACGAACCTGACGTGGTTCTTGCCGATTGACAATGCGGCGAACGACAGCGTGTACAACACGCAGTTCGTCGATCAATTGTATAAGCCCATGTTGTGGATCAATAACGATTACAGCATTAACTGGAAGTCGTCAGTGGCAAATAAAATTACTTACAACAAGACGGGGACGGTGTATCACGTCTATTTGAATCCGAAATGGAAGTGGTCAAATGGCCAACCAGTGACGTCGCAAGACGTTTTGTTCACGTGGAATGTGATCAAGGCTGCCTCAGCCTCGAACGCACCGGCACCTTGGCCGTTTGTCGGCGCAGGCACAGGCGACATTCCGAGCGGTGTGAAGAGCGTGGTGGCGAGCGGCAAATACGAAGTGACCATTACCTTAGACAAACCTGCCAACCAGCAGTGGTTCATTTACAACGGTATTATCCAGATGGTTCCCATGCCGTCGGCGGCGTGGGATAAGTACAGCCATAACATCCAACAGGAAATTAAATACCTAGGTTCCAATGCCTCGAATCCCATGTTTGATCGTGTGGTCGATGGTCCATTTAAAGTGCAGAGCGGCACTCCCAATCAATCTTGGGTACTGGTGCCCAACTCCTCCTACCCAGGACACAAGAGTACGGTGAGCAAGATTGTGTTCAGTTATGAGGCGTCGAATGCGGCGGAGTTGGCTGCGTTAAAATCCGGCAGCATCAACGTAGGCTACCTGGATCAATCGGAAATCGGTTCAGAACGATCGCTCACGTCAATGGGGGATCAGGTAACGCCGGAGTACTCGTTCGGAATATTCTGGACGGAAATGAACATGTGGCCAGGTTCCCCGTCGAAAGGAATATTCGACCAACTGTACGTGCGTCAGGCGCTGCAAATGGGTATCGATAATGAGGGGATTAGCAAGGACATCTATAAAGGGTATGCGGTTCCTCTCATTGGACCCATTCCGCCCGTGCCAAAAACCACTTTCCTTGATCCAACCCTCGCCAAGAAATCACCGTACTCGTTCAACATTGCGGCTGCCAAAAAATTACTGGAGAACCATGGATGGCAACTTGTGAATGGGGTCATGCAAAAAGGCTCCCAAAAATTGAAGTTTACCATGATGTACGTCAGCGGTGTCACGTCGTCG
The DNA here is from genome assembly GCA_021846165.1 of Bacillota bacterium. GTDB lineage: Bacteria > Bacillota > Bacilli > Alicyclobacillales > SLC66 > JAJZCL01. Next base: position 9,971 of record JAJZCL010000016.1, on the reverse strand, counting down.
ACGGATGCGGCCGAAGTGATGGCGCAGGACTGGGGGCAGATGGGCGTTGATGTGACGCTCAAACCGGTGCCGTTCAGTACGTTCATCTCCGTGACGAGCAACAAGACCAACTACACCTGGCAGCTTGCCGTCGGCTCCGGTTGGGATTATAACGGTCCGGGATTTTATCCGACCGGCGGGCAGTTGTTCGCGTCTACGGCGCCTTCAGGAACTGGCTTCAACGACCCGACTGAAGACAAGTTAATTCAAGCGACGCACTTGCCGTATGCCACGCAACAAGAAACGATGAAGCACTTCTTTGCGTACGAAGACTATACGGCCAAAGTGTTGCCGTTCTTGTGGAATCAAAACGTTGCCACGCTGTGGGTGACGTCCCCCAATGTGCATAATGTGTTGAACTACCTCGATGCTGCGACTGCGTTCCCGCAAATGCAGTATTGGACGGTTTCTAATTCATAATCACCTAGTCAATGCAACCTTCTTGAGTGTCCAGGGCGCGTTTCGCGCTCTGGGCGAAAGGAGATCCGATGATTCAACAATCCCTCCCGATCGAAGAAGTGCCAGTGGACAGTTCGCACATTGACGAACGCCCGAATTTTATGCGTCGGTTTTGGCAATCTGGGATGACGAAATTGGGTATCGTTTTACTTTTGATGTTAGTCTTGTTTTCGTTTGTCGGTCCACTCCTTTATCGGCATAGTGCGATCACCTCCAATCTATTGGCGACGGATGCGTCGCCGTCCGCACAATTTCCCCTTGGCACAGACAGTGTTGGCCACAATGTGTTGGCGCAGTTGATGGTGGGAGGACAATCGTCGCTGGAAGTGGGGTTTGCCGCAGCGATTGTGGCGATGTTGTTTGGCACGTTGTACGGGATGATCAGCGGCATGGCGGGCGGCTGGTTGGATGTTGTGATGATGAGAATCGTCGACATCCTGTTATCCATCCCCTCCATCTTCATCCTGTTGTTTTTGAATGTTGTCTTTCAGCCGAATATTATCATCATGATTCTTGTGCTGGCATCGACCGCATGGCTGGGTGTGAGTCGACTGGTGAGGGCAGAGGTCATGACGACGAAAAACCAGTTGTTCGTGGAGGCAGCGCACGCGCTTGGCGTCAGAGTGATCCGGGTCATGGTTCGCTATTTGCTCCCGAACATTATTGGCACGGTTCTTGTCGCTGCGACGTTTCAAGTGGCAGACGCGATTCTGGCGATGGCTGGTTTAAGCTTTCTCGGTCTGGGGTTGCCTCCGCCGACACCCAATTGGGGCGGGATGCTGTCCGATGGGATGAACTACATGTTCCAAAATTCCTGGTGGCTGATCTATCCTCCAGGTCTGTGTATTCTCGTCGCGCAGGTGTCGATCAATCTGATTGGCGATGGCTTGCGCAATGCGATTGAAACCCGTGAAAGATAGCACGCTTCCGCCAAGTCGCGGCGCTTAGGAGGAGCCAAGGGTGATTAAGTACATCATTCGTAGAATTCTGCAGTCGATTCCGACTGTGTTTGGCGTTACCTTGTTGTCGTTTCTGTTGATCCACATGGTGCCGGGCAGTCCGGTGCGCATTCTGCTAGGCAATCACTACACCCCGCTGCGTGCCGCGGAATTGTCGAAGACCCTTGGACTGAACAAACCGCTGTGGGAGCAGTACCTGATCTGGTTGGGCAACATTGTGCGAGGTAACTTCGGGTTTTCTTACACGTATGACAAATCAGTCGTGTCCTTAATGTTTCAGGCGTTGCCGCATACGATTGTGATCGTGGTGGTGGCGGTCATGCTGGCGCATGTGTTTGCCGTGTTTTTGGGTTCCGTCCAAGCGTACTTCGAGAATACAAAATTCGATCAGATCGCGACGGTCATCAATTACTTTTTTTATTCGATGCCCACTTTCTGGCTGGCGGTGCTGTTGGTCATTTTCTTCTCCATTGACCTGCCTTGGCTCCCCTCCGGTGGCATCGTGAACACGCAACTTTCCAATCCTGGGTTTGGCGATTGGATCTCGCACCTGATTCTCCCTGTTGGCGCGTTGTTTCTTGTGTCCGTGGCGGGGTGGGCGAGGTACATGCGCTCGTCAATGCGGGAGGCGCTGTTGCAGGATTATGTTCGTACGGCACGCATGAAAGGGGCGCACGAATTCAGGGTGATCTTTGTGCATGCCTTGCGCAATTCGATTCTGCCGCTGATCACGCTGTTTGGCTTGTCGTTGCCGTCGCTTCTCAGCGGCGCGTTGTTCGTCGAAGAGGTGTTCAACTATCCCGGCATGGGGCTTCTGTATTGGGATGCGGTCAATTCTCGCGACTATCCGATTATCATGGGGATCACGGTGTTTATCGGACTCGTCACGGTACTGGGGAATTTGATTGCAGATATTTTGTATAGTTTGGTCGATCCACGCATCCAGTATTGAGATTTGGAGGTGCGCCTCCAAATCTCATCATATTTCTGCGGGGTGTCCGATGCCAAGAATGGTCAACGCAGCCCTGATTGTCAGCCGGTTGGCGTCGGTCAGCTTGAGGCGCAAGTGCCGCAGAGGCTCTTCGGCATTCAGGATCGGCAATTCATGGTAGAAACGATTAAACGCCTGACAGACATCGAGGACGTGTTTCGCGATCAGGGATGGGTCGGCCTCGTCGATCGCCCTCTTGCGCGTTTCGGCAAACGCAGCGATCGTCTTGATCAGGTCATGGGTGATGTCGTCCACCTGCGGCAGTTCGGCGAGTGTCGCGTCGTTCGCTAACGGTTCCGTTACCCACCCGTCGCTGTCGTGCGAGGCGTCGAGCAACCCCGCCTTGCGCAGCACGGAACACGCGCGCGCGTGCGTGTACTGCACGTACGGGCCTGTTTCCCCCTCAAACGCGACCGCCTGATCGAGGGAAAAATTGATCTCGTGAATGCGGTTGGTCTTTAAGTCGTTAAAAATCACGGCGCCGACGCCAATCGCCTGCGCGGTTTCTGTTGCGTTCGCAAGCCCCGGGTTCTTCTCGTCGATAATCTCCCGCGCCCGTCGCACCGCCTCGTCCAGCACCTCTTGCAGGCGCACGATCTGCCCTTTGCGCGTCGACATTTTCTTGCCGCCGATCTTCATCAGGCCGAACGGGATGTGGCGGCAATGGTCGGCAAAGTCGTATCCCATGCGCCTTAGGACCGCAAAAAGCTGCTGAAAGTGCAGACGCTGTTCACCGCCGACCACGTACCAGAGGCGTGTCGCGCCAAGCGTGCGATAGCGGTACAGCGCTGCCGCAAGGTCGCGCGTGGCGTAGAGCGTCGCGCCGTCCGACTTGCGGATCAGGCACGGGGGCAGATTGGCGTCATCCAACATCACGACCTCAGCGCCCTCGCTGACGGTGAGTAGGTGCTTCGCGCTCAGTTCTTCGACCACCGCGTCCATCTTGTCATTGTAAAAACTCTCGCCAAGCACGTGCGTAAAGCGGGTGCCGAGCATCGCGTAGGTTTTGTTAAATTCCTCCAAACTGACGGCGACCATCCAGCGCCACAGTTCCGTCGTCGCCTGGTCGCCGTCTTCTAGGCGCTTAAACGCCGCTCGCCCTTCGTGTTCAAGCGTTGGATTCGCTTCCGCCTCTTCGTGAAAGCGCACGTACAGCGCGTTCAGCTCCTGAATTGGGTGTTGCTTGATCGCTTCCACGTCACCATAGCGGTGGTAAGCCACGATGATTTTGCCAAACTGCGTGCCCCAGTCGCCAAGGTGGTTGATGCGCAGCGCCCGGTACCCGTCCGTTTCAAGCAGGTTGGCAAGCGCTGTGCCGATGATCGTCGAGCGCAGGTGTCCCATCGAAAATGGTTTCGCAATATTGGGCGAAGAAAGGTCAATGGCAACCGTGATTCCAGCGCCGCGCCGGGAAGTAAAAAAATCCCGGTCGGCTTCCATTTGCCCCAGCCAGTGCAGCAGCGCTTGCTTGCGATCAATATGAAGATTGATATAGGGGCCGACCGCTTCCGTTTGCTTAAATAATGGTTCGTTCGTTAGTTTGACCGCCAAATCGGCGGCAATCGCCTGCGGTGCCTGTCGCATCGTCTTGGCGAGCTGGAAACAAGGGAAGGCCAAGTCACCGAGGCGCTTGTCGGGCGGAGTCTCGATCCATTCCATCAATATGTTCGCATCGATGGCTACGAGTGGCGCAAGCGATTTGGCCAGTATTTCTTTAAAAAAATGCATGGCGTTCTGCCTTTCCGAGGATTTTAGTCTGCTTTGATTATAGACGACAAGCGGTCTGGCTTCAATTTCCCCGGCTCATGACAACCTTTTTGCTCCTGTGATATACTTCTAGTGACGTCATATTTTCAACTCCTGGCAGTCATCAAGGAGGGGATTCTCATGGATGAACGGGTGCCGCGATCGAAAGTGGTGCCACTTCGACAGGACGCTGAGTTCTTTTTTGAACGTGGAGTACAGTTTTTGAATCGACAGGATTTGTCACGGGCGTTGCAGTCGTTCCGTAGGGCGGTAGAGTGTGAGCCATCCAATGCGGTCAATCACTGTAACCTTGCGGGCGTACTCTCGGAACTGGGTGATTTTGAAGAATCGAATCAAGTTTTGCGAACCGTGTTGAATGACATCGCTCCGAACATGTCGGAGTGCTATTTCTACATGGCGAACAACTACGCGAATTTAGGCGAATACGAGTTGGCCGAAGAACACGTCGTCAAGTACCTGGAGGTCGATCCGACCGGGGAGTTTGCGGGCGACGCTGACGAGATGCTGGACGTTCTGATTCACGAGTTTGGCGGCGGGGAGTTTTTGCGCGCCAGTCGCAGGCGGCAGATGGAGAGTTCGCGCTCGAAGGATCGCCCGCGCAGCCTGCTGGAGGAGGGCAAGTTTCACGAAGCGGCGCGATTGCTGGAATTGGAACTTGAACATGATCAGTTGGCGGTGGCGCCGCGCAACAACCTAGCGCTCGCCAAGTATTACCTTGGGCACATTGACGAGGCGATGGAGTACACGCGTCAGGTGCTGGCGATCGAACCAAGCAACATTCATGCGCTCTGCAACCTGGCTGTATTTACCAGATACCGCGGAAAAGAGCAGGAAGAATACAAGCAACTGGTGGGATTGTTGAAGAAGATTCACCCGTTGCAGTTTGATCACGGCTTTAAGCTGGCTACGACGCTCGGCATTCTTGGCGAACACAAGGCGGCGTACGAAATTTTTTTGCAACTCGTCGAGTTCGGCGATCGCCACGATCCGACGCTGTATTTTGCGCTTGCCGCCGCTAGCGCGAACATGAATCGCCTCAAACAGGCGAAGCAGTGGCTGCTCGAAGTCCAGGCGCTGGATCCGGACAGCGGCATTGCAGATCACTACATGCAGGAGATGGAACGGGCGATTGCGAATCAAGCACCAATTTTTCTCAGCTATAGTTATCAGTTGCCGTTTCACCTGCGTGCGCAAGGGGACTTGTACTCGACCGAGAGGGCTTCCCGTTTTACGAAAGCAGGGGCGTGGATGCGCGATCCCAGCGTGCGTTCGTCTCTGTATTTTGCGCTCATTCACGGGGCGCGGCCAACGAAACGAGAGGCGTTGCAGGCGTTTTCTATTTTGCGGGATGAAGAGACGGATCACGTGTTGCGGGAGTTTGTGCAGGATCGACGTCAGACGGAGGACATGATCTGGAACGCCGTGTTTGTTCTGCAAATGCTTCCTGTGAACGGCGCTGTTGAGATACGCATCAAGGATCAGTTGACGACGTTGCGTCTGCCGCTCCACGATGACCGTCTGTTCATGTGGAACCCGACGCTGGAAGCGATCTACCAAATGGTTAAAGGGCGACTGGCGGCACAGGATCCGGAACTGATTGAACTCGCCTTCGAGGTGTGGTTGCGGTTTTTGCAGACGACGTACACGGAACCGCCGAAAATTGTCAAGCGGAATGTCTGGGCTGCCGCCCTAGAGTACGTGGTGCGGCGCACGGCGGGAAGGACAGAGCCGCAGGCCGTTCTGGCGCGCGCGTTCGAGGTGTCGACGAAGGCGCTTGCCAACGCCGCCCACGCGATCATGTTGACTCTGTAAGGTGTGATGGAATGGATGATGTCATTATCGGCACGGCCGGTCACATTGATCATGGGAAAACAACTTTGATCAAGGCGCTGACCGGAATTGACACGGATCGCTTTCAGGAAGAAAAGGAGCGGGGCATCTCCATTGATATTGGATTTGCCCCGCTTGTCTTGTCGGACGGTAGACGGGTCGGAATCGTCGACGTCCCTGGGCATGAGCGTTTTATCCGCAACATGCTGGCGGGAGTGGGTGGGGTAGACTTCATTCTGCTGGTGGTCGACGCGCGTGAAGGAGTGATGCCGCAGACGCGCGAACACCTGGCAATTCTGTCGCTGTTGCAGGTTCAGCGTGGTTTGATCGTTGTCACCAAGGTTGATCTGGTCGACAAGGAGTGGCTGGAATTTGCCCACCACGAGATCAGACAGGAACTTAAGGACAGCTTTCTGGCAAAGGCGCCGCTTGTCGATGTGTCGTCTGTGACAGGCGAAGGCATTGAGAACCTGAAGCGCACCATTGAGGAGTGGCTGCCAAGCGTTTCGCCAAAGAATGCGACCGGTTCTTTTCGCCTGCCCATTGATCGCGCGTTTGTGGTGCAAGGGATCGGCACGGTGGTCACTGGCACGATTTGGCGGGGGCGCGTCAGGGTAGGGGATACGCTGACGCTGCTACCGCCTGGCGAGCCGCTGCGCGTGCGCGGGATTCAGGTGCATGGGGTCAATCAGGACACGGCTTCTGCTGGGCAACGCGCGGCGATGGCAATTGCTGGTTTGCGCGGCGAGGTTCGCCGCGGCATGACGCTGACGGGCGCGATGAACCTAAGCCCGAGCCGCCTGCTTGACGCGCAAATCGAGGTCATCAAGGACGCCCCACGCAGTTTGCGCCACCGCGAGCGCATCCGTTTGTACCTTGGCACGGCGGAAGTGTTGGGGCGAGTGCTTCTCCTCAAGGAGTTTGAGGTGAACCCGGGTGAATCGGCAGTTGCGCAGGTTCTGCTCGAAACGGATGCGGTGGCGGAATTGCGCGATCGGTTTGTCATCCGCACCTACTCGCCCATGCGCACGATCGCTGGAGGGGTCGTCATCGACCCTCAACCCAAGCGCTTGTACCGCAGAAACAAAACGTCGAGTGTCGAAGCGATCCGCAAGAAAGCGCAGGGGACGCTCAGCGAACGCGTGCTTGCTGCGTACGCGGGCGCCCTCGGTCTGACGGTGCGCCACCTTTCCGAGCAGATGGGCGAGGCGGAAGCGGACGTGCGTCGTGCGCTCGATGCGCTTGTGGAGCAGGGCGAGTTAGTGGCGGGGGTGCGCGAGGGCGAATGGATCGCCGCGCAAACGCTGCGGGACTGGACGTCGCGGGCGTTCGCCGTCATGACCGAGTATTACCGTAAAAATCCATACGATCTGTGGCTGCCGAGGTCGGTGCTTCGGGCGGATTTGCGCACTGCGGGGATCGACGCAACGTGGCACGAGGAGCTGCTTGCCCGCGTGGCGACAGAATGGCCGCTGGTGCAGGAAACTGACCGGCTGCGGTTTGCTGCGCGCGCGATTTCGCTCACAGGCGAGGAACGTCAGGCGCACGAGCGCGTGCTGGCCGCGCTGCTCGCGCATCCGTATGCGCCGCCAAGTCCGGAGGAACTCGAACGTGCGCTTGGGACGAAGGATCGTGGGAGGCTGCTCAAAACGTCATTGCACGTGTTGCAACAGGAAGACCTGGTCGTCATGCTGCAACCGGATCTGATCATGGCGCGTCAGGCTGTACAGACGGCGGCAGAGACTGCAAAATCGCTGTTCCGGGAAAAGGGGGCGTTTAGTTTGGCCGATTTTCGCGATCGTCTTGCCACAAGCCGCAAGTATGCCGTGGCGCTGTTGGAGTATTTTGATCGGCAAAAGTGGACGAGGCGGTCAGGGGAAGTACGGGAATGGATCATAAAAAGCTAAGAAAGTAGTGGAAAAATGTTGACGACCTATCGAGTTCCGACTTGCCATCGTCCGGTCAAAGGCGTGGTGCGCATACCGGGCTCCAAATCGATGACCAACAGAGCGTTGCCGATTGCGGCACTGGCGCGTGGAACGACGGTGCTGACGGGCGCTTTGTTTTCAGACGACAGCCGGTACTTTATCGACTCCCTGCGACGACTGGGCTACCATGTGGAAACAGACGAGCCTCGCCAGCAAATTCAGATCGAGGGAGCCGGAATTGAGCCGCTTTACCACCCGGATGGGATCGACCTGTTCGTCGGCAATTCCGGCACGAGCGCACGGTTTTTGGCCGCCTTTGTCAGTCTTGGCGTAGGCAGGTACCGCATTGACGGAGTACAGCGCATGCGTGAACGCCCGATCTTGGCGCTGTTACAGGCGTTGCAACAGGTGGGGATTGCCGCAATTGATGAACACCGGACGGGTTGTCCGCCGGTGTTGATTGAAGCAAACGGGTTTCCCGGCGGCGGGATTGCGATACGAGGCAAAGAGAGCAGTCAGTACCTGTCTGGCCTGTTGCTGGCGGCGCCTTACGCACAAGGGCCGATTGACCTGCATGTCGAGGGTTCTCTCGTGTCGGCGCCCTATGTGAACATGACCGTGGAGATGATGAGGGAGTTTGGCGCAGACGTGCGCGTTTCCGATCGTCACTATCATATTGAACCGAGTTTATATCATGCCAAAAAAGTCTATCAAATCGAACCTGACGCCTCCAGTGCGTCTTACTTTTTCGCCGCTGCCGCTCTCTGCGGCGGCACCGTGCGCGTGGCGGGAATTGGCAAACGTTCGTTGCAAGGAGACGCGCAGTTTGCGCGCGTCCTTGAGAAAATGGGGTGTCGGGTGGTGTACGGCGCCGATTATATTGAACTGACGGGTGCGCGGGAAAAGCTGGCGGGCATCGAGGTCGACCTGTTCGACATGTCCGACATGGTGCCGACGTTGGCGGCGATTGCCCCGTTCGCGTCCGATCCTGTCCACATTTATAACGTGGCTAACGTGCGGATCAAGGAAACCGACCGCATCCAGGCTTGCGTCACGGAGCTGCGAAAATTCGGCGTGCGCGTCGAGGAAACGGATGACGGGTTGACCGTTTACCCCCAACCGAAAATGAAGCGGGGCGTTTCTGTGCAAACGTACGATGACCATCGCATGGCCATGGCCTTTGCCATCTTGGGGTTAAACGTCGAAGACACCGTCATCGAAGACCCCGGTTGCACGCAAAAGACATTCCCTGACTTTTTTGACACTCTTGAAAATATCATATTTAATTAACATCATGGTCAAAAAAGCGGTGGGCATCGACATAGGCGGCACATACGTTAAAGGCGCTTTAGTTGACGAGCGCGGCGTCATTCTTGTCAAGGATCAGATTCCTACGCATAAAGAGGATGGGTTCGCAGAGATTCTGCGCAACATCGCGGCTTTCGTTCAGCGATTGGCGGTGGCGGGCGGTGCGACTCTACAAGACCTTGTCGGCGTCGGCGTTGGGATACCGGGTTTTATCGACGACCGTGAAGGGAGCGCGGTCGAGGTGATCAACGTCGGATGGCGGCAGGTTCCGCTTCGCGCGATCCTTGCAAACGCGCTCGGCTTGTCGATTTGGATGGAAAACGACGCCAATGCGGCAGCGCTTGGCGAATCCTGGATTGGTGCGGGCAGGGGTGCGGAAAGTTTACTGTGCGTTACGCTCGGAACCGGGGTGGGAGGCGGAATTGTGCTGCAACAGCGCGTGTGGCGCGGCACCAACCACATGGCCGGGGAGTTGGGGCACTTTGTCGTCGACCCCGACGGTGTCCCTTGCAAATGCGGCAAGCGCGGATGTTTAGAAACCTTTGCCTCGGCAACAGGCATGCTGCGATTGGCGCGGGAAGGTTTGGAGAGGGGGGAACCCAGCGTACTCATGGCGGATCGACTTTCGACGATCGAGATTTTTGATGCGGCGGCGAACGGCGACGCACTCGCCGCTCCTGTCTCCATGAC
>JAJZCL010000015.1 GCA_021846165.1 Bacillota bacterium | reverse complement strand
CTGCTGCGGATTCAATTGGTTTTGGTTCGGGGTGATCGCTAACGCCTTGGTATTTTGTGAGAATGCCTGCATCATTCATCGCTTCCCGTCCCCGTTTTGGGTGGACAGTGTAGAAAGTGAACTCATGGAAAAGGGCGCTAGGATGGCGCCCTTTTTTTTCTGAGATACGAGAACACGAGCATCATGAGCAACAAGAAAATGATCAGAAACGCCACGATCCATCTTGTGATCAATACTCCGCTATCTGCCAATGACGGATGCCTCTTTTCTGACTCGACGTCACTCTCTATCCCATCCTATCGAACAACGCTTGCCAGCGTGCAAGACAGTATCCCAGTGTGTCTGTGAACCACCAAAAAGATAGAGGTATATCCCTGTCCGACTGCCCATATACATGGTCATAACCATGGGACGAGGTGATAGGGAATGCAGACGACCTCCCTGTTCCCGGCGACGATTCTTCACCTGTTGCCTGAGGACGTAGGCAAAAGCGTTCTCTCGCAATCTGGCGTCATGCTTGACGGCGTTTCGGAAATTCGCCTGCGCATCGGACGCAGGGTGCAGTTGGTCGGACCTGACGTGTTTTTGCCGGTTGTTGTCGAGCAAGGGCACCTGCGCCACGTGCTTGCAACACTGACGAGGTCGTCGCTTTATGCGGTGGAAGCGGAACTGCGGCACGGGTTCATCACTCTGCCCGGCGGGCACCGCGTCGGCATCGCGGGGAAGGTGGTGCTGGGGTCTGAAGGGGGCGTCCAGACCGTGCGCGACATCAGTTCCGTCAATATTCGCATCGCGAAGGGGTATCACGGCTGTGCCAAAGAGCTTGCCGCCGCGCTGTGCAAAAGTCGCTCAACGATTCGCTCCGCCTTGCTGTTTGGCCCCCCGTCGTCCGGCAAAACCACGCTGCTGCGCGACCTGGCCAGGATGCTCGGGAGCGGTGAGGCACCGTTTGCGCGACCACATCGTGTGACGCTCGTGGACGAGCGCTCGGAGATTGCTGGCAGCATGGGCGGGGCGCCGCAGTTCGACGTGGGACTCGCCACGGATGTGCTGGACGCATGTCCGAAGTCGATCGGGATGACGATGGCGCTCCGCTCCCTGTCGCCTGAGGTGGTGATTGTCGACGAACTTGGCGGCACGGAGGACGCGCTCGCGGTCGCCGACCTTGCGCGGGCGGGCGTCGCGCTGGTAGGAACTGCGCATGCGGGCAGCGTGCAGGAGCTGTTCGCCAGATTTGAAATCATGGCGCTCGCGCGGCACGAGGCGATCGAGCGGTTTGTCGAGGTGTCGCCGACGCCGCGACCTGGCACTGTCAAGCAAATCTATGACCGACAACGCGGTGAGGTGAAGCTGTGGCGTGGGTGATCGCAAAGTGGCTTGGCGCTGCGGCACTGCTGACTGGCGCGGCGGGCATCGGGTTCGAGTTTGCGCGTAAGTACCGCAAGCGTCCACTCGACCTGCGCGAGTTGATGGCGGCGCTGCGCATGCTGCGCAACGACATCAGTTATGGTCGCTTGCCGCTTCCTGATTCGCTCGCCGAGATCGCCGCTCACTTTCCGCAACATTCGGGCACGCGCCATGTGTTCGCGATGACGGCGCACCGCCTGAACGCTGCAGGCACGGAGGCGGGGGAGGCTTTTGTGGACGCGCTTCGGCAAAACAGTGAATGTTGGTCACTCCATGAGGAGGATTTAAACGCTCTGCGCCAGTTCAGTCATACCATGGGTGCCACGAGCGCCGAATTGCAGGCGGCGGCGATCACGGCGCTGCTTGGTGAACTGTCCGATCGCGAACGGGAAGCGGTCGCGGAGCGGGATCGCTTTGAAAAGGTGTACCGAACTGCGGGTGTTCTCATCGGGATGCTGCTCGTCGTCATGTTGTGGTAGTGAAGGGGGACTCGTTGATGAGTCTGGAACTGCATGTGTTGTTTCAAATCGCCATCATCGGCATTGCGACGGCGGTTCTCGCCAGTTTGCTCAAGCAGTCGGGGCGGGACGAAATTGCGACACTGGTGACGATCACGGCGCTGGTGCTGGTTGCCACCGTCGTGGTGACCAACATCAATCACCTGTTCACTGAGATCCGCGCCGTGTTCTTTAGCCAGTAGGTGCAACATGAGCCTATATCAAACGGTCATGTTCGCGGTGGTTGCCGCTATGCTCGTGATGGCGGTCAGGGAAATGGCGCCCCAAGTATCGTTTTATCTGAATCTGCTCGTTGCGGTTTTGTTGTTTTTTGCGGTGTTGAGCCGTCTGACCGGGTTGTTGGTGCCACTGGAACGGCTGGCGGAAGAGGCGAACGTCAATGTCGTATTTTTTGCGACCATCCTGAAAGTCGTCGGAATCGCCTATGTGGCCGAGTTTGGCGCACAGGTTGCCCGCGATGCGGGGGTTGCGAGCATCGCCGGAAAAATTGAGTTGCTTGGAAAGCTGTCCATCATCTTGTTGGCGGTGCCGATCATCACGGCGGTGGTGGATACGATGACGCACCTGTTGCCTTGATCGTGAAATGTGGGGAGGTATGCGGCTTGCGCGTGCGCGTTTTGGTTCTGCTTGGGTTTTTGACGTTGTGGTTCGTGTGCCCCGTGGCGGCGTTTGCCGCAGTCCAGCAAACCACGCCGGGCGGGATGACGGTGACGCAAGCGTTAAACCAGGGCGTCAGCGCGGAGCAGGCGGCGGCGCGCGAGTACCAGTCCATTTCGCAAAACGGGATTGAGCAAGCGTGGGAGAAGCTTGTGAACGACTACGGCGGTTATGTGCCAAGCGTGCCCGACGGCAACTGGGTTCCGTCGTTTTTGCCCGGTCATCAGGGGGTTTCGCTGCGCAGCTTGGGACTTGGCCTGTTGCGCTTCTTTTTTGCGGTGCTCATGGATAACGGCAGGCTGCTTGGCGCAATCTTGCTCCTCACCGTGCTGGCCGCCGTGTTGGAAACCGTGCAGACTGCGTTCGCGTCGCAAGTCGTGAGTCAAACCGCATTTTTCGTGGTGTACCTCGTCATCAGCGTGCTGGCGGTGTCGTCGTTTCACAGCGCGACGGCGTACGCCACGGGCGCCATGGACAACATGGAAGGGTTGATGCTCGGCTCGATGCCGGTGTTTTTGGCGCTGATCACCGCTTCGGGCGGACTCACGTCCGCCGCCGCTTTTCACCCGCTCATTGTGTTCATCGTCAACCTGACCGGTTTTGTCGTCGATCATTTGGTGTTTCCGCTGATTTTTTTCTCGACTGTGTTGCTCATGGTGAGTCAGGTGTCAAGGCAGTATAAGCTGACGCAACTCGCAGGATTGATCCGCACGGTACTTCTTACCGTGCTGGGGCTGGGGATGACCGCATTTCTTGGCGTCATGTCTGTGCAAGGCGCACTCTCCGGGCTTGCTGATGGCGTGGCGCTCAAGAGTGCCAAATACGTCGCGAGCAACCTGATACCGATCGTGGGCAAGGCGGTGTCGGACGCGACCGAGTCGATCGCTGGCGCCACACTGCTCATGAAAAATGCGACGGGAATCGCGGGCGCTGTCCTCGTTCTTCTGCTCTGCGCGTTTCCAGCGCTGAAAATTCTGGCGCTTTCGCTCGTCTACAACGGCGCTGCCGCAGTCATGCAGCCGCTCGGTGACACGCCGGTGATCGGCCTGCTTGGCATCATTGGAAAAAGTTTGACGCTGGTGTTCGCATCGCTTTCGGCGGTAGGCATCATGTTCTTCTTCGCGATTGTGATCGCACTCTCTACTACTAACATCTCTGCGTTTGTGAGGTGATGCCGATTGCTTGAGGCCATTTCCGGGTGGCTGCGCCACATGGTGGTGCTGGTGCTGTTCGCAGCCATTCTGGAGATGATCCTTCCGTCTGGTGCGCTGCAAAAATACGTGCGCGTGGTACTCGGTCTTGTGATGGTGCTTGCCATGCTGCTGCCCATTCGCGCCTTGTTTGTCGGGGTGTTTTCTGGTGCCTGGGAAAAGGCGTTAGCAGGACCGCTGATCAGCAACATCGGGGTGTCTAGCGCGGCAAGCGCCGGCGCGACCACGTACTCCCAGTCGGTGCAACGGATCATCGCGCTGTCGCTGTCGCAGGGCTTGCCACAGGGAAGCCTCACGGTGCAGGTGGCGACAAGGCCAGAGGCGGACGGGAGCGTTTCCGTGAATGGGGTATACATTACTTGCCAAAACGTGTCCGGTTATGTGTTTCACAGGCAAGAAGCGCTTGCGTTGCAGGCGCAGACGGCAGAACTCCTGGGGTTGTCGGCTTCCGCCATTCACGTTTCGTATCCAGGAGGTGAGGTGTAGGGGGTGACGTGATGAAAGACATCATCAAAAAGCTGTTGGGGAACAAGTGGTTGCTCACGCTGACGGCGATCGGTCTCTTGTTGCTGTTGTTTGGCGCAAGCGGCGGCGGGTTTGCGCAGACCCCGCCACCGGCGCACGCCACACCTGTTTTGGCGGGGAGTGGCGGCGCACAGGCGGGGGCAATCACAAGCGGCGGTGCAGCGACGCCCATCGATTCGGTCTTGGCCGATACGGTCGCGTACGAAAAGTACTATGACCGCACACTGGCCGGCATTCTCGACCAAATCCAAGGCGTGAGCGACGTGTCGGTGATGGTGACGGTCAACTCGACGCCGGTGAATGAGTACGGTCAAAACCAGGTGACCACACGGCAAAACACCGTACAAACCGGTTCTGGCAATCGTTCCACCTCCACTTCTTTGTCGACGCAATCGACGCTTGTCACGGTGCAAAACGCAAGCGGCAATCAGACGCCGGTGGTGGTGTCGGAGCAAATGCCGCAGATCAAGGGGGTGCTGGTGGTGGCAAGAGCCAGGAACGCCGTCTTGATGGAGTCGGAAATCGTCAACGCGGTGCAGGACGCGCTCGGCATTCCCAGCTATGAAGTCACGGTGTTGATGCGAAAATAACGCATATTTGAGAGGAGAGGCGCGGGATGGTAAAAAGACAAACCGTCTGGTTGTCGACGATGATGGTGCTTTCACTGATGTTGATCGGGTATTACACCTTAGGCTCGCCGCCGACCGGCAGCAAGACCAACGGACAAAACTGGTTCGGTACCGGCGTGACAGGCAGTACCGTCGTAACGACTGGAGCCCCGCAGGTGTCAACCACCAAAAACGCAACAGCGGCCAACAACAGCGCGGCGACAAATCCCTCTGCAAGCAGTGGGATTCCGAGCGACTGGTTTGTGCAGGCGAGTCTGAATCAGTCGCAACAACAGTCCAAAGTCATTCAAACGCTGCAAAACATGCTCAGTGACCCCCGCATCAGCCAGAGTGCCGCGAGCAGCGCCTACCAACAACTGACGACGATTCAGTCCGAACAGGAGAGCGCGAGCAAGATTCACGATCTGCTGGTCGGTGAAGGTTATCCGGATTCGCTGGTGTTGTTCAATCCGCAAAATCAGGTACACGTGTATGTGGAAACCAAGTCGATTACTCCCGTTTCGGCGGTCAAGGTGATCAACCTAGTATCGCAAACGCTAGGAATTCCATCCAATCAGGTGATTGTAACACCTCATATTTAAAAACGAAACAGAAAAAATACAGGCTTCTGCTTCTCACTGTGGCGCTTCCTGCGCCCTTTTTGTTTTTGTGCTATACTCGTGAAAGACAAGCAGGGAAGGAGTGGTCTGATTTGTTGAAAGTAAGCGACATTCGCGAACTGATACGATTACTTGACGAGACCAGTATACATGAACTCAAGATTGAAACGGACGACATCACCGTCACGATGAAGAAGGCGGAGGCGGGAGTGCCCGTTTCCGTTCAGACCGCAAGCGCTATCATGCCGACGGCAGCAGTTACTATGCCGGTTGAGACGGTGGCAATGCCCGCGCCGGTCGCGGCGAAGTCACCGGAACAGCCGAGCGCAAAAGAAGAAACAGGTTACGCGTACATTAAGTCGCCGATGGTGGGAACGTTCTACCGCGCCTCTTCTCCCACTACGCCGCCGTATGTCGAGGTGGGCGCGAAGGTGAACGCGAAAACGGTCGTGTGCATCGTGGAAGCGATGAAGCTGATGAACGAGATCGAAGCTGAGGTGCAGGGCGAGATTGTGGAATTGATGGCAGAAAACGGTCACCTGGTCGAGTACGGACAGCCGCTGTTCAAAGTGAAAACCGAGTAGGGGAGGGCGCTATGTTTAAGAAAGTCTTGATCGCCAACAGGGGAGAGATCGCGGTTCGCGTCATTCGGGCCTGTAAGGAACTTGGCATCCAGACGGTCGCCATTTACTCCGAGGCTGACCGCGACGCGCTTCACGTTGAACTTGCGGACGAGGCCTATTGTGTGGGGCCTACGCCTAGTAAGCAAAGCTACCTGAATATTGCGAGCATCATGACGATCGCGACCGCAGTGGGGGTTGACGCGATTCACCCGGGGTACGGTTTTTTGTCTGAAAACAGCGATTTTGCAGAGGTTTGTCAAACTGTGGGGATCAAGTTCATTGGTCCGAGTGCCCATTCCATCGAGAAAATGGGGGACAAGTCGACGGCAAAGGCGACGATGAAGGCGGCTGGTGTGCCGACCGTGCCCGGTACCGACGGACTGGTCGAGGACATGGCGGAAGCGGTGCGCGTCGCGGGCGAGATCGGCTATCCTGTCATCATCAAGGCCACTGCGGGCGGAGGCGGCAAGGGCATCCGCATCGTGAGAAGCGAAGCGGAACTGGTGGCGGCGATCGAAATCGCCAGGTCGGAAGCGGGATCAGCGTTTGGCAATGCGGGCGTCTACCTTGAAAAATACATAGAGCATCCTCGCCATGTGGAGATACAGGTGCTCTGTGATCAGCACGGCAACGCCATCCACTTGGGGGAGAGGGATTGTTCGATCCAACGGCGTTTACAAAAGTTACTCGAAGAATCGCCGTCGCCCGCGCTCACTTCGGAGATTCGCGAGCGCATGGGCAACGCCGCTGTGGCGGCAGCCAAAGCGGCCAATTATGAAGGTGCGGGCACGATCGAATTTTTATACGATAAAGACGGTTCCTTTTATTTCATGGAAATGAACACGCGCATCCAGGTGGAGCACCCTGTCACCGAATGGGTGACGGGCGTTGATTTGGTGCAACAACAGATTCTGGTTGCGAGCGGTGAGCCGCTGCCGTTTAAGCAAGAGGATATCGTTCAACGCGGCCATGCGATCGAGTGTCGCATTAACGCGGAAGACCCTGACCGCAATTTTATGCCAAATCCCGGCAAGATTCAGGACTTCTTGGCACCGGGCGGGCTTGGTGTGCGCGTCGACAGCGCCGTCTATCCAGGGTACACGGTCAATCCGTTTTACGACTCCATGATCGCGAAGCTCATTGTGTGGGCGCCGACGCGAGATGAGGCGGTCATGCGGATGAGGCGGGCGCTTGGCGAGATGAAGGTGGAGGGCATCAAGACCACCATTCCGTTTCACGAGCGGTTGTTAACCAATGTCGACTTTTTGTCTGGGAATGTGACCACTAGGTTTTTGGAAGAGCATCAGGTTTAATTTTTTGCCGCGAAAAGGTATAATCAAGCAAGTCATCAATACTTGCAAACTGAATCCAAGGAGGGATGTATTCATGGCCAATGATGGAGTGCTGCGCACGGATCTTGACGAGAACAGTGTGGGGACGACGCAGATTGCCAATGAAGTGATTGCCGTCATTGCGGGGATGGCGGCGACGGACGTTGACGGTGTGGCGGACATGAGCGGCGGGATTGTCGGCGGCATCGCGGAGCGCTTGGGAAGGAAGAACCTCAGCAAAGGCGTAAAGGTTGATGTGGCGCCTGACGAACGCAATTGTAGCGTGGAGCTTTCGATCATTTGCGAATACGGGTTTCGCATCCCCGATGTGGCACGCGCCATTCAAGAAGCGGTGAAAGAAGCCGTGGAAGGCATGACGGGGCTTGATGTATCCGCTGTGAACGTACACGTTCTGGGGGTTTCCATGAAGCCAGAGGAGCGCACTCCCGAGAATAGCGCCGAGGAACGCGGCGAATAAGAGTTGTCGCGGCGGGGGGGAGTCGAATCCGTGTTTCCGTTTGATCGTTGGCTTGTGCGCTTGTATGGTTTGATCGCCGCGATCGGTGCCCTGTGGATGGGGCTGTGGTTGCTGAACTTTGCGCCCGCGGTGCAACTCGGCAACTACTTTGTCACGAGCCAGATCGACTGGTTGTACGTAGGGTTGGCCGTGTTACTCGTGATTTCGATTCGCTACTTGGCGTTTCGCATCCAGCCGCGTCGGGCGCAAGCCTTTATCCGTGAATTGGAGGGTGGGCAAATCCGCATTGGCCACCACGCAGTCAGGGAAATTGTAATCAGGACGGCCAGACAGGTTAGGGGCGTCAAGCAACTTCAAGTTAAAATCGACGAAAGCGCGCAGGGCCTTATGATCCACGTGGATGTGCAAGCCGAACCGGTTGACCTGAATGAGATGGGCGAGTCCATCCAGCGTGAGGTCGGGCAGGCGATCAGGAACATGACCTCGCTCGCCATTGCTTCCGTGAACGTGCATGTGGCGACGTTGGCTCCTGACAGCGTGCAGAAATAAGCGAATGTCGGGGAGAGATGATCTTTGGCGAAGTGGTTAGCCGTTGCAGAACGAATCGGCCGAATGCCAAAGCGTTATTTGGGTGCCCTGATTGGGTTTGTCCTCTGGGTGTTGATTGAGGTCGTCGGTTTTTTTCCTACCCTGTTGCTAACAGTATTCGTCGTCGTGGGGTATGTGCTTGGCAGATTTTTTGATGGTCGTGCCAATTGGCAGGATCTGATTGAACGCTTTTGGAATAACGACCGCTTTGAGTAGTGGTGAGGGAGGATGTCGTCGAACGATGAGTCGGCACTCGGCGCGGGAGCGCGCGTTGGGCACGTTGTTTCAAATGGATCTGAACGATATTCCGGTGGAGGAAGCCTCTGCCTATACGCATATGGTGCATGGGGAATCGGATCATTCTGCGGCGTACGATGAAGAGTATTACCAACGATTGGTAGACCAGGTGCGCGGGCATCGTCAGGAGCTTGACGCCTTGATTGACAGGTTGAGCAAGGACTGGGAAGTGGTGCGCATGCCGGGGGTTGATCGCAACATCTTGCGCATTGGCCTGTTTGAAATGATCCATGTGGACGACGTTCCTGCTGCGGTTGCCATTAACGAGGCGATCGAACTTGCGAAAAAATACGCTTCCGACGCTTCCGGGAAGTTCATCAACGGCGTGCTGGCGGGCGCTCTCAAGCTGCTCCCTGACTTGCAAAGCGGTCGTTTTACCTTGAATGTGTGATGGCAGCGCAAGCGGTGTATGTTGGGATTGACACCAGCAATTATACAACCTCGCTTTGTGTTGTGGATGCGGTCGGTGAGGTTGTGTTTGAAGATCGCCGCCTGTTGAAAGTGCCAGTTGGCAGTCGCGGATTGCAGCAGTCGGACGCCTTGTTCCAGCATATGGTCAGGTTGCCTGACCATCTCGTAGCCATGCGGGATGCACTGGCGCAACGGCCGATTCGGGCGGTTGGCGTGTCAAGCAAGCCGCGGCCACAGCTTGAATCGTACATGCCGGTGTTTATGCCAGGCGTGCTGGCTGCGCAAAGTCTCGCTGTCGGTGCGGGTGCGAGGCTCTGGGAAACCACTCACCAAGAGGGGCACATCGCCGCTGCTGTGGCCAGCGCTGGGCTTTTCGTCGAGAACGAGCGGCCGTTTTTGGTCTATCACTTATCGGGTGGCACGACAGACTTATTATGGGTGAAGAAACAGGCTTGTGGTTATGAGATCAGGGGAGTTCTGACAGGCCTTGATCTGCATGTGGGGCAGTTTGTCGATCGCATCGGCGTTGCGATGGGGTTACCGTTTCCGGCGGGCGCACAGCTTGAAGGCTTGGCCGCGGGCGCCGCTGATGGGATTCCTTCGTTGCCCTCTGCGATCAGGGAAGGTCGACCGAGTTTTTCTGGACCGCTGACGGCGGCAGAGAAGCTGCTCGCGCAAGGGGTACCTAAAGAACAGGTGGCCGCTTCCGTTTTCCGGGTGATTGCCAATACTCTGGAAAAATCAGTTCGCTATGCGATGCTTCACACAGGCGTCGAGCGAATTTTGTTTGTCGGAGGAGTAGCGTCTAATCTGCTGATCCGCAGGCGGTTGCGCCAGCGTTTTGGCGAGGCAACCGGTGACGGAACCAGGCTGTTTTTTTGCGATCCCAAGCGCGCGACCGACAATGCGTACGGAGTGGCGCTGATTGCGCGTGAGTGCGAACAGCGATGAGAGTTGGATTGGATGATTAAGGAGGAAAAATGATGTTGCCAGTGGATGAAAAGGTGTATGACATCACCGTGATCGGAGGCGGTCCGACCGGGTTATTTACGGCGTTTTATGCGGGTATGCGCGACGCCAGCGCAAAAATTATCGACAGCCTACCCCAACTTGGCGGTCAATTGGCCGAGTTGTATCCAGAAAAGTTCATTTATGACGTTGCCGGGTTTCCTAAAGTTAGGGCGATGGACTTGGTGGACAGGTTAATTGAACAAACCAGTCAGTTTCATCCCACCGTGTGCCTGAATGAGAAGGTGTTGCGTCTTGACAAGCGCGACGATGACGTGTTTGAGTTGATCACGGACAGGCAGGTTCACTTGTCAAGAGCCGTGATTGTGACCGCCGGAATCGGCGCGTTTACGCCGAAAACCTTGCCGGCAATCAATGCCGAACAGTACGAGGGCAAAGGGATTTACTATTATATTGACGACTTGAAACGCTTTAAGGGCAAAAAAGTCATTGTGGTCGGCGGTGGTGACAGCGCGGTGGATTTTGCGCTCATGCTGGACGGCGTGGCGGAGCGGGTGATGCTGGTTCACCGTCGCGATGGATTCAGGGCGCACGAAGAGAATGTAAAAACGCTGATGGTATCGGGTGTGGAAGTCAGGACGTTTTATGAGGTCAAAGAGGTTTTTGGCGACGAATTCGTGAAAAGTGTCACATTGATGGAAAATCGCAGCAAAGAAACGGAGCAAGTGGAGGTGGACGCGATCATCAGCAGCCTTGGCTTCACCGCCTCGTTGGGACCGATTATGGAGTGGGGACTGGAAATTGAAGACAACGGCATTTTGGTCGATTCGAAAATGCGCACCAACATTCCTGGCATTTTTGCGGCGGGCGACATTTGCGTGTATCCCGGTAAGATCAAATTGATCGCCACCGGGTTTGGGGAAGCGCCGACGGCGGTCAACAACGCCAAAATTTATCTTGATCCCAGTTCCAAGCTGCACCCTGGTCACAGTAGCAGTCGCAAGTAACGCGCAGGGAAGGGGCGCCTATGGGTCACCTTATTGATGGCAAAAAATGGGCAGCGGTGAGTCGCGCCACGACAGCAGAAGAGGTGCAACGGTTGCATGCGGAGGGTGTGCGTCCGATGTTGGTCGTCGTGCTGGTGGGGGAAGATCCTGCGTCGCAAGTCTATGTGCGCGGTAAGGAGAAGGCGGCGGTAGCGGCGGGAATCGTGTCGCGGGTCGTTCGGTTTCCGGCCAGCGTTGATGCCAGCACCTTGCTTGCCCATATCGAACACCTCAACCGTGACGATGACGTACACGGCATCCTCGTGCAGTTGCCTTTGCCAGCGCACATTGACGAGCAAACGGTGATTGCGACGATGGCGCCGGACAAAGATGTGGATGGGTTTCACATGGAAAATGTGGGGAAGCTTTCGATTGGGGCGAGTGGGTTTGTGCCGTGTACACCGCTTGGAGTGATGCAACTGCTTAAATACGAAAACATCGAGGTAGCAGGCAAACACGCGCTGGTGATCGGGCGCTCGAACATCGTTGGCAAACCGATGGCGCAGCTTTTGTTGCAGGCCAACGCGACCGTCACGGTGTGCCACTCACGCACGCAACGGCTTTCCGAGTTGACTCGGCAAGCGGATATTTTGGTGGTGGCGATCGGCAGATCTAACCTAGTGACGGGGGACATGGTGAAGCCGGGTGCTATCGTGATTGACGTAGGGATGAACCGCGTCGACGGCAAGCTGACGGGCGACGTTGACTTTGCGTCGGTCGAACCGGTGGCGGGAGCGATTACCCCGGTGCCAAAGGGCGTTGGTCCAATGACGATCGCCATGCTGCTTCACAACACGGTGCGTGCCGCGAAAATGCGCCAGAAGCTGATTACCGGCGTACAGTGAAGGGTGGCGGCGATGCCTGTGGGAGTTCTGACCGTTTCTGAGATCACTGCAAAGATCAAATGGGCGATCCAGTTCGACGCAGAGTTGCAAAACACGTCCGTTCAAGGGGAGATCTCTAATTTAAGTCGACCGTCGAGCGGACACCTGTATTTTACATTAAAGGACGAAAGAGCGCGTCTTCGTGTCGTGATGTTTGCGAGCAAAGCGCGCTTCTTGCGTTTTCAGATGAAAGACGGCATGCGCGTGATTGTGCGCGGGTCGTTGGATGTGTTTGAGCGCTCTGGAGATTACCAGTTGTATGCGGACGCGGTGCAACCTGACGGCATCGGTGCTTTGTACATGGCGTTTGAGCAGTTAAAGGCGAAATTGGAGCAGGAGGGGTGGTTCCGCGCTGAACGCAAGCGCGCGTTGCCAACGTACCCTGGGCGCGTCGCGCTCGTCACATCGGCAACGGGTGCCGCTGTGCGCGACATGATCACGACGCTGCGGCGCAGGTACCCGCTGTGCGCGATTGTCGTGGTGCCGGTGGCGGTGCAGGGGGAAGAGGCGCCGACGCAAATCGCGGCGGGCATTCGGCTCGTTCATGAGCGAAAACTTGCGGACGTGATGATCGTGGGACGGGGCGGCGGATCGTTTGAGGAGCTGTTTGCCTATAACACGGAAGTGGTGGCTCGAGCGATTATCGCCTCCGAGGTGCCCGTGATTTCGGCTGTTGGGCACGAAACAGACACCTCCATCGCGGATTTTGTCGCGGATGTCCGCGCTGCCACGCCGACTGCGGCGGCGGAACTGGTTGCTCCGAGTCGAAGTGAGCTCGTGATTCGTGTTGACCACTTGCGTGCCCGTATGCAGGCAGCGCAGAGTCGCCGTCTTGCGGCATCGGCAGAGCGACTGCAACGATTGCTGGAAAAGCGCGTGTTGACGGATCCCATGCAAAGACTCTCCCAATTTTCCGAACAAGTCGATCGACTGGAGAAGCAGTTAAAAACGCTTTTACATACCCACGTGCAACAAGGGTTGCGAGGACTGAACCATTTAGAATTAAGACTGGCGCGCGTTCCGCTTGCCAAGCGGGTCGCACAGGCGGAGGCCAGGGTATTTGCTAGGCGCGCCGATTTGGAACGCTTGCTGGCGAAAACGTTTGCCGCGAACGAAGACCGACTGGGACGACTGCTGGATAAGCTGACGTTGCTCAATCCGCTGGCGGTCATGCGCCGCGGCTATGCGGTGGTGTATGAAAGGGATCGCAGGGCGCTCGTCACGACTGTCGACCAGGTGCAGCTAAGCGATGCGCTGCGTGTGGAATTGATTGACGGTTGGCTGGAGTGCCAGGTGAGGGGGGTGCATGAAAGCGATGAATGAGAGTGAACGTCTGAATCTTGAGGAGTGCTCATTTGAAAAAGCGCTGGCGCAACTTGAAGAGGTGGTACAGGCGCTGGAAGACGGCGAGTTGACGCTGGATGAGGCGATTGAACACTATCGGACGGGGATGCAGTTGGCCAAGGTGTGCAGGGATAAGCTGACGCTCGCCGAACAGAAGGTGGAAAAGGTGTTATCGGGCGAAGAGGGGCTAACGTGGGAAGCCTTTGAGGTGGAGGAGGAGTAGCATGACGTTGGCGGATTTTTTGACCGCATCCGCGCGCATGGTGGATGACGCCATCGGCACGTGGATTAAGGCGTCTCCTTCCTCCTATGTGGAAGTGTTGTTTGCGGCGATGAACTACAGCGTGAACGCAGGCGGAAAACGGCTGCGTCCGGGACTGTTGTTGATGACGGGTGACGCGCTGGGCGTAACTGGCGATCAGTTACTGCCCGCCGCTGCCGCAATTGAAATGATCCATACGTACTCTTTGATCCACGACGACCTGCCCGCGATGGACAATGACGACTTGCGGCGGGGCAAGCCCACGAATCATAAGGTGTACGGCGAGGCGATTGCGCTGCTTGCCGGTGACGCGCTGTTGACGCTTGCGTTTCAGGTGTTAGCGGAGTCTAGGCTTCCCGGTTCGATCGTCGTCGCGATGATACGAGAACTCGCGCGAGCCGCTGGTCCCTTTGGCATGGTGGGCGGTCAGACCGCCGATATTTTGGAAGAAGGCAAGCCTGTCGAGGAATCTTTGGTCGAATACATACACATGCATAAGACGGGCGCACTGATTCAGGCGGCGGTATTGATGCCTGCCTATGCGGCCGCGGTAAATGCGGATACGATGCGTTGGTTGTCCACCTACGCGGAGGCGATTGGGCTCGCGTTTCAAATTGTCGATGACATTCTCGATGAGGTGGGGAACACGGAGCAGCTTGGCAAGCCCGCCGGTGCGGACGCCAAGTTGCAAAAGGCGACGTATCCGGCGTTGTTTGGCATTGAAGCGTCGCGCCAGCGCGTGGCCGCGCTGACCGACCAGGCACTGGAAGCGATCAGCAGGATTAAGGAATTCAAGCGATCCAGTTCGTTGTTGATCGAACTGGCGGTATCGTTGCGTGACCGTGATCGATAGTTTTTTTGGAAAAAATAAGCTGCCTAAGGTTGGCCGTTCCCGGTGACAATAACGTCGGGAGGTGTGTTGTCTTGACAATCGGAGTGAAAATGCAACAAACCATCGCGTCAGCAGAAAGCGTGGCGGCCAACTTGAAGCAGTTTGCGCTGGAAACCCAGGATCAGCAGGCTAAGCAAATGTTTGGTCAGTTGTCGCAGTCGGTCGACAACGTGGTTTCCTCACTGCAGTCTCGTTTGACTTACATTCAGCAAGAGGAACCGCAATACAGGCAAAAATAAATCCGCGAACAAGCAGGCAGGGGTTGGAGAATTGAGACCAAACCCTGCCTGTGTTATAATTTCTAAAATTATAACAGCAACACTGACGGGGTAAATTTGGTAAGCGTTTTTGCCCACCGTGTGTCGACAAGAAAGGTGGCTGACTTCGTGCTGCTGGAACAGGTGAACACCCCTTCTGATATCAAGCGATTTTCGCTTGATGAATTGAATCAACTTGCTAAAGAGATTCGTGAGTTTTTGGTTGCCAGCGTGACAGCCACAGGCGGGCACTTTGGCGCGAATTTGGGCGTTGTCGAGTTGACGCTGGCGCTGCACTACCTGTTCGATTCTCCGCGCGACAAAATCGTTTGGGACGTGGGGCACCAAGCATATGTACACAAGATGTTAACTGGCCGCAAGCTCATGTTTTCCACGTTGCGTCAGTACGAGGGACTGGCGGGTTTTCCGAAGCGCACGGAAAGCGAACACGATGCGTTTGGCGTCGGGCACTCTAGCACGTCGATCTCGGCGGCGCTCGGCATGGCGATCGCCCGCGACTTGATGGGTGAAAATCACCACGTTGTCGCGGTCATCGGCGACGGTGCGATGACGGGCGGCATGGCGTTTGAGGCCCTCAATCACGCAGGACACTTGCATAAGCGTTTGCTCGTCATTCTGAACGACAACGAGATGTCGATCGATCACAATGTCGGCGCCGTTTCCCAGTATTTAACGCGCTTGCGTTCGGATCCTCATTACAGCCGTCTAAAGAATGAGATTGAATCCATGCTGTTGCGAATCCCGAGCATTGGCAAGCGCGTGGCGGGGACGCTGGAACGCATGAAAGACAGCTTGAAGTATATGGTGGTGCCGGGCGTTTTATTTGAAGAAATGGGATTTTCCTATTTCGGCCCGATCCCCGGCCATGACCTTGGCGCGTTGCTGACCGTTCTGAACCACGTCAAGAATCTCGACGAACCGGTTTTGCTGCATGTGGCGACGCAAAAGGGCAAAGGCTATAAAACGGCGGAGGAAGCGCCCGATAAGCTCCATAGCATCGGCGGAACCGTGACGAAGGCGAGTAAGAAAGCGCCGTCGTACACCAGCGTTTTCGCGAATACCATGATTGAGCTCGCAAAGAACGACAGGCGGATTGTGGCGGTGACCGCCGCCATGCCAAGCGGGACAGGCTTGAACTTGTTTGCGGAGAAGTTCCCTGACCGTTGTTACGATGTGGGGATTGCCGAACAGCACGCCGCGACGCTGTGTGCAGGGCTGGCAACAGCGGGATTAAGACCGGTGTTTGCCGTCTATAGCACGTTTTTGCAACGCGCGTACGACCAGGTAATTCACGATATTTGCATCCAAAACCTACCTGTAATGTTTGCGATTGACCGTGCAGGACTGGTAGGCCCTGACGGCGAGACGCACCAGGGCGTTTTTGACATTGCATTTTTGCGAACGATTCCAAATATCACGTTGATGATGCCAAAGGATGAGGGCGAATTGCGCCATATGCTCTTCACGGCGCTGACGCTGCCAGGTCCCGTGGCGGTGCGCTACCCGCGCGAAGACGGGGTCGGAGTGCCACTCGATATCCCTTTGCAGACACTCCCAAGCGGTCGTTCGGAAACGGTGCGGGAAGGCAGCGATGTTGCGTTTTTGGCCGTTGGACCGATGGTCGCGGTGGCGGAAAACGCTGCCTTGATGCTGGCAAAGCACGCCATTTCGGCGCGCGTGGTCAACATGCGCTTCTTGAAGCCGTTTGACGAGGCGTTATTATTGCAGTTGGCGCACGAGTCGATCCCTGTCGTCACGGTTGAGGAGGGCGCGTTGAGGGGCGGATTTGGCGCGGCGGTGCTGGAGTTTTATGCGGAGCGCAATGTGTTCCACCCTGTCCACCCGGTCGGCCTGCCCGATCAGTTTATTACGCATGGGAGCAGACCTGAGCTGTTGCACCATGTTGGTCTCACCGCCGAAGGGCTGGCGGATGTGGCCGTCGCGTTGCTCGGCCACTTGTCGGAGCAAAGAGTGCGCAGGAAGTCAGTGAACGCATAGTGGACAAAGAACGTGTCGACCAACTTCTGGTAAAGCTTGGCCTCGCCGAATCGCGGGAGGAGGCCAAGCGTTTTGTGATGGCCGGAACCGTTTACTGGGGCACGGAGCGCGTCGACAAACCAGGAGCAAGGATACCCAGTGACGCCGCGCTGGTGTGCAAAGGCGATAAGCTGCCGTATGTGGGGCGCGGCGCCCTGAAACTGGAGCGAGCGCTGCAAGTCTTCCCCGTCGATTTGCAAGGCAGGATCGTATTGGATGTGGGCTCGTCCACTGGCGGTTTTACCGATTGTGCGCTGCAGGCGGGCGCTGCGCTTGTGTATAGTGTGGATGTCGGGTACGGGCAACTGGCCTGGAAGCTGCGACAGGATCCGCGTGTGCGGGTGATGGAGCGTACCAACTTCCGAAGCGTTGACGCGTCGCGGTTCGATCCCCAGCCGGATGCGGCGGTGATGGACGTTTCTTTTATTTCCATGGAAAAATTGCTGCCCAAGTTGCGTGAGGTACTCGTGCCGGGTGCGCCGTTTATTGGCCTTGTCAAGCCGCAGTTTGAAGCGGGACCGGAGAAGGTAGGGAAAGGCGGCATTGTGCGCGATCCTGAGGTACACCGGGAGGTGCTGCGACGCGTGTTCGACACGCTTGGTGGTATGGGTTTTTTTGTGTGCGGGGTGACGCCGTCCCCGATTCGCGGTGGCGACGGCAACATAGAGTACCTGATGTTTGCGTATTGCGGGGGGCAACGTTGTGATCGGGTGGTCGATCAGAACGATCTTGACGAGGCGGTGAATGTTGCCCATCATCAGGGGTAAGGCGGGCAGGAGAATGGCATGCGGCAAGCGAACAGGATAGCGTGGAGGTGCCTGCCATGGTTGTCCTTGCCATTCTGACGTTTTTGACGGTGGCGTTTCTGTTTCTCAGATCAAAATACGTAGCGAGCGGTTGGGCAGAGTTGACGCCGGAATCGAAGCGCGAACCGATGTTGAAGGCCTTTGATGTTTTGCAAGCAGAAGGGTATCGCGTGGTGGATGAACGCGTGGGGTACGAACTCTCCTCGTATTATGGCTCGCGTAAATTTACGACCGTGTTGATCGCGGACTACATGATCGAGAAAGACGGTTCCCGTTATCCGGTCAAGGTGCGTTCGTCGAGAGATCCGGAAAGGATAAGCGGAGCTTGGTTACGTAAGAATTTCTTTCCTTTATACGAACAGTACCGCGTGCCCATCGCGTATGTGGACGCAGAGATCGGCTCGATCGAGTGGATTGACTTCGCCGTCGATTATCCGGCGCATTACTTTCGCAAGCGCTGGCTATCGCGGGCGATCTGGTTGCTGGCCGGCATTGCCCTCGGTTGGCTGATCGCGCTTGCCACGCATTGAGGGGTGCGGAAAGGTAGGCTGGAATGTCAGGCACAATTGGAATTTTTGTGAACCGAACAAAGAAAAAAGCCGACGAGGTGACACTCGATCTGGTGAACACCATTCACCGTTATGGCGGGAAAGTATACATAGATGAGCAGGCTGCGCACGATCTGAATCGGTCAGATTTGGGGCTTGCGCTGGAACAATTTCCTGAGCGAATCGACCTGTTGTTCGTGCTTGGCGGGGACGGCACCTTGCTTGGAGCCGCGAGGGAGTTTGCTTGCTATGACCTACCGATGCTGGGCATCAACCTTGGGCACCTCGGTTTTTTGTCGGAGGCGGAACCAAGCAACGTCGCGGAAACGGTTCAGCGCGTGCTGAACGACGAGTATTACCTGGAAAAAAGAATGATGTTGGAAACTGAGGTGTGGCGTTACGGCGAACTCGTTCACCGCAGTGTGGGGTTGAACGATGCGGGCGTGGGAAAGGGGTCGTTAGCCCGCATGATTCAGGTAACTATCGATGTGAACGGCGATTTGTACGATGAGTTTTTGGGGGACGGGGTGATCGTGTCGACGCCGACCGGTTCGACGGCGTATTCGCTGTCATGCGGCGGTCCAATTATTCATCCGCTCATGCAGTTGCTGTTGATGACGCCGATTTGTCCGCACAAAATGGTCACTCGCCCGGTCGTTGTGTCGGGGGATCAGGAGGTGCGCATCAAGGTGACGGCGCGTCATCAGGACATGGGGTTGACGGTTGACGGTCAGGTGGGGTTTCCGCTACGCAGCGGCGATATCGTTCATGTGCGCAGGTCGGCCTGTGAAACCATTTTGATCCGCTGGCAAGAGCGCCCGTTTTTTTCGATACTGCGCGATAAACTGCGTGGGGATTAGGAAGGTGTTCGCTTGAAGGGACAGCGTCTGTTGAAAATCAGGGAAATCATTTCGGAACAGGTGATCGAGACCCAGGAAGATCTGGCCGAGGCGCTTAAAATCGCTGGATTTCATGTGACTCAGGCGACGATTTCCAGGGACATCAAAGAAATGCACCTGATCAAAACGCCGATGGCCAACGGCGCCTATAAGTACTCTTTACCTACCGAGCCGTCGTCCTACAAGCCGGAGGTCAAGCTGCACCGCCTGTTAAACGACGTGTTTGTCGCGATTGACTCGGCGGAAAATCTCGTGGTGATGCGTACACTGCCGGGCAACGCGCATGCGGTGGCGGTGCTTTTTGACACTCTTGACTGGCCGGAAATCGTCGGTACGGTGGCGGGGGACGACACGATCTTGATCATTGTCCGCACGAAAGAAGACGCGGTTGCACTGGAGGATCGCGTGAAGGGTCTATTGTGAGGAGGGCTGACGATGCTGCGTACACTGATGGTGCGCAACCTGGCGTTGATCGAGTCTCTGGAACTGGAGTTTGGCGATGGGTTTACCTGCCTGACGGGAGAAACGGGCGCTGGAAAATCCATTCTTTTGGACGCGGTCGGACTGCTGTTGGGGCTGCGAGGGAACGGAGAGTGGGTGCGCTCGGGCGAAGACAAGGCGCTCGTTGAGGGCGGATTTGACGTGTCCGCCAAAATTTCGCCTGCGGTGGCGGGGGCGTTGGATGAACTGGGGATTGAGTTTAACGGCGTTGACCTGATCGTCAATCGAGAAATCAACCGCACCGGCAAGTCGGTGGGGCGTATCAACGGGCGCCTTGTCACGGTACAAGCCTTGCGCAACCTAGGCAAAATTCTCGTCCAGCAGCATGGGCAGCACGACAGTTTGGTTCTCTTAAAAAAAGAAGAACAGTTGCGCTTGCTCGATGACTTTCGCGCTGACGAGATCGTACCGCTGCTGGCGGCGTATCAGGACTTGTTCACGCGACATCGGGAGCTGTCTCAGCGCTTGCGCGAGGCGGAGCATCATCGCAGGGATACGGCGCAGCGGCTGGATATGTTGCGCATGCAGACGAACGAGATCACGGCGGCCAGGTTGCGGCCTGGGGAAGAAGCGGAACTGCGTGGACGACGGGCGATGTTGCAACACGCGGATCGGTTGCTGAATGTTGTCAACGATATTTATCTGACGTTGTATGAGGGCGCTGCGCGCAGGGTAGCCGTCAACGGTGAACTGTATCGCATGATGCGCGATGTTGAGGCGGTTACTGCGCTTGACCAAAGCCTTGTCGAACTTAAGGATTACCTGGAAACTGCCCACGTACACCTGTCTGAAGCTGCGGAATTTTCCCGCGCTTATAAAGACAAACTGAATCTTGATCCTGATGAATTGGTCAAGCTTGAAAACCGCTTGGCGGTTTTGGAAAAGCTGTTTGGAAAGTACGGCGCCGACGAAAAGGAAGTGCTGGCGCACTATGAACAGGCGCTGGCCGAAATGAAAGAGCTTGAGCAAGGGGACGAACGGCTTGAGAAATGGCAACAGCAACTCGACAAGCTCGGCGACGCGCTCGGCAATGCGGCGCAGTCGCTGACGACGGCTCGCAAGGCTGCGGCGGACGATCTTGTCGCCAATTTGCAAACGGAACTCGCGGCGCTGTTAATGCCGAACGTTCGTTTAGCTGTCAAGCTACATACCGTTTCGTACCATGAGCGTGGCGCGGACGAGGCGGAAATTTTGTTTTGCGCCAATCAGGGGGAGGACTTGCGACCGTTTGCCAAGATTGCGTCTGGAGGTGAGCTTTCGCGGTTTATGCTGGCGCTCGCCAAGGCGCTTGCCGGTGCCGCGCCCGCCGATACGATGATCTTCGACGAAATTGACACGGGGATATCGGGAACAGCGGCGCAGCGGGTGGCGGAAACGATCGTGGACATTTCGCGCTATCACCAGGTGCTGTGCGTCACCCATCAGGCGCAAATGGCGTGCCTTGCCGACGAACACATGCTGATTGAGAAACAAACTGACCATCGCCGCACGTTTACGAACGTCAGGGTGTTGAACAGTGACGAACGAATTGAGGAACTCGCCAAAATGATTGGCGGACAACTGGTGACGCCTACCACGCGCACGCACGCTCGCGAACTCCTGGATCGGAAACGGGGGCTTCCACACTAACCTGCCAGCCCAGTCACCATTTAAGCGTCATGCGTCGCAATGCTCACGGGCAGGCTAAGTGGCACAGACAGAGCAGCTTGTTGAGGAGGGGTGAACGTGCGGCGAATGGCAGTATGGGTGACGGTAATCGCGCTGTTGCTATCATTCGGGTGGGGAAGCGATCGCGTCAACGCCCAGAGTTTGGCGCAAAGCGAAGTGGCCGTGATGCCGGGAGGTCAATCGATCGGCATTAAACTGCATTCTTCAGGGGTACTCGTGGTTGGCTACCACTTTATCCATGTCGGTCGGCGTTTGTTGAGTCCAGGGGAACAGGCGAACATCCGCATTGGCGATCTGATCACGAAAGTTGACGGGCAGAAAATTGCCCGTGTCGAACGGGTGGCGGAACAGATTAAAAACTCAGGCACGACGGGTCATACGCTTACCTTGGAGTTTAAGCGAAAGGGACAAATTTTATCCACCAGTGTCAAACCGCTGTGGGATGAAGACACGGGCACATACCGGATCGGCGTCTATATTCGGGATTCGGCATCGGGAGTCGGTACGCTGACCTTTTACGATCCCCAGTCGCGGGCTTTTGCAGCGCTGGGTCACGTCGTGACGGATAATGACACGGGACTTGCGATGGAAGGACGGGGGGAAATTGTGCGCGCTTCCGTAACCTCGATCGATCGTGGCGAGAGTGGTCAGCCGGGTGAGAAAAGAGGCACGTTTGTCGATGAACAACACACCTTGGGAACTATTAGTAATAACAACGAGTACGGCGTTTACGGTTTCCTGCGCGGAACGCCTGATCCGTCGTTGATTACGTCGCCTATTTCCATTGCTGCGCCTCAGGATGTCAAACCCGGTCCCGCGCAGATCTTGACGGTGATCCACGGGCAACGGGTGGAAGCGTTTGACGTGTCGATCATCAAAGTGAATGCGCAGCGAACGGCGGGAATCAAAAGTTTTGTCGTGCAGGTGACCGACCCGCGTCTGCTCCAGGCAACGGGCGGCATCGTGCAGGGGATGAGCGGCAGTCCAGTCATAGAGAATCATCGCCTCGTCGGTGCGGTCACACATGTTTTTCTTTCGGATCCGACACGGGGGTATGGCGTGTTTGCGGCATGGATGCGCGACAATGCCCGCTCTGTACGGCCTGCCGCTTGATGACGTTGCTCGTGCTGATATATCGCTAAAACCGGGAATGCTTCCCGGTTTTTTATTTTTCGACAAAGTAGTGTCAGATTTCGTCGTAAAATTTTCCTAAAAAATTCATAGGTATACATCGCCATTTGTCGAAATAAATAGTGATATCAACAAGGAGGGTTTTAATCGATGATCAAAGTGTTAATTGCGGATGACAATCGCGAGTTTGCCGATTTGTTGTCAGAGTATTTGCAGATTCAATCCGATCTTGACATCGTCGGGATTGCGTACAATGGACAGGAGGCGCTGAACATGGTCGAGCGGACGCGCCCAGATGTGCTTGTACTCGATATCATCATGCCCGTGCTTGACGGCATTGGCGTGCTGGAGCGAATGCGCAGCTGGCGCTTGGAGTATTTTCCGCGCGTCATCATGCTGACGGCGTTTGGGCAGGAGAACATCACGCGCAAAGCGATCGATCTTGGCGCCTTGTATTACATACTCAAACCGTTCGACATGGATCTGTTGATTGATCGCATTCGCGATCTGGCGATTAACGAACCGATTTTTGAGCGTGGTCGGCAAATTTCTGGGTCTGCCTACGGTTCGGCAGAGGCGAGCGCCGCTCCGACGAGATTGCACACCATCAGCACCCAGGGGCGCACGATCGACCAACTGGTGACCGCCATCATCCATGAAATCGGCGTTCCTGCACACATTAAAGGGTATCAGTACTTGCGCGAGGCGATCTTGATGGTCTATGAGGATGTAGAAATTTTGGGTTCGGTGACAAAAGTCCTGTATCCGCAAATCGCCGAAAAGTTTTATACGACGGCATCCCGCGTCGAACGGGCGATACGCCACGCGATTGAGGTGGCTTGGAACCGCGGCAACAGCGAGGCCATCATTCAAGTGTTCGGGTATACGGTGAGTATGAGCAAGGCGAAGCCCACCAATTCGGAGTTTATTGCCATGGTTGCCGACAAACTCAGAATGGAAACGACCGTTAAAAAGGCTAGGTAAAAACTCATTTGAAAACGTACTCATGGCATGATAAGGTATTTGTAATTCCTTCAACATAAGAAGGTGATTACAATTTTTATCTGCCTTTTTTTTTTGATCAATCAAGACTGGAGTTTTTAATGTGAAGTTTATATAATAATAACTATAAGATTGAGAGGGGATTATCTTATGGAGGAATTAAGTGAAATCGACGTGATTTCGCTTTTGAAGGATTCCGGACTTCGGGTGACTCCACAGCGCATTGCCGTGTTAACGTTTATGGATTCCCATCGCGAGCATTCGACGGCGGACGAGATTTACCTGTCGTTAAAGCAGGAGTTTCCGTCGCTCAGTGCAGCCACGGTCTACAACACGCTGCGCGCCTTTATCGAGGCGGGCATTGTTAAGGAATTGCGTAACGGGGATCACGCAAGCAGATTTGATATCAACACGTCTTCGCACCATCACCTGGTTTGCGTGCAATGCGGATTAATGACGGATGTCGAGTTGCCAGAGGTGCCCCTTGAGAAGATCGGTCGGGAGCATCACTTCGAGGTGTCTGATTATCATGTGGAAATTAAGGGGGTATGCAGCGCTTGTAGCGGCAATGAGTCGGTGGTGCATTAAGTCCATAGCGCGCGGCGAAAATGGCAACGTGAAACGCTGCGCGCTATATCATGGCTCTCGCTGAACGCAGCGCTTGAGATCGCCAAACGTTTTGGCGAATGCTAATTGGATTGAGCGATGGTACCGTACTTGATCGCGCTTTTCATCCCATATCCCGCATGAATAAATTGGATGTTTGTATTATTGATCCCCTTTTTTGCTGGACATGTTTTGAACTCTCATGTATACTCAGCGGCTCTTACCCAAAGTCGAGGATAGAGTTCTCAGCATTTCGCCAGAATAACATATGCATTGAGTAGAATTATCCCCGCTTGCCCCTTGCTTCGCCGATGTAGTTCCTTGATTCGGCTGTT
>JAJZCL010000118.1 GCA_021846165.1 Bacillota bacterium | reverse complement strand
GACGAGTCCGATTGCGGAGATGATCAGGTTGCTCTCGTCGCGTGGCAAAAAGTCTTCGCCATAGCCTTCGATGGCGATGGTCGTGTGATCGGCGGGGGCGGCGTGAATCTCGTTCCACAGGTCGAGGGCGATGCCCATGCAGTCGAACCCCGGTCCGAGGTTGGCGCTAGTCGCGGGTACGTAGACGCTGATTTTCACGACTTGCCTCCCAGAATCGCTTCCCAAACGGAGTCTTTATTCGCTTCGACAAGAAGCGCTTCGCCCTGGCTGTTGCGCACCGCCGTATCCGGGTCTTTAAGGCCGTTGCCAGTTAATACGCAGACAATGCGAACGCCTTTGGGAAGGTCGCCGGAGCGCGATTTTTTGATCACGCCTGCGACAGAGGCGGCAGAGGCGGGTTCCGCAAACACCCCTTCTGTTTGGGCGAGCAGGCGCTGGGCGGCGAGGATCTCTTCGTCGCTGACCATGTCAATGAAGCCGTGTGTGCTTTCGATCGCCTCAACCGCAAACTGCCAACTGGCGGGGTTGCCGATGCGAATGGCGGTCGCGACCGTTTCCGGCTTGGCGACCGGGGCACCGCGCACAATCGGCGCTGCGCCTTCGGCCTGGAACCCGATCATGTGCGGGATGCCTGTGCCTTTGTGTGTGTGGTACTCGCGAAAGCCTTTCGTGTAGGCGGTGATGTTGCCCGCGTTCCCAACCGGAATCGCGAGGTAGTCGGGCGCTTGCCCGAGGTCGTCGCAAATTTCGAAGGCGGCGGTCTTTTGTCCTTCAATGCGAAACGGGTTAACCGAATTGACGAGCGTCACCGCTTCGCTGGCGGAGATCTCTCGCACGAGTTCGAGGGCGCGGTCGAAGTTCCCCTTGATCGCCATGACGTCGGCGCCGTACATCAGGGCTTGCGCCAGTTTGCCGAGCGCCACGTATCCGTCCGGAATGAGGACGATGGCACGGATGCCTGCGCGCGCGGCGTAAGCGGCGGCGGAGGCGGAGGTGTTGCCCGTCGAGGCGCAGATCACCGCTTGACTTCCTTCTTCCAGCGCTTTGGCGACCGCCATGACCATGCCGCGATCCTTAAACGATCCGGATGGGTTAGCGCCTTCGTATTTGAGGTGAATTTCCATGCCCAGTTCCTTAGACAGACTGAGCGCTGGCACGAGCGGCGTGCGTCCCTCGTTCAGGGACAAAAGCGGCGTGCTTTCGGTAATGGGCAGGTAGGGTCGGTATCGATCCAGCAGCCCGCGGTATAAGGTATCCACGAGTTCAAGCGTCTCCTTTCTCCATCGGCATCACATTTTTGATTTCTAGCAGATCGCCGCGCGCAGTTAACTGTTCGACAATCGAGGATAGCGCCGCAGATGGGGTTTCGTGCGTGACGATGACAATTTCCGCCTGGTTGTCGTGCGCGCGCTTTTGTAGCACCGTTTCTAGGCTGATTTCGGCTTTGGCGAACAGGCTGGCGATGTGAGCAAATACGCCCGGTTGATCTTTGGCGTGCATACGCAGGTAGTACCGTAGCGGTTCGGGTGACCCTTTGCGTACCGCTCTGCTGGCGACAGGACCGGTGCGAAAGCGGGACGGGATGTTCATGCTGATGTTGCGCAGGTTTTCGATCACGTCGCCGACGATTGCGCTCGCCGTCGGCAGTGAACCGGCGCCGCGACCGAAAAACATCAGGTCGCCTGCTGCGTCGCCGTGGACGAACAGTGCGTTGAAGGCGTCGTTAACCGTTGCGAGCGGGTGGGATTTGGGCACCAGCGAAGGTCGCACCTCTAAGGCGATCGACTTGCCGTCGTCTTTGCCGACGGCGAGCAGCTTGATCACGGCACCGAGTTCATGCGCGTACGCCACATCGCTGGCGGCGATGGTGCGGATGCCCTTGACCTCGACATCATCTAGGCTGACTTTGGCGCCAAAAGCGATGCCCGCCAGAATGGTCAGCTTGCGTGCGGCGTCGAGTCCGTCGACGTCGCTCGCCGGGTTGCTCTCCGCATAGCCGAGGTCTTGCGCTTCTTTCAGCACCTCTTCGTAATTCGCGCCACTTTCCGTCATTTTACTTAAAATATAGTTGGTTGTGCCGTTGATGATCCCCTTAAGGTCGGTGATTTCATTCGCGGTCAGCGATTCCTTGAGCGGGCGGATGAGCGGAATCGCTCCGCCGACGGCGGCCTCGTACAGGAAATCGCACCGCGCCGCTTCTGCCGCTTCGATGATTTCGGGGCCGTGAAGCGCGATCAGATCCTTGTTGGCGGTGATCACATGCTTGCCCGCGCGCAGTGCCGCGAGGATCATGGTGCGCGCGGGTTCAATGCCGCCCATCGTTTCGATGACCACCTTGATGTCATCATTATCCAGAATATTGCTCGCCTGATCGGTCAGACGCTCATGCTGGAATTGCACCTTACGTTCCTTCGTCAGATCCCGTACCAGCACATCGGTAATGATCGGGTAAAAACCCGTCATGGCCGCAATCTTGTCGGCGCGCATGCGAATCAGCTCCACCACGCCGCCGCCGACGGTACCACAGCCAAGTAGTCCAATCTTCAATTCCACCTGCTCCACTCCTTTAATTAACCTTGCCCTACGATGTTTACCTGCTCCACGCCAAACCTCGTTCGCAGGTGGTCAAGCGCATCGTCCAGCTCTGATTCCATGTTGCGCGTTTCCAGGGAAACGATCACGGTCGCCTTGCCTTGCAAAGGCAGTGATTGATTGATCGTTAGGATGTTGGCGCCGCTTGCCGCCAGCCGATTCAACACATCCGACAAAACGCCGCGTTCATGCAGCAGCGTCAGCGCCAAGGTGACGATTTGTTCCCCAATTGATGAATGAATGGGCTTGATCGCCTCTTTGTACTTGTAGAACGCGCTGCGCGAAAGGCCTACCTGGCGAACTGCCTCCAGCACGCTCATGTGCGGATCCTGATCCAGAAGTTCCATGACGCGGATCGTGCGCTGCATGGCTTCCGGCAAATGGGAACGCCGAACGAGGTAATACGGGTCTTGGGACATTGAGGAAAACCGCTCCCTCACTAGAGTTGGTGCGAGAACGCCTACACCGTGTCTACTATACATGAACATTTGTGCTTTTGCAATGGACAATGAGATGGAGTAGGAAAAAAAGTTGTGTACTTTGTGTCCCTTTGCGGGGACACGATCGCCATGGGAGGTAGGTGGGGCGGCGCATTTCGCAGCATTGTCGATGATTCGCACTACCATCTACGTTTGTGCTGAACACCTCGTTCGCCTTCTCGCATGATTTGCGCTGGCGTTGAAAAAGGCGAGATGGATCGCAGGCGTTACGCCTTAGCACGGTCGATCTCGCCAACGAGGATTATTCTGCCTGGTTCGTTCTGTCTGCGCCGCCGCTGCGTTCGTCGTCTGTGCCTGGTTCATGCAAGTCGAACAACTCCGCGAATTCGGCGATGATCGCCTCGACCGCCTTCAGTTCGCCGCTGATGACGTCACGGATCGATTGCAACGCAGGCTGTTCCAGTTGTTGTCTGAGTGTGGATTGCCTGACTTCGAGTCGTTCCAGAAAGTCAATCGCGCGCCCACGGCGAAAGGTCTGCGGTCCCATGTGCCGATGCCCGTGGTGTCCGAGTCTGTCATGATGATGTGGGCAACGGTGTTCGTGATCGTCATGATGATGGCGGCATTCGTGATGGCCGCGTAAGAGATCTGGTGCGGATTGCATTTCGTTGTGATGGTCAAAGTGCATAAGAAGTCACCTTCCTTTTTGGTTGTATACAATTGTATTCGATGTGTACGGTTCATATTGTATACCTATGTATACGATGTGTCAACTGCTTTTTTGTGTTCTTTAAAAGTTATAGGGTATTCGACGTATTCCATTAATTCAACAAAACGGAAATTAATGCTCCGTAATCCGTTTCATTTACATCTTTATATTCCCTAACTTGATAAAAATAAGAAATCAATGCTTTTTTGAAACGTCGTATATGATACACTCAGATTTGGAAGGAGCGATCGATTTGAGTATCGATAATTCATACGAACGTGTTCTCGGGGGAACTTCGCTGCCCGAATGTGCGCGATTTGCGCCGTCCCCAATCAATCGATGCCCCTGCTCACATTCTGGTCTTCCCGCCGCTTCACAAGATTCGGGAACGGTGGTGTTTTCTTACATCCTGTCACGACCGCCATATCATGATCGTGAAAGGCACTCTTCTGATCTTCTGCATCGAGATACCCTAAATCGGCGATCAGATACTCCGTTTGAAGTTCATGGATTTTGCTTACTTCTTGGATCAAGGGCAACATGATCTTTACATCATGAAGATGGTTCGGCTTTCGTATCGGTGCGCGCTGTTCCCATACAGCGTAATAG
>JAJZCL010000117.1 GCA_021846165.1 Bacillota bacterium | reverse complement strand
CAACGCTTTCCAATGGTCGCGTGTTTTGGCACTCTCCACCCACGCGATCATGGTCGTGATCGCATCAAAGATACACTGATCTTCGATGTGGACAGGCAATGTATTGTGACTGTATTGCCTTGCAAACGCACGTTTTTCCTTGCGAGTGGCTTGCCATATGTGCCAATTTTTCGTTTTGGCAAGTTCCACGAGGTACGCGTCTTTCTGTTTGGCATACGCATCAATAAGGGCATGAAGGCGCACGGCTTTTTGTTTATTCGGTTGTCGGGTCAGCCTCCGTCTTGTCCTCATCATGAGTCGTCGCCTCTTTCATGCGTTCGATCAATTTCTTGTTTTTGTGACTTCGCGAACCGTAAAGTCTTGCTGAAAATACGGTAATGATTTCAAGTACATCCTGTGTCAATTCTTCTTCGTAACTTACTTCATCGGACTTATTCACAATGACGACTTCGGTTTGAAACTCTTCACAAATAGCAAAAACTAATTCCGCACCAAAACGTAGCAGTCGATCCTTATGAGTAATGACCAGACGTTCTACATTATTTCGCATGATCCGTTGTAAAAGCTCTCTCAACCCTTTTTTGTGATAATTAAGGCCGGAACCTAAATCGCGAATGACTTCATGTGACCAGCCGTTTTTCGTGCAGAACTCTGATAACAAAATCGCCTGCCTTTCCAAGTCTGCTTTTTGATCGTGGCTAAACACTCTTGCATAGGCAATCGTGGTTCTCCCGTTTTCAGAAGGCGGGTGCTGTGCCATCTGCATTAATTCCTCGGATCGATAGCGGCGATGACCACCAGGGGTCCGTTCCGGTTTCAAACGGCCTTCTTCTTCCCAACGACGCATCGTGCTTTTTGATACACCCAACAATTTCGCTGCTTCTTCTAGGCTTATTAACATGCCTATATCGTATCACAAAAACATTTTTTAGTAAAGTAAAAGCAACCTTTTAGTTACTGATTAAAATCCCTATATAACGGGGGTTTTTCAGCCTAAAAATTAAAAAATCCAGCCTAAAAGCGGCTGGAAAATCGAAAGTCGGAATGAGTAAAACAGACCGTCAGTGTGTTTTCTTCCCTTGGTACCGCTCCTCCAATTCGGCTAGTACCTCGGCAAACGGTAGCTTTTGTTCCCGCAACATGACAAACAAGTGGTACAAGAGATCCGCTGTTTCGTAGCGAAGTTCGCTGGCGCTGCGGTTTTTCGCCGCGATGATCACCTCCGCCGTTTCCTCGCCCACCTTTTTCAAAATTTTATCAATTCCATTACTAAACAAATAGGTGGTGTACGCGCCTTCCGGTCGCTCCCGATCCCGCTTTGCCACCCTCTGCTCAAGGCGTTCCAGCACACCCTCGCCTTGCGCCGCCGGATCTTCAAACGGCAACGCCACCCGCGTATCAAAACACGACTCCGTCCCGGTGTGACACGCGGGGCCTTGCGGCTCCACGAACACGAGCAGGGCGTCGCCGTCACAGTCGACTTCTAGCCCCATCACTCGCTGCGTGTGACCTGACGTTTCGCCCTTGTGCCACAGGTGTTGCCTAGAACGACTATAAAACCACGTTTCGCGCGTTTCCCAGGTCTTTTGCAGCGATTCCGAATTCATATAAGCGAGCGTCAGCACCCGCTTCGTTCGCCCATCCTGCACGATGGCGGGAATTAGGTTGTCTCGATCCCACTTCAATCCTTGTAAAATATCTGCCAAAGTTTGGCTCATCGCACCCACACCCCTCTACCGCGCAAGTATTCTTTCACGTCGGCGATCCCCATTTCGGCAAAGTGAAAAACGCTTGCCGCCAGCGCCGCATCCGCATGTCCCGCGGTCAACACGTCGTAAAAGTGTTGCTTGTTTCCCGCCCCGCCAGAGGCGATCACAGGGATGCGCACCGCCTCTGAAACCCTGCGCGTCAATTCCACATCGTAACCGTCGCGCTGTCCGTCCTGATCAAAACTCGTTAACAGGATCTCGCCAGCACCTAAGCGCTCCGCCTCTTGCGCCCAGGCAAGCGCCGAAATGCCGGTACGGACGCGCCCACCGCGAACCAACACCTCCCAGTCGTTTGCGCCGTTTTGTTTCGCGTCGATGGCAACGACGGTGCATTGGGAGCCAAATCGGCGGGCGACATCCGTAATCAGGCGCGGATCGCGAACGGCGGCGGAGTTGATCGACACCTTGTCTGCTCCGGAGCGAAGCACTTCGCGCACCTCGTCGGCACTGCCGATGCCGCCTCCCACGGTGAACGGAATAAAGATCTTTTCTGCCGTTTGCCTGACGATGTCGAGCAGGGTACTCCTGCCTTCATGCGTCGCCGAAATGTCAAGCAGCACGATCTCGTCCGCGCCCGCTTCGTCGTACAGCGACGCGAGTTCAACCGGATTCCCGGCGTCGCGGCGGTTGGCAAAGAACGACTCGTGTTTGACCACGCGACCGTTGGCCACGTCAAAACACGGAATAATCCGTTTGGCCAGCACTACTTGCCACCCCCTTGCAGTGCGGCAAGCGCTACGCGCAAGTCCAACCTGCCTGAAAGCAGCGCCTTGCCGATGATCGCCCCCGTTATCCCTTGACTCGCGCCCGCAAGGAGCGCCTGCACATCGTCGAGGGTGCTGACGCCGCCCGACACCACCACGTTCAACCCAGAAGCGGAAGCCAGCCGCAATGAAGCGGCGATGTTCGCCCCCTGTAACATTCCATCACGCGAGATGTCCGTATAGATACACTCACGATACCCCATCTTGTAAAGTTCCTTCGCGAACTCTTCCGTCGTCCAACTGCTGTCTTCCAGCCAGCCGCGCGTCGCTACCCGATCGCCTTTGGCGTCGATGCCGACAATCACCGCATCCCCGAACGTTTCCCGCATGCGCCGCGCGAACTCCGGTTCCTCAGCCGCGCGCGTGCCAATGACACACCGCCACACGCCGACGTTCAACCACCGCGACACGTCGCCTTCGCTGCGAATGCCGCCGCCGATTTCGACCGTCAACCCGGTTGCGGTCATGATCCGCGCCACGATTCGTTCGGTACTCGCCGATGTTTGGCCGTTTTTTGCGGCGTCAAGATCGACCACGTGCAAGTGGGTGGCACCGGCGGTCGCGTACTTATGCGCCACCTCCAGCGGGTCGCCGTATGACGTTTGGCGCTCAAAATCCCCCTTGACAAGCCGAACCGCTTGGCCCTCGATCAAATCGATCGCTGGATACAACCGCATCAGCGCTCACCCCCCCCACACCACTTGACAAACCCCGCTAACAACCGCAACCCCGTATGGGAGCTTTTCTCCGGGTGAAACTGCATGCCGATCACATTCCCTTTCGCGACGATAGCCGGTACGTCTTGATGGTAATCGGCACTGGCGACGACCACACCCGGATCACTCGGCACCGCCAAGTAACTATGGACAAAATACGCGAATTCGCCAGATTCCAGTTCTATTGTCACGGGGTGATCGCGTCTGAATTGAAGCTGATTCCACCCTACCTGCGGTATTTTATAATCGCCCTGCATACGTACGACGCGACCTGGAATCAAGTCGAGTCCAACATGCTCACCGTGTTCTTCACTGACCGAAAACAACAGTTGCATCCCCAGGCAAATTCCGAGCAGCGGTTTGCCCGCCTCAACGTAAGCCAAGAGCGGTGCGATCAGTCCCAGTTCGCGCAGGTTGTCCATCGCGTCGCCAAAGGCGCCGACGCCGGGCAGAATCACACCGTCGGCCACTGCGAGCTGTTCACTCTTGTCGGTCACGATCGGCTCGCTGCCGATATGCTCCAAAGCCTTGGCGACACTGAGCAAGTTGCCCATTCCATAATCGACAATCGCGATCAACCCGTCCACCTCATCTCTCTTCTAACGCAGCACGCATGCGCGCCGTGAATTCGTCCACTTCCGTAGACTTTAACTGGTAGCTGGCGCGATTGGCGATTAACCGCGTTGAAATCTCTTCTAGGTTTAAGAGCGTGGCCAAACCATTTTCCTCTAGCGTCTTTCCCGTTTCCACCAGGTCGACGATACAGTCGGCAAGCCCGATCAATGGCGCCAGTTCCACACTGCCGTTCAGGTAAATCGTTTCCACCTGCTGATTCCTGCGCAAAAAGTAACGACGGGTATAATTCGGATACTTGGTGCCTACCCGCCGTACCTGCTCCACGCTTCTCTCCGGCGGTCCGGCGAGCGCCAAACGACACCGGCCAAAGCCCAGATCCAACAACTCATGAACGTCGCTGCCCGCCTCTAGCAACACGTCTTTGCCGACGACACCGAGGTCAGCGGCACCCCGCTCCACATACGTCGGCACGTCAACAGGTTTGGCAAGCAAGTACCGGATGTGATGCGCCTCGTCGTTGAGGATGAGCTTGCGCGTCTTCTCCAAGTTGATCGGCGGTTGGTAGCCGGCTTTTTCCAAGAGCGCCACCGCGTCTTTTAACACGCGCCCTTTTGCCAAAGCGATCGTCAACAAACGCACCACGCTCCCTACTG
>JAJZCL010000116.1 GCA_021846165.1 Bacillota bacterium | reverse complement strand
CGAGAAGCACGAGTGTCTGCTTGCGCACATTGGCAAACAGGGGATCTAGAACGCTCACCGTCAAGCCTTCCTCATACATGTCGAGCAGCGTGTCGTAGGGGTGATCCTTGTGTCCCCAGTAGTCGATGAACTCACGCGTCATTGCCACGAGCCGCGCCAGGTACGGGGCAAACATGGCAAAATCACTCTTGCTCCGCGCCTCTTGCCAGACGGATTCCGCCTGCGCACGCAGCACAACAAATTCATGGTAACGCTGCGCCGGAATCTTTTGGTTCAAGTCGTAGAACTTGCGACTGACCTCCAGCATCCTGATCGTTTTCTGCTCCAGCTTGTCCGCCTGTGGCTCCAATTCCTCCAGAAAGGTGCGCATCTCTGGTGCCACCTGCATCGCAAACACAGTGGCAGACAGCGTTCCCAGCGCCTCCGAGCGACCTGCGACGCCTTTTTTTGGCATCTTGGTGCGCGCATCCCAGTCAAGCAACGCAATCGCGCTGTTGATGTCGGCAATTTTCTTCATGTAAGCGTGAAACGCCTTCACGTCATCTTCCATTCCCACCCTGCCTCACTCCCACCCATTGACTTGTCGTTACTTATGATACTTTGCCCCGCGCAAGATTTGAAACGCGCGGTACAACTGCTCCAACAGAATCACCCTCATTAACTGATGCGGAAACGTAAAGTCGGAAAAACTGAGCAGCAGATCCGCACGCTCTTTCACTCGCCTGTCAAGACCGCGCGACCCGCCGATCACAAACACGTAGCGACTGGCACCCCTTGCAAACCGTTCTTCGAGGTGCGCCGCAAACCCTTCCGACGTAAACCTCTTGCCTCGCGCGTCAAGCGCGATCACCTGATCACGCTCCCGAATGCGTTCCAACACTCGCGTGCCTTCGAGCGTCATCCCCCGTTCCGCACGATCATCCGGTTCATCTGGCACTTCTTCGACAACAAGCGAAGCGAAAGCCTGGAGTCGCTTGCTGTACTCCGCTTCCGCTTCGCGATAGTGCCGTTCCTTCATTTTGCCCACTGCTAAAACGACGATCTGCAAGCTCATGTACCTCTACGCATTATGGAAAGTACGGAGAAAACGGGTTGTTGTAACTCCCACCGCCACCGCCGCCACCAAACGGATTAGGAATGATGATCGTTCCGCCACCCGAGCTGCCGCTGTTACTGCTGTTCGCGCTGTTCGCGCTGGTTGAAGGTGCGGGAAGATCGCCGAGTTTGATATTGAGGTTCAGCTTTTGCTGTCCGCGATAGATCGTGAGCGTGACGGTTTGGCCGGGTTGATAATGATCCCAAAGAATCGTGCGCAGGCTAGAGAAACCCGTGACTTTCTGACCGTTGATCGCCACGATCACATCTCCGCGCTGAATGCCCGCTTGTTTCGCGCTTTGACTGGTAGCTTGGAACACCCAAACGCCGTAATTAACGGGAATGTTCGGCTGATACTGCGAAGGCACAGACGACAG
Organism: Bacillota bacterium; assembly: GCA_021846165.1. Lineage (GTDB taxonomy): Bacteria > Bacillota > Bacilli > Alicyclobacillales > SLC66 > JAJZCL01. The sequence continues at coordinate 3,019 of JAJZCL010000116.1, read as the reverse complement.
TGACTCCGCTTCTATACCGATCGCCGGATGAAGAGCGTGACCGGTCGTCATGATCTGATTGACGATCGTCTTCACTTCGTTGATCGGGATGGCAAACCCCATGCCAGAAAACCCTTGCGCCACAATTTTGGAACTGTTGATGCCCACGACTTGTCCCGCGATGTTGGCAAGCGGTCCGCCGCTGTTGCCAGGGTTGATCGCCGCATCCGTCTGCAAAACCGTTTCCTCACCGATCACGCTGCCTGTCGCCTCATCGGTCACCGGCATCGTGCGCGACGTGGCGCTGATCACGCCTGCCGTTACGGAATCGGCAAAGTCAAGACCTGCCGGATTGCCAATGGCAATCGCCGGTTCGCCAAGCTGCAGCGTGGCAGAATCGCCGAATTGCGCCACATTGTTCGGGCTGACATCTGACGAAGGAATCTTTAAAACGGCCAGATCTGTATACGGATCGTCACCCACTACCGTAGCCGTCACATGCTTTTTGTTGTAGAGAACCACTTCCACCTTGGACGCGCCTTGAACCACGTGGTAATTGGTCACGATATAGCCGCGCGGATCAAAAATCACACCCGATCCGACGCCGGTTTCTTGCAGTGTGCTGCCCGGCATGCCGTTATAAGATTGCACCGCCTGGTAATTGACAACGCCCACGACGGAGCCGATCACTTTTTTGACCGCCTGGACAATCGCGTCGCTTGTCTGCACAGTGACGGGTTGAACCGAATAGGACGTTGGCTCAAGGTTGACGCTTGCCACGCCTGGAGCCGCGATCACACTGTTTTTAATCAAATACGGCACTGCCAGCATCGTCGAAGTCGATCCCACCACTGCCGATATGATCACAACGCCAGCCCACTTGGCGAACGCCTTGGGTTTGCCACCCTTCGACCTGGTACTGCGATAATTGCCATCATCGTAGTAAGCCAAGTGTCACACCTCCGATCAAAATCATTGCAACGTATGTGTTTACTATTACGTTCTCACCTTGAACTTACCTGAAATCGACGATTGCGCACCCACTCAAGCGCCGTCGGTTGCCTTGGGTGCGTCATTTGAATGGCAACTCGTTTTGCATACTCCGCCACCCGTTCACGCAATCCCGCAACGACCGTGCGGCGGGCGATGTCAGGCTGGTTGTTTTCTTGACTGAGATGAGCAAGGTACACCGCCTCCGTCGTATCCGAGATCACATCGGCCAGCAAATCAACGGCACTGTCGTTGGAGAGGTGTCCCTTGTCGCCAAGGATGCGTCGCTTGAGGTGCCACGGATAGGAACCCTTGCGTAGCATCTCCAGATCGTGGTTGCTCTCCACAATCAGCTTGTGCGCACCGCGCATCGCCTCCCTGACCCGGTCATTCGCGTACCCCAAATCTGTCGCTAGCGCTAGTTTTTCGTCGCCAAGGTAAAAACAAAAACCCAACGGTTCCTCCGCATCGTGAGAGATAGCAAACGGTTCGATCGCCAATTCCCCTAGCGTGAACACGGTGCCAGAACGAAGCTGGCGCACCTGTACGATTTCGTCTTCACGCCAAAACCCCTGTACCTTGCTCCACGTGCCTTCCGTGGCGTAGACCGGCACCTTCCACTTGCGCACGACAGCGGCCAAGCCTTTGACATGATCACTGTGTTCATGGGTCACGACGACCGCCTGCAAGTCTTCCGGACTGACCGCGATTTCCTTGAAGGCCGTCTGTAACTGTCGAATGCCAATCCCTGCGTCCACCAGGATTCTGGTGGAGCCTGCCTCAATATACACAGCATTGCCTGTGCTGCCACTCGCCAAAACACTGAATCTCATCGCAGAATTCATTGATTTTGCACACTCACTTCCCCGTTTAAGGCGTTTACGTAAAAATACCCGCGCACACTGCCGATTCGCCACACGGGAGTTAAATACACCCACTCACCCGTCAGCTCATTTGACGTGTAGCCGATCTGCATCCCCTTCACCGTATTATCAATCTGAATCTGCGCTTTGTCCATATAGGAGGAAACCGCCATTAAAGCGTTGGCCGCATCGATCACCGAATGGAGCTGCAAAGGTTTTTGTAAGTTGAGGTAAGTTTGCGAATACCCCGCCACGCTGCCGCGCCGAATCATCACCTCGAGCGGTGCGCAGTAGACCGGATTATTTCCCGACGTTTCGACGAATGTGACCCTGCCCGACTGGCGAATCAGCGTGATTGAAAGCAGTTGGTATTGATTAAAATTGTAAACGTGACGCTGCAGAAACTTGTCCAATTGATTCATCCGGTCGTCCGATTTGATCACAACCGTGGAGAGTGGCGGCCGATACTCAACGTGTAACGTGCCGGGCGCACTCATCACAGCGGTTCCGATGCGATCACTCACCTTCGCAGAAGATACTGACAGTGATTTTTTACTTGCGGCGATGGCGATCTGTGCCGCCACGGGAAACCAAACGTTCGCTCTCGTCGCCATCATGGGGGCTAACATCGACGGCGACAAGGGGAGTTGGGCGCTCAGTGTGACGTGGTGTAACGCGAAATTGCGCTTGATGTCTGCCACTTGGTCTGAAATCGGTTCTGCGTAAGTGGACACGGATGACCCAAGTACAGACCACTGATAGGCAAGAAAAATATTCAGTCCTATGAACACGACGATAAGAAGGAGTTTGACTTTTCCGAAATCCACGCCTCAGCCCTCCTACCCGTAAAAGGTTTGGCCAGTTTGCGCGTCTAGGTATAGCGCAGGCGCGGCGCGATACTGAAGTTGATAAACTGGCGTCAGTTCGATCGTTTGTTGGTCAACCCACATCACGCCATAGCCAAGCGTAATTTGCGTGAGGCCTTTGGACATGCTTGGCGTCAGTTTGTTCATCAATTCGGCGCCAGACAAAACCGAAACGCCGGTAGAATTTATTTCCATGCCTGGATAAGAGAGCGTATGCCAGAGCCCCGTGACCATCCCATTTTGCACCTGCACGCGGATCTGATCGATCCGACTGAACAGCGGCCAGCCATTGATCACATCCTGGAACACCAGATTCGTAGA
>JAJZCL010000115.1:901-4511 GCA_021846165.1 Bacillota bacterium | reverse complement strand
CGGAAAAAGTATGGACCCAACGCTGCGCGTCGTGCACCACAGTTCTCCAAGCGTTAGTTTTGGGAGACATGGCGCAAGCATCAGGCACTCCAAATAAAGGAGTGCCTTTTTGTGGTATTTACAAGTGGGGTCGATACAGCGGAGGTGAGTGGTATGCAAGCAGTCACGAAAGAGCAAGTCATCGAAGCATTGCGCGTCGTTGAGGATCCGGATGTCCATCGCAGCATTGTGGAGTTGGACATGGTACGCAGTGTGAGGATCAAAGGATCGAAAGTCAGCGTAGAAATCGCGCTCACCATCAAAGGGTGTCCGCTCCATGCGGTCATCGAAAGCCAAGTCCGCAGCGTGCTGCAGAAACTGCCGAGTGTCACAGAGGTGGTCGTGACCATTGGCACCATGACGGATCAAGAACGGGAGCGGTTTGCGGCCAAGATTCGGGCTAACGACGTTGTGCAGGCACCGCTTCTTGCCGAAGGGGTCAACACCAAATTTATCACGGTGGCAAGCGGTAAGGGAGGCGTCGGAAAGTCGACGGTCACTGCCAACCTCGCTGTCGCGATTGCTCGCACGGGGCGGAGGGTGGGCGTTATCGACGCTGACATTTACGGGTTTTCTTTGCCGAAACTATTTGGCGTGGCGGATGTCAAACCCGCCATCATTGAGGACATGGTCATGCCCGTGCAGACGCATGGCGTGAGCCTGATCAGTATGCATTTCTTTGTGCCAAGCAACAAACCAGTGATCTGGCGTGGTCCGATGCTAGGAAAAATGCTGCGCAACTTCTTCCAGGAAGTACACTGGGGCGAGGTGGATGTGATGCTTTTGGACTTGCCGCCAGGCACAGGCGATATGGCGCTGGACGTACACAGCACACTGCCGACGAGTAGAGAGTTGATCGTGACGACCCCGCAGGAAAATGCAGCAGAAGTGGCGGTGCGGGCCGGCGTGATGGCACAGCAGGTCAAGCACGATGTGATCGGCGTAGTGGAAAACATGGCGTATTTTCTCTGCCCCCACTGCGGCGAACGTCATCACATCTTTGGCACCGGCGGAGGTCAAGCAGTCGCCGCCACGTTACGGACGGAACTTTTGGGTCAGATCCCGATCTCGTCGACAGAGAAAGGGGCAAACGGAATTTTCCCTGAAGCGACGGCTGAGGCTGACGCATTTGCCAATTTGGCCGAAGCGGTGTTGCTGAAAATCGGACTGGCGTAAAGCGGTGGCAGGGATTGCGTTTGTTTAAAATTCTGTGTATAATGCAAGCGCATACTTGCGCAAGCGTTAACTTGCATGCAGACATAGGGGGTGGTTAGCGTGACAGATAACCCTCATTCTGTGCATGAAGAGGACACACACCAACGAATATTGAATGCGGCTCTTGAAGAATTCACCATTCACGGATTCAAGGGCACGAGTACAAGGGCGATTTCTGAGCGCGCTGGCGTGAATGAAGTGACGCTGTTTCGCCACTTTGGCAGCAAGGTGGAGATGTTGAAGGAAGCCGTGGAGGATTCAGTTCGACAGATGCGGGTTCCAACGAAGATTGACGAGTACCTACGTCTGACCTTCCAAGAAGGATTTGGACAACTGCTCAAGGATTATTTATTGCAACTGACCAGCCGCAGCGATATTTTGATGCTTGGCATGACGGAGTCGTTTTCACATCCGGAAGTGGTGGCGGCGCTTTTGCAGTTCTTTGGCAACATGCGGTCACTGTTGATTTATTATTTCGAACAAATGCAGGCGCAAGGCAGGATGAGTCAAGCTGACTTTCCTGTCTTGACGCAGACGATCATCTCCACGTTGCACGCGACGCCCGCGATGCGCAAACGTGCGCCGAAGATCGTCACAGAACACCTGTCTGATGAACGGGTGATTACGCTGCTGGTCGATCTGGTGACGCGGGCTTACAGCTTAGAAAAGTAAGTAGCGCCCAGCATTGACCGTGTCAAACGAAGGCGATCACGACTCATCACCGCTATCCGAACTTTCGCCACCGCCGCCTTCGCTGTCGGAGGAGCTGCCGCCAGACTGATTACCGCCTTGTTTGCCGCCCGATTTGCTGCTTTGCTGTTGACTTGTCGCCGCTTTCGCCGCTTGCTTCATGCTGTCGGTGAACATCACGCGGAACGTCGGTTGTTGCAGTGCTTCGGTCATGATCTTCATGATTTCGTTGCGATAATCTGGGCTTTTAAGCAAGTCAAGTTGCATTTGCTGGTAGTCGGGCGATTTGAATAATGCCAATAACTGCTTTTGGTACTGTGGGTCGTTAAGCAATTGTTTTTGGATATCGGCGATCTGCGGCAAAGCTGCTTGCACCATCGACGCCGCGAACTTCGGGTCTTGCATCGCTTGACTTAGAAACGTTTGCTTTTGATTCTGGGTGTTTACCATTTGTTCGACCGCTTTTTTGACGTCCGTTTCCGTGATGGCGACAGAACGCTTAAATTCTGATGTAGAAATCGTATCTTTTAAGGTGTCCATCCCTTGCTTGCTGTGCATGATGTCAAGAACCATGGCCTTCATCTGCGGGTACCCACTGGCGTCGGCAGATCCGCTACCGCTACCGTCGCCGGACGCGCTTGCGGCACCGCAACCCGCAAGCAACAAGGAACCCAGGAAAAGTAAACGGCTGACACTGTGCTTGAAGAGAGGATGCATGTTACGCCCTCCTTTCTAAGCCTACTATGTCCACCTTGATCTGGCTTATGCAATGGCAAAACCGGAGAAAAACACGCAGATTGCTGAACTTTGGGAGATGGCTATGAGTATTAAGATGGTTTCCAAGTTGATCGGGCAAACGGTGCTGATCGGGATTGTTTTGGGATTGATCTTTGCACTCATCGGTTGGCCTGCAAAGATGCTGTGGTACCGCGGGATGATTGTCGGCGGCTTTGTGAGTGTTGCTGTGGCGCTGATGGGGTTTTGGGCGTATTTGACCTTGAATTACATCATGAAGACACTGATGCCGCCGCGCGTGTGGACGTGGTTCCAGGCAGTTCTCATCGTGTTGGCCGTTGTCGACGTTGTGTACTTCTTTCCGCAACTGGTCGCCAATCTGCCGACAGGACTGACGCTGCCGCCGGGGAACTACTTGGTGCAGTTGCTGCTGCCGCTCGTACTGGCGCTGCTCGTGGCTGCGGTCAAGGTCCGCATAACCAGCAAAACCGCATTTATTCCAGCCGTGTTCTTTATGTATGTGTTTACGGGGGTGGAGTGGATTCCTGCGCTGTTCAACGCGCATGCCTGGCCACCCGCCGAGTTGATCTGGATGGTGCTGTTCGTTTGTAACACGTTTTTGATTCTGGTACTCGGCAAATACACGAAAAAGCCCTTGCAGGCGTAAGGGTTTTTTTCGTGTATGCGGCGCTATTGAACGCGAGTGCGCGATTCAACGCCGGAGATCAGTTCGGAAACGGTCGCGAACTGGTAGCCTTTTGAGCGCAGCCCGTCAATGATGCTCGGCAAGGCGCTGGCGGTTTGTTTGGCGGAGTCGCTGGCGTGCATCAGGATAATATCGCCGGGAATGGCGCGATTGACGACGCGATCGACGATGAATGTGACGCCGGGGTTTTTCCAGTCCAGTGAATCGGTGTTCCACTGGATGACC
>JAJZCL010000115.1:0-891 GCA_021846165.1 Bacillota bacterium | reverse complement strand
CGGCTTAATTGCGTAAGTACGCGCGCGTCAACATCCCCGTTAGGGGTACGTACCAGCGTGGGTTTGATGCCGAGGACTTCCTTGAACACATGATCCGCCTTGCTCATTTGTTCGCGGATCCACTCGTTCGACTGCCCGCTAAAGTCTTTGTGCATATAGCCGTGACTGCCAATTTCGTAGCCCATCGCCTTGATCTGTTTTGCGATCTCCTGATGGTGCATCGTCCACGGGCCGGAAAGGAAAAATGTCGCTTTTGAGACGTTTTTCTGCTTCAAGACCGCAAGGATGGGGCCGGGCATTTTCTCTCCCCATGAGATGTCAAAGGTGAGAGCCACGATTGGTTTGGTGGTGTTCACTTTGTAGATCGCGCCGGGAGCGGTAGGGGTAGAAACGCTCGCGGCCATGGACGGCGTGGCAGAAAACACCAGGAAAAACAATAGCGGCAGTGTGAATAACCGTTTTTTCTTTAGCAAACCTACACCTCCTGTCGCAGTGTCAGTAGGAAGTTTGCGCAACTGTGATGTTGATCATACAATGTTGACAGAATGCGGGGTGGACGTGGTTTTATTTTACAAAAGGATGAATCCGTACCTGCGTGGATCCCTGCTGGTGTTCGTACTCGGCATGGTGCTTGGCGCAGTGTTTGCGATTCCATTGCAAGCGGCGCTCAATCCGCTCATCGGAGATTTGAAAACACTGGCGAGCGGGATGAAGAACGACTCGTTTGCGGCGATGATGTTGACGCTTTTTTGGCATAACCTGCGCACCAGTGTGGCGATGATGATCGGAGGCATCCTGTTTGGCGTTCTGCCGATCATTTTTGTGCTGGCCAACGGTGCGCTCGTTGGGTACATCCTTGTGATCACGTATCAGACGACACACCTCAACCCG
>JAJZCL010000114.1 GCA_021846165.1 Bacillota bacterium | reverse complement strand
TGGTGAACACGGTAGTCTGTTAGTCTTTCGTGTGAGTTGCTTCGTTTTCTCAGAATAAATTAGTTTATGACAAAATATAAAAATCCACCATATAGGGGTTGCGTAATATTACAAAACGATTACAATAGCAATTGTTACAATTAGATTGCAAAATCAGGAGGGTTATATCAATGATGAATTCGAAAAAATGGTTGGCAACACTATCCACCGCTGCTTTGCTTGCGGGCACCATCGCATCGGGCGTTCCGGCGTTTGCGCACGCCAAGCCTGCGTCTCAAAAACATGCAACCACGAATGCGAAGGCTGCGACCAAAAGTGCGAAGCCAGCGACCAAAAACGCCAATTCCGGCGTAGTGGTGGTGACGACCCAGATGGTTACGGGCAAAATGGATGGCAGAAAAGGCTGGCCACAATACAAACCGTCCACTTTCCACGTTCTTGCTGGCAAGACCATTAAACTGGTGATTAAAAGCTACGATGACGGTTTTGCTCCTGTTGCTCCAAGCTTCACCAAGGTTCAAGGTACTATCGGTGGGTCTGAGTTGGTTGACGGGAAGAAATTTACCAGCTTTAAGGCCGATCAGGTCGCGCATACGATGACCATTACGGATGGCAACAAAACCATCAATGTGGTGGTGCCAGTGCGTAGCGCGAAAGAGAAGTACGTCACCGTGACCGCTGAATTCAGCTTTGCCAAACCTGGTACCTATTCATGGCAGTGCATGGCCGCATGCGGCACCGGCAAATCCGGCTGGGGTGGCCCAATGGTAACGAATAACTGGATGAAGGGAACTTGGGTTGTCGGCAAGTAGCATCAATTGAATTGAAAAAAAGTATCGCCACCCAAGGAGGGTCATGAATCCTCCTTGGGTTTTTATTGCCGTTTGCTCTATACGATAGAACTTGCCAGGAACGTTCCATCTGTGAGATAGTAATTAAGTAAGCGTTATCATAGATGATGGAGGGATTTCAATTGATAACACCGTTGACTCCTATTGATTTTAAGCGCAGAGCCAGCAAACTCTACCCGGATAAGACCGCGATCATCGACGGAGATTTTACTTGTACATATCAACAACTTGATGAGCGTACGTGGCGGTTGTCGAATGGATTAAAGGGTTTGGGGCTGAATTTTGGCGATCACATTGCCGTCATGTTGCCGAACACCCACCAGATGATTGAGTGTTTCTACGGGATCGGCCAAATGGGTGCCGTCATGGTGCCGCTCAATATTCGGCTGGCCGAAGAAGAAGTGTTTTATATTCTCGAACACAGCGATTCGAAGGCGATCATTGTCGACAGCGAGTTTGGGGCGTTAGTTGAGCGCCTGCGTCCCCGCCTCACGCAAATCCGTACGTTCATTCAAGTGGAGAGTGGCTTTGAATCTCCTCTTTCCGCAGAATCGTATGAAGTCATGCTTGCGGGCGCGTCATCAGCAGCTTTCTCTGTGGATCTGGATGAGAATCAGGCGATCACCATCAACTACACCAGTGGCACCACCTCAAAACCGAAAGGTGTGATCTTGACTCACCGCAACAATTACATCAACGCTGCCGACTTTCTTTTTCACCTGCGCGTCGTACACGAGGATGTGTACCTACACACCCTTCCCCTCTTCCATGCCAACGGTTGGGGCGGCGTATGGGCGATCACGGCTATGGGCGGCACCCATGTGTGCCTGCGCAAGGTGGATCCGGTGGTCACGCTGAATTTGTTCGTCGAAAAGAAGGTGACGCTGGCATGTGGAGCGCCGACGGTTTTGAACATGCTGATCAACGCGCCTGGTGCCGACCAGGTCAAGATTTCGACGCATCCGCGTATGGCCACGGCGGGTTCGCCACCGCCCGCCGCTGTGATCGACAAAGTGCAGAAGCTGTTCAATATGGACGTGATCCATGTGTATGGACTCACTGAGGTGTCGCCGTTTATTACCTATTGTGAGTGGCGTGCGGAGTTCAATGCGTTATCGCAGGAGGAGCAGGCGAAGATCAAGGCGCGGCAAGGCGTGGAGATGGCGTTTAACGGGGAGACCAAGGTGGTGCGCAAAGACGCAATCGACGTAGAGTGGAACGGGCGCGAGATCGGCGAAATCGTCACGCGCGGCAACGTGGTCATGGAAGGTTATTACAAGCAACCAGACCAGACTGCGGCGGCGATTCGTGACGGGTGGTTTTACACGGGGGATCTCGCCGTGGTATATCCGAATGGCTACATTGAAATTGTCGACAGATCCAAGGATGTTATTATTTCCGGCGGTGAGAACGTGTCGTCCGTCGAAGTGGAAGGGGTTTTGTATGAACACCCTGCGATCCTCGAAGTCGGTGTCGTCGCGGTTCCCGATGAAAAATGGGGCGAAGTGCCGAAGGCGTACATCGTACTGAAGGAAAGCATGACGCTTGAGGCGGAGGAACTGCGGTTGTGGTGTCGGGAGCGCATGAGCCACTTCAAGGTGCCGAAAATTTTTGAATTTGTCGAATCGTTGCCGAGAACCGCAACGGGTAAACTGCAAAAGTTCCGTCTACGCGAACAGAATTGGAAGGGCAACGATAAATTGGTAAATTAACTGACGGGATGGTCACTCATGCTACAGGGAATACGCATACTTGATTTTACGCAATTATTACCTGGCCCATTTGCCACCAGACGACTAGCGGAGATGGGGGCGGAGGTCGTCAAGATTGAACCGCCAAAGGGCGATCCCGCTAGGTGGTTGGGACGAAGGGTCGACGATACGGGCATTGTGTTTTTAGCGAATCAAGCAAACAAACAGTCGTTATTTGTCGACTTGAAGACAGAGGAAGGGTTGAATCGGGTCAAAGCCATCGCGGCGACGGCGGATGTCGTGATTGAGGGCTTTCGCCCAGGGATTGCCGATCGTTTGGGAATTGGGTATGAACAGATTAAGGCGATGAATCCTTCTGTGATTTACTGTTCGTTGACCGGGTATGGCCAAACGTCGAGTTTGGCCAGCCTCGCCGGCCACGACTTGAATTATGTCGCGCGTAGCGGTTTGTTGGCGCAGTTGAAGGATCGATCGGGGCAACCGATTGTGCCCAACGTGCAGTTCGCCGACTTGATCGGGGGACTGGCGGCGGTGGAGCGGATTTTGGCCGCTCTCGTCGCACGGTCGCGCACTGGGGAAGGCGCGTACCTTGACGTGGACATGGTGAGCGCGTTACAAGACCTGTTGCACATCCACACCTATGCCTCCGAACATCTGGGCGCGGACGAAGGCATTCACGAAGTTTCTGGTGCGTACGTGTGTTATCAGTTATATCCGACCAAGGATGGACGAACCGTGGCGCTGGCGGCGCTGGAGCCGAAGTTCTGGATTCGCTTCTGTCAAGCGGTTGATCGTTCCGATTGGATGGAATCGCAGTTTACTGAAGCGAGCGATCAAAACCCTGTCTATTTGCAACTCAAGGAACTGTTTGCGAGTCGCACCATGCAAGCATGGACGGAGCTTGGCATGCAAGCGGACTGTTGCCTGCAACCGGTGTTGAGCGTTTCGGAGAAGGCTATGCGCTTTGACGCATAGCCTTTTTTGCTTTGTAAATTCAATTCCCAGTGAAAAACGTCTTAAATTGATATTGAGTCCCTAAATGGTACAATGTGTATGATCGCATGTAACCATGAAAGGAGCGATTGGCATGTCAGCCAGCGAATTCATCAACGAACCCATCACAAACTTTACTCATCCTGAACGGAAAGAGGGGATGGAACGGGCGCTCCGACTGGTGGAGAGTCAATTGGGGCGGCAATACGACCTGATTATTGGCGGAATGCGGATGAACACCGAGCAAAAGATTCGCTCCATCGACCCGTCGAATCAAGATCAGGTAGTCGGTGTTGTCGCGAAGGCGGAGGAGTCGCATGCGGAAGCGGCGATTCAGGCGGCGACGGAGGCGTTTGCCTCGTGGAAACGCGTCCACCCCGACGTGCGCGCGCGTTACCTGTTCAATGCGGCGGCGATCATGCGGCGGCGCAAGTATGAGTTTGCTGCTTGGATGTGCTACGAGGCGGGCAAAACTTGGGCAGAAGCGGACGCTGACGTGGCCGAGGCGATTGACTTCTTGGAGTTTTACGGGCGGGAAATGATGCGCCTTGGCGGTGTGCAACCGATCACCAAGATCCGCGCTGAGGACAATGAGCTGGAGTACATCCCACTGGGCGTCGGCGTGATCATCCCGCCGTGGAATTTTCCGCTGGCTATACTGGTCGGCATGACCTCGGCGGCGATTGTCGCTGGCAACGCCGTGATCGTCAAACCAGCCAGCACGACCCCCGTAGTGGCGGCGAAGTTTTTTGAAATCCTAGAAGAGATCCACCTCCCCGCCGGAGTGGCAAACTACCTGCCCGGCAGCGGCGGACAGATCGGCGACTATCTGGTTGGACACCCGCAGACCCGGTTTATTAATTTTACTGGCTCGATGGAGGTGGGATTGCACATCAATCGGCTCGCTGCGGAAGTGAAGCCCGGTCAGGTCTGGGTCAAGCGCGTGGTCGCGGAAATGGGCGGGAAGGATGCGATCGTCGTCGACCGTGACGCTGATTTGGAAGCGGCGGCGTTCGCGATTGTCAGCAGCGCGTTTGGCTTCAGCGGTCAAAAGTGTTCGGCGT
>JAJZCL010000113.1 GCA_021846165.1 Bacillota bacterium | reverse complement strand
CGTGTAGAAAATGTGCAGGGTGGTTGCAAATTTGTTTGAGTTTCGTCAAACTCGCTAAAATTAATCCTCTGCGCTGCATGCCCGTCGCTTGTTCCATTTGTAACAGCAGGTGGTGTACCACCGCTTCATACAGGGTGACTTGTTCCTTGGTCATCGTGCAAAAGGATTTAATTTCCATCTTTCTCGGCAAATCCTGAATAATCGTGGGGTCAGTTTTTTCACGGCGGAGTAGGAATGGCTTGATTAATCGTTGCAATACAGCTGTTTTCGTCGGATCCTGATCACGTTCAATGGGGGTGGCGAAGTGGGTTTGAAAATGATTCAGGGATCCAAGGTAACCGGGATTCAGAAAATGTAACAATGACCAGAGATCCTCTAAGTGATTTTCAACCGGCGTGCCAGTCAGTGCGATGCGTTGTGTCGCGCGGAGTTGATAGATGCTTTGTGCTTGTTTGCTTTTGCTGTTTTTTATGGTTTGCGCCTCATCTAACACGAAATAAGACCATTCGATCGACGTTAACGTGTCCGCATCACGATAGGCCAATTGATAGGTGGATAGCACCACATCGGCGTGGCGGGTGCGCCGCAAAAATTCGAGCCCATGGGGTCGATGGGCGCCATGGTGTGTCATGACGCGCAGCGAGGGGGCGAACCGCGCGAACTCGCGTTGCCAGTTGCCAAGCAGTGTGGTGGGGCAAATGACGAGTGCGGGTGTAGGGTGCGTTGCCCCTGGTACAGCGGTTGGCAAACGGTCTAACAACAGCGTGATGATTTGTACCGTTTTGCCAAGCCCCATGTCATCAGCGAGGCACACACCGAGTCCCATTTCCGTCATCATGGACAACCACAAAAATCCCCGTTCCTGATAGGGACGCAGCTGCCCGTGCAGTGTCGATGGGACTGCGTGATCCGGTAACTGCAAAGTGCCCTCCAATAAGTGGCGAAGGTTGGTGGGGACGACGAAATCCACCACTGGGAGTGAGTTCAATTCTGCCGTTTCCTGCTCCTCAGAGAGTAGGTGCAGCAAGCGTCCGAGTTCCATCTCGCCTTGTCCGCCTGATTTGACGTAGTCCAGCACCTTTTGTAACCCTTGTGTGTCCACTTCCGTCCACTCGCCAGAAACCTGAACGAGTGGTACTTTAAGCGCGGCTAGCCGTTCAAGTTCAGAGAGTGACACCTCGTTATCGCCGATCGCCGCGCTTGCATCAAACTGGATCAATTGTTGCAAACCTAAGTGACTGTTGGTGAACGGCGCTGCCTGTTCCTCGGGCAAACGAGCCTTTAATTTTAAGCCGAGGCGTTGACGGCCTTTTGGCGTCCACCAAGAGGGAAGCAGTACCGCAACGCCATCTGCCTGAAGCACGTCTGCCACCTCGCGCAAAAAATGATGCGCAGTAAAGACGTCGAGTTCCAGGTGCGTCGGTCGGCTCTGATTGAGGGCTCGCTCAAGTTCAGGGTAAAGGCGTGCGGCGCGACCCAATTCTGTTAACAGCGATTCCTGCAATTCGAAGAGATCCCACTGCCGACCTGTGCTATCCGTCATCGTTCCCTCACAGATCATCTCTGCGTCAATCAAGAGGCTGGGATCCTCGGCCGATTGCAGGGAAAATTGCAAACACCATTGCTCTGGGGGAGTGACCTGTAGTTTTATACACAGCCGCATGTTGGCATGCGCAAAAAAATCCGTAGGTTGGGTCGTCTCGCGGACCATGCGTGAACCTCGTATCCATTCGCTGACTTGGTTACTAAATTGGGCGATTTTTGTGCTGGTTGCAGTCAATACACCGGGGCCGGCTGGTTGGATCAATCCATTCATCCAAGTGGCAGCGAGCGGAGCGGGTGATTTTTGAGGTGGTTCAGCAAATAGCGATTGGATTCTTTGGCGTGTTGGGTCGGGGATCGATTGTCGAATCCACGCATCCATTCCCCATGTCAAAAACGACAACAAAACATCCCGCGGAGGTACCCCAAGCCACCCCTCGCCACTCTCTGGGGCGTAGGCGCGACAACTTGCCGGCATTGCGTTCACTAGGGCGAAAAATCGTTCCTTGTCTGCTTCAAGGTCGAGTGACGGAACCCAAGCGCAATAGGCGCTGGTACGCTCTTGATGAATGGATGTGGCAAGTTGTATCGTGGGCATCGCGCGACCGCGAATGAGTAACTCTAGCGCAAATTGTGCGCTTCGTTGCCAAAATAAGAAGTCGTCCGCGATGAGGATGTCACTCGGCATTTGATGCGGATTACGCATAGTGATCAAATAAGTGATCATCTGTGAGGTGGGGATGAGAACCCCCGTCATCACTTGCTGGTGATGTATTGGCATATGAAATTCATAGGTTTTTTCCTGAAAGTTCTCTTGTATTACAGAGGTCATATGCGCAAGTACCTCGTGTGGCCACGACGAAACGGCAACCGCCATCTGCTGTTGCAAAAGGAACACAAACAACCCGTCTGGTAGCCATGTGCCATGGAGGGTGCGCACGGTGAACTCTCCTTGTGGATGAAATTAGCGTTCTACATGAATCGGGGTCGAATCCAATTCACTCAACAACCTACCTGTCCTGCTTGACTCAAGTCAGATACGGCGCGAGCGCGTTCCAAAAGTGTGCGTCTTCGCCGCCAAGGTACCAGGCAGCAAAGCCGCGCAGCCCGTAGGCAGGTACCAGTTGAGCCAGCTTGGCGAGGCTTTTCCCGCTTTCAAAAAACACCGTGTGTCGGGCGCCTGCCGCATCGGTGTAGGGGAAATACGAACTGCCGGTCGCCGCGTCCCATTGGATCGTCGCCTGCTGTTTCTGTGCCAGTGCGTATGCGTTCGCCATGTCGATTTGAGTGCCCGTTCCGCTCGACCAGTCGTACCCGTAATCGGCAAGGCCGAGCAGGATTTTCTTGGCGGGGATGACCTGAACGGCGTACTGCACCGTTCGCAGCGCATCGTTCCAATTGGTGATCGGTCCGGGCGCACTTTTGGCGGTGTGTTCGTCGTAGGTAATCAACATGACGAGGTCGGCGGCGCTGCCGAGCGCCTTGTAGTCGAAAGCCGTCGCTGCTGAGTCAGACTGCTGCTCGGGGAGGCACACCATCAGTTGCAAACCAGTGCCGACCAGATCCTGATGCAAAGTGTCAACAAATTGGACAAGCGCGCTGCGGTCTTTTGCCAAAATGTTCTCATAGTCGACGGCAATTCCGCCAAGGTGTTCGGACTTTGCAATCTGAATCACCTCGTTTGCAAGCGCAGCGCTCGTCGATGGGTCGCTCAGCAACTGGTCGACGATCTGGGGGTTGGCCGCATCGGTGACATCGCTGTAGTTGGAAAGCACCATGAAGGGGCGAATGCCGTCCGTTGTCGCCATTGCCATCTCGCTCGTGACGCCGGTACCTGCTGAAAGTGGCGTGAAGAGGAACTTGGTGGTGTCCATTCTGCTGCGGACGGTTGCTTCCTGCGGTGAAGTATCGGCAATCAACGGAAAGTCGGTAAAGGCGATGCCCGCGATCTGGCTTTGGTGCTGGTTAAAGTCGCTTTCCTGAGTGGCAATGTTCGGTTGGCTGGTGCGAAACAGGTACAGCTCCGCCTGCGTGCGTGCGGGTGCGGGCGGCGTAAGCCAGGTGACGCTTGTGGGAGGGTGTTTCATGATGAGGTTGGCGCGGCGAACGACGGCCGCAAAGTCGGCGCGTGTCATCGTGCCATTCGGTTGAAACTGGTCGGTGCCCGTTTCCGTCATGATGCGCATCGCGAGGATGCTGTTAACAATCATTTGGTCATCGACGGGTACGCTCGCCATGTCGGTGAGCGGGAAAGGGCGAATGTAGTCAAAGCGGTTGACGCCGTATAGTTTCGCTAAAAAAAGCGCCAGAAACAGCCGGGTCGCGGACGACTGAAACGAGGGCACGGTGAGTCCGCTCAACAATCCTTTGGCGGCGGCGGCGCTCACGTATGCGGCGCTGCTAGGGCCTGGCGCTTGCCCGTTTTGCGCAACCACGCGCTGACCTGCGGTCGGAACGGCGATGCGGTAGGACATCGCGATGGCGATTGCGTCCTCGTAGGTCACGCTTTGCTGGGGGTGAAAGGTGGCATCGACGTTGTTGGGGGGCAGACTTTTCAACATGCGCGACGCCGCGACGCCTTCGCTGGTGCCGTGCAATTGTAACAAGTACGACCTCGCCTTGGCGTATTCGCGCACCTGGCTGTTGCCGTAGCAATTGGCGAGTCCCCAAATGGCGCTCGGGTTGCCGGGGCTAAAACGGAGTTGACTTTGAAACGCGGCGATGGCGTTTGCGTACTGACCCTTTTGGTAACTTTCCCAGCCGAGCAAATTCCAATTGACCTCGTTGACGTGGTGCGCAGCGGCCTGTGCTGACAGCCCTTCCGTCGGTGCGAGTGTCGTTGCCACGAGTGCAACGCTGACAAGCGCTCCGATCATGATGCCATTGATCTTGTGTTTCATGCAGGATCCATCCATTCGCATAGGGGTTATGACAAGCATACACTAACTGATTTAGTGCAGTCAGTCGGAAAAGGCCGCCTGCGTTGGATTGTGATAAAATAATAGGCAATTGCGGTTCATCAAAATCTGGCCATGATGCGGAAATGGCGGTGAACATTGGTGCGGGATTTGACGCAGTTCGTCGAGCAACTTCAAACCAGAAAAATCAGCGCAAAAGAAACGGTCGATGATTATTTAAGGCAGATTGAGGCGCTTGATCCGATGCTGAATGCGTATCTCTTCGTTCCCGAAGATGCGGTGCGGCGCTCGGC
>JAJZCL010000112.1 GCA_021846165.1 Bacillota bacterium | reverse complement strand
TGGATGTGAAACTGCCGGGAATGGACGGATTCGTCATTTGCCGTAAATTGCGTGAACGGGATGTCAGTGCATCGATCCTGATGCTCACCGCTCGCGATAGTGTCGAGGACAAGGTGGCGGGTTTGTCGGCAGGCGCCGACGACTACCTGACCAAACCGTTCTCGTTTCTGGAACTGAACGCAAGGATTCAGGCGCTGGCTCGTCGTCCCAAACAGTTTTTCGATGAAAGTGTGCTGCGGGTGCGGGACGTGGAAATGCGCCCTGATTTGTTTGAAGTTAGAAAAAACGGCATCGAAATGGAGCTTACGCGCAAGGAGTTCTTGCTGCTTGAACTCCTCATGCGCAATCCGAACCGTGTGCTGACTCGGGAGCAGATTCTGGATCGCGTATGGGGTACGGACGACGTGCCGATGACCAACGTGGTTGAGGCGCTTGTCGTGCGCTTGCGCCAGAAAATTGACAGCAAGAAATCGCCAATGATTCAAACGGTGCGTGGAGTGGGGTATAAAATTTCGCCATGAGCAGGCCAGGCGCTTTATCTGAACGGAAAATGCTGCGCAAGATTCAGTGGCGGCTCGTCGCCTGGCTGATGGCGGCGTTTGTGTTGTTTGAAGCGGGTCTGGCGGTGGGAGCCTATGACGTACTGAAGACCCAGTTGATCGCACAGCAAAAGACGGTGCTTGCGCAAGGACTGGCGGTAAAAATCGTTGAGGTATCCGATCTGCTGCATTCGGACGGCCATGATCGTATGAACAGGCAAAGCGACGAACGCGTGCAGGTCATCAATCCGATTTGGGTCGTGAACTCACGCGGTGAAGTGGTGCAAACGGGCGCGTCACCGATTTTCAACCCTCTGCAAACCCAAACCTTAATCCAGCGGGCAGGTCGTGCAGCGGTAAACAACAAAGGCGTGTCGTTCGCCGTTGCAAGTGTGGGTCGCACCTCCATGTTGATCGGGATTCGTACGCTTTATAACGGAACCCGTTACATTGGGTATTTTGCGCTGGCCAACCCGCTGACCTCGCTGATGGGGACGCTGCACAAGCTGTTCCGGATTGACCTGTACCTTGGTGTCATCAGCATCGGCGCTATCTTGCTCTTGACGCTCGCGCTGTCGGGGCGCGCTCTGGTGCCGATCCGTCACGCATTGGTCAGGCAGCGCAATTTTGTGAACGATGCGGCGCACGAACTGCGGACGCCGCTCGCCATCTTGCGCAGCACGCTGGAACTCCTGCAAGAGGAGGAAGATGTGGCGGCGATTAAGACTTCGCTTCAAGACGGTCTGAACGAGGTGGACTACTTGTCGAGTCTTGTCGCCGACCTGTCTACCCTCGCGCGTATGGAATCGGGTGCCATGGAACTTGATTTGCGCAGCGTCGATATGACGGCACTCGCGCAATCTGTGATGGAGGCGCTCGCGCCGCTTGCCGAGGGGAAATCCGTTCGGTTGATCCTGGAAAACTCTGAACCAGCATTGCTGCGGGGCGACCCTGTGCGCTTGCGGCAGTTGCTGCTCATTTTGTTCGATAACGCGATCAAATACAATGTGGAAAACGGTGAAGTGCGGGTGAATTTGCGTCGGGAGCGTCAGGGGTGGTTGATGCGAATCCAGGACACAGGTAGCGGAATTGCGGAAGAAGACTTGCCGCGCGTATTTGACCGCTTTTACCGCAGCGTGCGGACGGCTTCGAAGCAGGAGGGGAGTGGTCTTGGGTTGGCGATTGCGGCCTGGATCGCCGACCGTCATCGCGGCAAGGTGACGGTGGCAAGCTCGGTTGGCCAAGGCACCGTGTTTCAAATTTGGTTGCCCACAAATTAAAGTAAATTCATGCAAAATCTCATGATCATATCATCGAGTCCGGTTATCCTTGCTTCAACAAGCGCAAGGAGTGAGATCGTATGGAATCGCGTGCGGCAACGAGAAACAAAAAAGCCAAGGTGTCGGTGAAATCATCTGTTCCATTGCGGGTGTGGCTGGTCGTTGGCTTGGTCGCGGCGGTCATGGCGGCGCTGACGGTGAGTATACTGGCGCGGGATCCGGCTGTGGCAATGAAGTCGTACTGGCTGGTTAGCAGGGCGGCCGCAATTGCCGCGTACCTGCTTCTGACGGTGACGGTCGCGCTGGGCTTGCTGCTCAGTCACCCGCGCAATAAAGACTCGTGGCAGGCTTCAAAAACGGCGATGCCGTGGCATCAGGCGCTGGTGCCTGTGTTTTTGGCGCTGCTTGGGGTTCACTTGGCGTTTACGCTGCTTGACGCCAAATCTGGCGTATTGCCGATCAACGTGGTATTCCCGCTTTCGGCACCGTATCGACCTTACGCGATGCTGTTTGGGTCACTCGGGCTTGGTTTGCTGCTACTGGTGCTGCTGCTGGCGATGTGGCCTAGTGTGTTTCGCACCGCTTGGTTGAAGGTGCATCGCATGGCACCGATCATCTGGTTCCTGGCTTGGGTACACGGCATGTTTGGCGGATCGGATACGGCAAATTTGTACGACGTTTACTTAGTGACTGGTGTCGCGATCATCGGATTGTTCATCTGGAGGCAGTGGGTGCGCCCGGTTCGCGCAAAGACCAACACCTCTTCCAGTGACGCGGTGGGGGGTTGAGTGCAAACATGTGGGGAAAACGATGGCTGCTGCTAGCCGTTGGCGTCGGCGCGGTCGTTCCGCTTTGGATTGTGGGACACTCGGAAAGCGGCACGACGTCGAACAGCGCTGCCTCCGCCACTCTGAACGCAACGGCGCAGACCATAGCCGCGATGCAGTCCGAAATCGCGACGCTGCAGGCAAAAAACACGCAGGCAGGAAAAAGTCTGCAACAATTGCAAGCCAAGGCACAAGCCTGGAAAACGCAAAATCAGAAGTTGCAGGCACTGTTGCAGACGGCGCAAAGTGATAACCTGACGCTGCAAAACGCGGTGCAAAAGTGGCAGGCGGCAGCCAGTCAACAGTCTGCGCCACCGCAGGTGCAAACGGTGACAGGGGCGTCCGGATTCAGGCATCATGAACATGGGGGTGATGGTTTTGGCGACTAAGCCAAGCAAAACGACGTTGCATGTGGTGGGAGGCATCGCTGGGGCGACGCTGTTCGGGAGTTTTTTGTATTCCATCGTGGCGGGAGCGTCCATTCCATCGAGTCCATCCCCTGTACAAAAGCAGCTCACCAGTGTGGATCAAAAACTGTACAGTCTTGAGAAGAGTTCATATCAATTGAATGCGCAGATTGCGAAACTCGACCAGCAACTTTCAGGCGTGCCCGCGAGCGCCGCGAATGTGAACATTGCGGTTCCCAAGGTGTCGTTGCCGCCCGCCGTGCAAACGGTGACCAGCGCGTCTGGCGTCGTGTACTAGGGGTGCGACAAGATGACGACGTATACCGATCAATACTCGGCGATGGGTTCGCCGTTTGCCGTACGAGTGGATTTGCTATGTGCGGACAAGACGCTCGAAGCGCAAGTCCGGCAATTGTTTTCACGGTTGCGGATGGCCACGGAAACGATGGAGCAGTGTCTGTCCCGCTTTCGCCGTGACAGCGAGTTGACGCAACTGAATGCACGTGTGGGAGAAGCGGTGCGAATTTCACCGCTTTTGTCTGAGGTGCTGAAAAAAACGGAAGTAGCATACCGAATTAGCGGTAGGATGTTTGATCCGCGCGTGATTCGCGTGTTGCAGACGATCGGGTATGCGGGTGCGCTTGACTCTCGTCTGATTGCGGAAGCGGGTGAGGACGGTGCTGACTGGATCGTGTGGCATGAAGATGATGTGGTGGAGATAGCGGCACCGATTGATCTGGGGGGGATCGGTAAAGGGTATACTGTCGACTTTCTTGCGAAACAGGTGGAGCAAACTTTTTCTCAAGAGGAGCTGGCGGGGGTTTTGGTTAATGCGGGCGGCGACGTGCGATTGTATGGTCGGCAGGACAGCGGCGAACCGTGGACGGTGGGAGTGGAGAACCCTTTTTCCCCCACAGACCTATTCGCGGCCATTCGCGTCGCAGACGAGTCGGTGGCGGTTTGCACCAGTTCCAAGTGGAAGCGAAAGTGGCGACACGGCGACCGGGAGGTACACCACCTGATCGATCCGCAGAGTGGTCAACCCGCGTCGACAAGCGTCATGAGCGTGACGGCGCTTGCGTCCGAGGCGGCTTTGGCGGAAGTGTTGACCAAGGCAGTGTTCATTAACGGCGGTCGGGCGCCCGCGGAATTTCCTGAAGGTGAGCGCTATCTGGTGATCAATGAGGCGCGAGAGTTGTTGTGCACGAGTGCGTTGGCGAGGGAACTGGTGTGGGTGACCCCAGCCGCGACGGGTGTGCAGGTGATCGCTGATGAACGCATTGGCACCGATTAGCGCAGACGCCCATAGACTGTGGTGATGATGGATTCCACAGGAAGGGTGTCGACGACGTGGCGGATTTGCCTGTTTTGCAGGAGGGGGCGCGGGGGTCATACGTGAAATGGTTGCAATCGAATCTAAACGGACTTGCGCTCAATTACAACGGCTTTGCCATCAATGGGGTGTTTGACAAAAAAACGAGTGATGCACTGAAAAACGTTCAGGATCGTTTTACGATCAATCCAACTGGCAGTACGAATGCGGTGACGTGGAAGGTACTCAACAATAACGTGATGGCTGTGCAGAGGTTGTTGCGAGAAAGGGATGAGTACCAAGGCGCGGTAGATGGCTGGTACGGATCGACCACTATGGACGCCGTACGCAAGTTTCAAACGAAACAGAGCCTGTATGCCAGTGGTATTGTCGATCCGAGGACGCGTCAAAAACT
>JAJZCL010000111.1 GCA_021846165.1 Bacillota bacterium | reverse complement strand
TCTCCATCTGATCGATCTGGTCATCGCTGCGGATCACCTCTTCCGCCAGCTTGACGTCCTGTTCGTTCAGCACGCGCACCGCTTTGAAAATCGATTCCTCTACTAACGCTCCCATGCGCAACAAATCCTGTTGCAATACTTCTAAATCATTGTGAAACTGTCGTCGCGCTTCCATCAGCACACTCCCCCGTTGATCCCATAAGGGGTTTTATAATAGTTTACAAGATATTTGTTAAGAATGCGTAAATATCAATAATCGAGTATCTTGCAAGAATTGCATTAATGAATTATGATTAATAATAGAAAGGTTATATTTTAAGAAAATGAGGTCACGCCATGAGTTCATTAATTGGTCAAAGAATCCGCGAACTGCGCATTGCGCGTGGTTTATCACAAACGCAACTCGCCAAAGGCATTGTCACCCCCAGCATGATCAGCCAGATTGAAGCCGGCAAAGCGCACCCATCGAACTCCCTTTTAAAAAAAATCGCCAAGCGTTTAGAAGCGCCTGAAGACGCCCTGACGATCGCTCCGTCACAGGATGATGCCATTCTCGCACGTATGGAAGTTATCAACTCTTGTCTTACACTTGGCAGGCTGGAAGATGCAGAGCGATTGATTCATGCGGCCATGGACTTACCTACCGAGAACTTAGAGTTCCATTTTCTTAAGGGAAAATTGCTTTTGATTCAAAAGATGTTTGCTGGTGCCTATGTGGAATTCGAAACGGCCTTAAAGCTTTCCCGAGAACAGGCACGCTTTGAGTACCTTCCTGAACTGTACCTGTATGAGGGAGACACCTACCAGGAAGTGGGTGATCACGATACCGCCGTTCATCTGTACGACCAAGCACTGCGCCATCTCCACAAACACATGGAAAAAAGCGGTTTGTTGGAGGCGCGTATCTCTATGCGCATGAGCGAAGCCAAAAACGCCCTCGGCTACGAAGCGGAGGCGTACCGATACGCAGAACGGGCGGGGGAACGCGTCGCCCTTGGTGTCCGTTCTAGGCAGTTGGCTCAAGAGCAGTTGACGCGCGCGATCGAAACCTTGCTACATGGTAACGACGGTGAAGCGAAGCGTCTGGCTTCTGAAGCCAGATCGCTGTTTGACGTGTTCCGTTGGCTGGAGTCCTCGATCGAAGTCGAGTTAATACTGGTGCGACAAGCGTTGCAAAAGGGCGACCTCGACTACGCTAGGGAACACCTTTTTTCCTGCGAAACACGCAGCGCCTCCTTTGCTGACTCCTGCATGCGCACACGGATGATGTATTTGGAAAGCGAATTGCTTTTCCAACTCGGAGAGTACGAAAAAGGTCTAGACGTACTCGAAAATACACTGAACACTTGCGAGACGTTGACCGACGACCGCGCGAAAGCGTATTTGCGCGGCGCAAAAGTTGCAGAGTCTCTCAAAAACTACGATCTGGCCATCACTTTCGCCGATAGTTCCTATCGCGAAAGCCTGCCGTTGAATCAGTTTGTGGTTGCAGCAGAAGCGTCTAAGCTGCTGGCGCGATTATACCGCGACAGCGGCAATGTGGAACAAGCGGAAAAAAGTCTTCGCACATTAGAGGCAAACTGCAAAATTTGATGCGAATTCTTACACTCAGATGGCAGGGTCACTGCAACTGTTCCCATGTTTTCAAAAAGCGATGAATGTCACGCTCGTCTTTCATCGCTGCGACAAGCGCCTGTGAACGCCTTGTCGTGTCAAGCAACGCCAAAACATCCGCAATTCCCCTGCTCTCAGAGCTGGCGATGTAGGTGACAAACGGGTGCGTCGACTGCAATCGGGACACGATTTGGTACGTTTCGCTGGTGAGGCTTTGGTCGACGATGAACAAATCGCCAGCGTCTTTTCCTTGTAACAATCTGTGCAAAGACAGTTTGCGCACGAACCATTCGATCCAACCTTGCGCCTCATCGACGATCACAATCGCCGCGGGCGACCAACTGCGCTCCGTGCGCACCGCAGACAAACGCGACACAACCTGGTAGATGAGAATCGCCAATCCGTAAGCGGCGAACAACAACACGAACAGGTCTGTGAAAAACACATACACTGCCCCCTTTCCCGAAATCCACGATTCTGGATGGTAGGCAGTGTATGCGCACGCACATGCAGTGGTCACGCAGCGCGATTCATCGGTTACGCGAGTCCTGCATAAAGTCGCAGCGCGTCCGCCTTATCGGTGCGCTCCCAAGGCAAATCAAGGTCGGGACGACCGAAATGACCATACGCGGAGGTTTGTTTGTAAATAGGTCGACGCAGGTCAAGGGACTGAATAATCCCGGCGGGACGCAGATCGAAGTGTTGCCCAATCAGGTTCACGATCTGGTCTTCATCCACCTTACCGGTGCCAAAGGTATCGACCGCCACCGAAACGGGACGAGCCACCCCGATTGCGTAAGCGATTTGCACCTCGCACTTGTCGGCTAGGCCAGCCGCTACAATGTTTTTCGCCACGTAACGCGCTGCATAGGCGCCCGACCTGTCGACCTTTGTCGGGTCTTTGCCGGAAAAAGCGCCGCCGCCATGCCGGGCATAGCCGCCGTACGTATCGACAATGATCTTGCGGCCGGTCAGCCCTGCGTCGCCCTGCGGTCCGCCAATCACGAAGCGGCCGGTCGGATTGATCAGGTACTTGGTGCGGTCGTCAATCAGGTGTTCTGGCACGACCGACTTGACCACGAGTTCAATCATATCCCGTTCGATCGTTTCCCGATCAACAAGCGGGTGATGCTGTGTCGAGATCACGACCGTATCGATGCGCACTGGCCGATCGTCTTCATACTCGACGGTGACCTGCGTCTTGCCGTCTGGCCGCAGATAGGGTACCATGCGCTGCTTGCGCACCTCGGTCAGTCTGCGCGCAAGGTTATGCGCCAGCGAGATCGGCAGCGGCATCAGTTCCGGTGTCTCGTTGACAGCAAAACCGAACATCAAGCCCTGATCGCCCGCACCAATCGCCTCAATCTGATCGTCCGTCATCTCGCCGCGCCGCGCTTCAAGCGCCTTATTCACGCCCATGGCGATATCTGCCGATTGTTCGTCGATAGAGGTGATCACAGCGCAGGTTTCCGCGTCAAAGCCATACTTGGCGCGTGTATACCCAATCTTGCGAATCGCCTCGCGCACCACCCGCGGAATATCGACGTACGCCTCCGTCGTCACCTCGCCCGCCACAAGGACAAGACCCGTCGTGACCGATGTTTCACAAGCCACCCTAGACATAGGGTCTTTTGCTAAAAAGGCATCTAACAGCGCATCTGATATCTGATCGCAAATTTTATCAGGATGACCTTCTGTCACCGATTCCGAAGTGAAAAGCCGACGCTTCGGCAAGACACCCACCTCCGTACCTCTCCCATATATAATATTGCATGATAGACATGTTCTACGGTACCTGATCATGAGTTGAAAAACAAGGGCTGACTCACTGCCAGCCCCGGTTATTTTTGCGCGTTTTTGCAAATCATAAAGCCATGGTCAGTCTGTTGTCGCCTCACCACCAAGCGCCAATTGTCCAAACGCCACCAGCTTGCGCGTCATGTGGCCGCCGACACGACCCGCATCGCGAGTCTGAATATGCCCCCAGTAGTCTTCGCTTCCCTGGTACACAGGCAGTCCCAACTCGGCAGCGATTTCGTACTTCATGTCGTCAAGCGCCTTGTGGGCTTCTTTGACCACTTGCGTAAAACCACCCGCCATGCCGTTCCCCTCCCCACACGCTGTATTCGGTGTCCCGCATCTATAGCGTGTGTCGAGGAGCGCAAAATTACTTGATCACATCTTGGCAGGTCTGCCGAACACCTCACTGCAATGGCGATCAGATGACGCCGCCGCTCGATCAACTCGCGCCTTCGCCACTCTAGCGCAGCTTAGCGTCCCGCCACGCGGCAACCGCAAAGCGCGGCAGCGCCATCTGCCTTTTCAAGCGCGTCGGTTCCTTCAATAACCGGTACAGCCATTCCAATTTCGCCTTCTGGAAAAATTCTGGCGCCCGCTTGACCGAACCCGACAGCACGTCGATCACCCCGCCGACCCCGATTGAAAGCGGAACGCCGAGGGCTTGCAATTGGGCGAACAAAAACTTTTCCTGCGCCGGTTGTCCCATTCCCACCAGCAACAGGTGCGGCGCTTCGTTACGTATCGCCGCCACCACCGCGCTGATTTCGTCATTCGTAAAGTACCCGTTCCTACCAATAATGCGCAGTCCTGGATGCGCGATGCGGATATTGTCGAGCGCCCGCCGCAAATTCGCCTCACTGGCACCAAGTAGGTATACGCGTTGACCAGATTGCGCCGCGCAAGCCAATAATTTGTGCGTCAAATCCACGCCCGTAACCCGTTCCTTAAGCGGTTGGCCGTACCAACGCGAAGCGATGACAACGCCGATCCCATCGGGCGTAACGACATCGGCATGCGCAAGCGCGTCTTGCAGTTCAGGATCCCCCTTGACTCGCATGATCAACTCAGGCCCCGCAGTGATCACAAAGCGCGGTTCCACCCCCTGCATATAATCAGTGCAGACAGAGAGTACCTCTTGTTCGGTCATTGTCGAAAAAGGCACTCCCAAGATCTCAACGGTCAACAATGGCGGGTGACCCTCCTCATCAAGATTTCCCAACTTTAACATTCAAAAAAGCCATCCATCCGGATGGCTTTATCGAAGAATATACATACGAATGCATAATAGCAACGGTATAAGAAAAAAATATAAAAGCGATGATATAAAAATAAACCCTATCTATGGTGAACGAAACATTCTGGGGGTATCCTAGGGGGACTAGGAGTGTTCGTCCCCCATAGATAGGGCACCCATCCCAAACCGTCCGCTCGATGACCGTCGTCCGGCAGCTCGGCGATCGTAGGTGAACCTCACC
>JAJZCL010000110.1 GCA_021846165.1 Bacillota bacterium | reverse complement strand
GCGCTTGATGGGGTTGATTCTGGCCATCATTGCTGTCCAAATGGCGGTCACAGGAATTAAGAATTTATTCCCTGTTTTGCAATAAAAAAGCGCGGCATCTTTTAGAATGAAACCGGGTGATGGCATATGCAGATGCAGGACTTGAACAAAACTTCGTTTGCAGCGTTAATGAACAACGTGAACACGGTGTTACTTCCGATCGGAATGATCGAGGCGCATGGGCCGCATGCGTCGCTGGCGACGGACATGCTGATACCGAGGGAGTTTGCCAGGCGACTTGATGGTTTGTTCGGCGAACGGTTGCTCATTGCCCCAGAAATTCCCTACGGACATTCCTGGGGACTGGCGCCGTTTCCTGGTACCATCGACGTACCTAGCGAAGTGTTTGCGAGTTATGTGTATGAAGTCGGGAAAGGATTCTACAAAAACGGACTGAGCAATATCGTTCTTTTCAATGGACACGGTGGGAACATGCCTGGGTTGACGACGGTGGCCGAAAAACTGGCGGATCTAGGCGCTCGTGTTTTGACGATCAACTGGTGGGCAGATTACCGAGACGCGATCATCAAGATTGCGCCCGAAATCGGTCATGCTGGAGAGGATGAAACTTCGCTGCTGATGGCGATTGACCCCTGCCTTGTCGATATCGAACAAGCGGCAAACCACGTGGTAAAGTATCCACGCAACTTAAAAGTCAAAAACGGCGGCGCGATCATGTATCCTGACGCGTTTTCCGGTCATGCTGCGGCGGCGACGGCAGAAAAAGGTGAGGCGATTCTACAGGCGCTGTTGCTGTTGATGAGGGATGACATCGAAGCGATGTGGCGATTCGTGAGTGAAGGGGATCGTGACCGTAAACTCTGATCCCACACCTGGCTGACTGCGCACCTGAACGGTGCCGTCGTGTGCCTCCACGATCCACTTGACGATCGCAAGACCGAGTCCTGAACCGCTCTTCGTGGTATGGCTGGCGTGTCCCTGGTAAAATCGATCGAAGATGCGCGGAATATCGATCGCGTTGATGCCCGATCCCGTATCGGTCACGCGCCACTCGACGGCGCGTCGTCCCGCTGACAAGGAAAGCGTGATCGTGCCGTCTTCAGGTGTAAACTTGCGCGCGTTGTCGAGCAAGTTGAACAGTACCTGGCGCATGCGTTCTGGGTCGATGTTGGCGGCGATCTCTTCGTCTGTATGGACGACAAACTCCATGCCGACCGATTCGCAAAGCGGCGCAAACTGCTCCGCGATGTCGCGCGTCAGTGCCGTTAAGTCGGTTGTCTGGAGGGCGAGCTGGGCGGTATTCGCGTCTGAACGCGCTAAGGAAAGTAAGTGATCCAGGAGTCGGCCAAGTCGTCTTGATTCGGCAAAAATCCCATGCGCGGCACGTGCCTGGCTGTCTGAAAGCGAGACGGTCTGACCGAGCAGGGTTTCCGCATTGACCTGAATGGCAGCTAACGGTGTGCGCAGTTCGTGCGAAGCGTCCGCCACAAACTGCACTTGCTTGTCCCATGCTTTGCGGATGGGCACGAGTGCGCGATTGGCGAGGATCATTCCCATTACAAAAGAAACGCCGACGCCGATTAATAGACCAGTGATCGTGAGGAAACGCAGTTCCTGCAAGGTTTCGAGTACGCCGTTAATGTTGCGGAATCCCATGACCAGAAGTGGGTTGCCGTTACTGACGACCATGATCGGAATCATGGCGACGCGGATGCGCTGTTGCTGGATGACGACAGTGACTGGGGGGTGTGGTCGAGCCAGCGTTTGTAGTTGACGCACTTCTGCGTTGGTGAGGTAGTGCGGAGCGGGAAATGCCAAACTTCCGTTAAGCTGCCACACGAGTACGCCGAGCGGTTGGCTGTTTAACGGCGATAATCGGGGTCTGTCCGGCATTGCGTTGCCAGCCTTGGAACGCGATTTGACGGCACCGGCGATGATTGGCGGTCGGTGACCTTGTTCCACCGAATTGATGACAGGTTGCAACTGTTGGCGCATCGTTTTATCGACGGAAGCGATTAATTGGAAATTTAAGTAACTATATATGGAAATCGAAAATACGGCCAGTATGCTCGCCACCACCAGTGAATTCCAAAGCACAAGGCGCCAACGTGTTTGCCGAAACATCAACTGCCTTCTTTCTGTAAGGAAAATCCAACACCGCGCTGCGTAACGATATAGTCTTCGCAACCAATAGTCGCCAGTTTGCGCCGCAAGTAATGTACATAGACATCCACGACCCGTTCGCTTGCATCAGAGTCGAATCCCCACACCCTCTCAAACAACTGTTCGCGTGTGAGTACTCGTTCGCGGTTGGTGATGAAAAACTCCATCATCGTAAACTCCGTGGAACTGAGCGCGATGTTTTTATCCTCAAACGTCACGGTGTGGTGGGCGGGATCAAGTGCAATCCCACGATACTGGAGCGTGCCATCATCGGTTAGAACGCCTTGCCTGCGCAAAACCGCGCGTATGCGGGCAAGCAGTTCAACGATTGCGAATGGTTTGACGACGTAATCGTCGGCGCCGACGTCCAGGCCACGTACGCGATCCTCCACCGCATCCCTTGCCGTAACGAGAATGACGGGCGTATCAGGAGCCTGCTTGCGAATCCGTTTCGTGATTTCCAGCCCGTCCAGATCGGGAAGTGTGATGTCGAGCAAGACGATGTCGTAAGACTGCTCTGTAGCAAGCCAGACGCCGTCGCTACCGGTCGTCGCTTGGTCCACATCATACCCTTCACCGTCAAGCGCGGAAATGATTGCCTGTAAAATAGATTCGTCATCCTCCACGACCAGCACTCTCATCGCTTTCCTCCATTCTAACTTAACGTCGATCCCATTCGACATTGATTTGGTTCTATCATAACGCTGACCCTAATCATCTGCGACCTAACTTCGCACCCATCTCAAAAATAGGTTCGCCGTTTCCGATGTTGCAACAGATACGGCGAACCGTGCAAATCAGTTGCCTTGAGGTGCGCCGCCCGCGCCTTGAGGTGCGCCGCCCGCGCCTTGAGGTGCGCCGCCTGCGCCTTGAGGTGCGCCGCCTGCGCCTTGAGGTGCGCCGCCCGCGCCTTGAGGTGCGCCGCCTGCGCCTTGAGGTGCGCCGCCTGCGCCTTGAGGTGCGCCGCCATGTTGGCCTTGGGGTCCACGCGGTGGAAAGCCTTTGTGGGATAGCATGGTGGGCAAGTTAGTGGAAAACCTTTTCTCCGCATTCGAAGCTTGCGTTGAAGTCATCTTGCCGCTCGAAACTAGGCTCTGAATTTGATGATTGACGTAAGTGGTCAACGTTTGTTCTAGCGTTGTTTGGTCGATTCCTTGCTTTGTCGCGATGTCAAGAATGGACATGCCGCTTCGCAAGTCGCTTCCCAGCGTGCTGGCGCTGATGTTCAACGCGGTCGCCATTTCTTTGGGTGGAACCAAACTTGGTGGACGTCTGAGTTGACCACCGCTGTTTGACCCTTGGGCTGCGCCGCCCGCGCCTTGAGGTGCGCCGCCCGCGCCTTGAGCCGTGCCACCCGCGCCTGCGCCTTGCGGCGCACGTGGTGGCAATCCCTTGTGCGCCAGCATGGTGGGTAAGTTGTGGGCAAACCTCGCTTCCGCATTGGATGCTTGCGTCGAAGTCATTTTGCCTCTCGTAATAAGGCTCTGAATTTGATTGTTTACATAGGTGGTCAACGTTTGCTCCAGCGTCGATGGGTCGATTCCTTGCTTGGTCGCGATGTCGAGAATGGACATACCGCTTTGCAAATCACTTTTTAACGTGCTGGCGCTGATGTTTAATGCGATCGCCAGTTCTTTAGGACTTACTAATCGAGGGGGTTGCGGGTGTTGAGTGTTTTGTCCGCTAGTCGGTTGCCCGATCGCTGACGGCGGATTGGTGCCCACCGTCTGAGCAGAACTGCTGCTGCTGGTTGCGGCAAAAGCGAATGTGCTGCCGAGTGTCAAAGCGACTACTGTCATTGCGCTAGTTAATGAAATCATTTTCGTGCGTTTCATTATCATGACCTCCTTGGTTGTTCAATGAACTTCTAACACTTTGGAGTATGGGGTGAAAGTTTTAGAATTTTGTTAGAATGATTGAAATATTTCTGTGGTTGCCTGTTCGACGCACGCAAGATATAACGACCGTATCTCAAAGATAAATTAGTGTGTTTTTGACGAATACTTTGATGGCAACGAATTCGAAAATGGATCTCGATGCATTAATGAAGAGAAATTTATGGTAGTTAACTCTAATATTTAAATAGATGTTTAATAGTGTATAATAGTATACATGAAGAACATTATCGGCATACCGTAAAGTGAACACAATTGATTAAGTGTGAATTTGACATTATAACGGAGGCGAAGGGGGATTGAAAATGACGACTGAAGTTCTCACGAAAACGAAATTATGGTGGTTCCAATTGTCAAGACAATATTTTTGCTTTGCTAAGCGACACCCAAGTCAGTCTGTCAGGGTACGCATTCCAGCCTTGACAGAAGGTGCATCACCTCCCACGCTGGATGGTAGTGGTTGAAGCCACGAATTTGTGGATTCGACCCTAACTACAGGTTTGTGCGATGGGTTATGCGGGCACCTGCTCAATTACAACTTTTGGCTTTACAGGGATTGGATCTGATGGCTTCATCCCTTTCAGGTAAATTTCTGCTGGTGTATGATACCGCAGTGATTGATGTGGTCGCTCGTGATGATCTCTGTGTATCAATTGCCCAATGTTGATTCTTGCATCGCGTGGGCTGGCGTACTCTTTCGTGTAGACTTCCTCATACTTGATCGTTCGCCAGAATCGCTCAGCAAAAATATGCTGCTGATCACGCTTGCTCAGGTTCGGTCCTGGACATACGCCTGCAATTCCCATTTCCCGCATACAACGACTGACGCGCTTCCGGTTGATGATCCAGCCCTCCCGCCGCAAAATCGGCGT
>JAJZCL010000014.1 GCA_021846165.1 Bacillota bacterium | reverse complement strand
CGATCTGGCAGGCAAGTACAAGTGGCAGTGCGAGATCAAGTGCGACGGCGGCATGACCAGTTACTCGATGACGCACGTTGGGTATATGGAAGGCTACATCAACGCAGTCAACTAACTTCACTAGTGTTTCTGAATCCTCCTAAGATACGATTGCCAGGGACTTTCGTCCCTGGCTTTTTTGCACTTTCGTCCGTTCATCACGGCGCTTGTTGCAGACTGATCAGTCTGCTATACTCGATCCGAACAGACTGATCGGTCTATTTTTTTTGCAGAGGGGAGTATTCAAGTTGACAATCGAATGGAAGACGGCGAAAGAATACACAGATATCTTATATGAAAAGGCGGGGGGGATTGCGAAGATCGCGATCAATCGACCAGAGGTGCGCAATGCCTTTCGTCCCAAGACGGTCGAAGAGATGATGGATGCGTTTGCGCGTGTGCGTGACGACGCCGAGGTGGGCGTGGTGATCCTTACCGGTCAGGGGGAGAAGGCGTTCTGTTCCGGGGGCGATCAGCGCGTACGGGGGCACGGTGGGTATGTCGGGGACGATACGATTCCGCGGCTCAATGTGCTGGATCTGCAACGGCAGATCCGCCTGTTGCCGAAAGCCGTGATCGCGGCAGTGGCCGGTTACGCAATTGGCGGCGGACACGTCCTGCACCTTGTTTGCGATCTCACGATTGCGGCGGACAACGCCGTGTTTGGCCAGACAGGACCGATCGTCGGGAGTTTTGACGCAGGGTACGGGACGGGTCTACTGGCGCGCACGGTGGGCATCAAGAAGGCGAAAGAGATTTGGTTCCTGTGTCGTCAGTACGGGGCTAAAGAGGCGCTGGAGATGGGACTCGTGAATCGAGTGGTGCCGGTCGACCGCCTGGAGGCGGAAGCGGTCGCGTGGGCGCAGGAGATTCTTGCGAAAAGTCCGATGGCGATCCGCTTCCTGAAGGCCTCGTTTAACGTCGATACGGACGGACTTGCCGGCTTGCAACAAATGGCGGGTGACGCCACCATGATGTTTTACATGACAGACGAGGCGCGTGAAGGGAAGACGGCGTTTTTGGAGAAGCGTTCGCCTGACTTTTCAAAGTATCCGAGGCTTCCTTAACCTGCGCAGAAAAGAGTGGGCGTTTTGGTGACAGTGTTGCCGGACTGGTTGTACCTGAAAAGAAGTTCATTAGACACGGCGATTGAATTTGCGGGTGTGACTTGGTCGTATCGTGATCTTTACGGGATTGCGGGTGAGTTGGCCGGACGCTTGCGGGTGGAGTGGGGCGTTACGGCGGGGGATCGTGTCGCCCTCTTAGCGCGCGACGGTTTAGTGTTTGCTGCGGCCTTGCACGCGCTGATGCAGATGAATGCAGTCGTCGTGCCGCTCAATACGCGACTGACGGCAAGCGAGATCGCGTGGCAGTTGCGCGACGCAGGCGTGCGTGTGGTGTTGACGGATGCGAATTATAATGGTCTTGCGGTACAGGCGTCGGCGCTGACGAAGGTGGTATCGTCACTGACAGAGGTGGCATCGTCACCACAGGCTGTGCTGTTGCAGGGCGAATTTTGGCAATCGATGGCCAGTCCCGTGATCAGGAAGAGCGTTGACTTGGACGAGGTACACGCGATTGTCTATACGTCCGGTACGACCGGGTTCCCGAAGGGTGCGTTGATTACCTATGGCAACCACCTCTGGGGCGCGTACGGCTCGGCCTTGCGGCTCGGCATTGTGGCGAGTGATCGGTGGTTGATCCCAATGCCGCTGTTTCACGTGGGCGGGCTGGCCGTCTTGATGCGCAGCCTTATCTATGGCACGGCGGTCGAGATCCATGATCAGTTTGACGAGTATCGAGTGTGTGCTTCGCTGCAACACCACGGAGTGACACTGTTGTCCGTGGTGGCGGTCATGTTGCAGCGCCTTTTGGCGTTGGATTTGAAAAGATTTCCTCCGTCGGTGCGGGCGGTGTTGCTTGGCGGCGGATCAGCGCCGCGTGCGTTACTGGACGAGTGCGTCAGGTTGCAGGTGCCGGTGCAGTTCAGCTACGGACTGACCGAGTCGAACGCGCAGGCGGCAACGCTGTCGCTGGCAGACAGTCTGCGCAAAATCGGTTCTGCGGGACAGCCGCTGTTCATGAACCAAATCAAAATTGTCGCGAACGGGCACGAACAACTTCCCATGCAGCCAGGAGAGATCTTGATCAAGGGACCGACGGTTGTCAAGGGGTACTACGGGCGCACAGAGGTGACAAGGAAAGCAATTCAAGACGGCTGGTTATACACGGGCGACATCGGTTACATGGACGACGACGGCTACCTCTATGTGCTGGATCGGCGCAGTGACCTGATTGTTTCTGGTGGCGAGAATGTGTATCCCGCCGAAATTGAAGCGGTGCTGCATGCTCACGAGGCGATTCTTGAGGCGGGCGTCGCGGGTACATTGGATGCGGAGTTTGGTCAGGTGCCGTTTGCGGTTGTGCGCCTTAAACCCGGTGTGGAATTGACGGAGGACGAGCTTCGCGCTTACCTCTCGATGCGGCTCGCGAAATACAAGGTGCCGCGACAGATTCGGTTTGCGGACGAACTGCCGCGCAATGCGGCGGGAAAATTGTTGCGAAGGGAACTGGTGAAATGGCTGTAGATGCGATCGGCTCGTTGATGATGAACTTTCTCGTGTACGCGCAGCGTGTTTTGGGTGTGTTCGAGGAAGCGATCGCAGAAGCGAAAGCGGCGGGGACGGACAAGATCGCCGTGGTGGCGCTGCCGGTGATGGGGGCGTTTCCGGATCTCGATATGGTACGGCGGGCGAGGGCGCTCGGCGCGGTATTTTACGTTCACGATCCATTGCGGAATATTGAGTTGCTTAGCGCGGGGAGTGTGGCGACGCACGAATTGCAGGGACGCGATGCGATTGCGCAGGCGCGGGCGGCATTTGCCGGGGATCTGCATCGCAAAGCGGGCGATGCCCTGGCCAGTCCGCTGTTTTACGGCGGATTCGCGTTTGCGCCGGGAGGAGAGCGTAGCGGCGCATGGAGCGCGTGGCCAGATGGTCTGTGGGTGTGGCCGCGGTGGCAGTGGGTCAAAGAAGGCGGGCGTGTGCTGCTGATCGTGAGCGTGCGCGTGAACAAGGACACCAATTCCCATGAAGCCTACCGGGAGTTGCAAAAGGAACTGGCGACAATGGGTGATGTAGAACGGGAAACGGATGGTGTCCGCGATCAACCGTCAGTAATCAGCGCGGAATCGACGCAAGCGGATGCGTGGACGACTGCCGTGCGCACGACCGTTGCGGAGATTCGCGCGGGGAAGCTGGCAAAGGCGGTGCTGGCGCGGCGCGTGGTTCTGCAATCGTTTGACGGGTTTGACGCGCTGACGGCGATACAAAACCTAAAAACGTCCAATCCGACGAGCGTTAGCTTTTACTGGCGCCATCAGGATACGGAGTTTGTCGGCGCGACGCCGGAGCGACTTGTGGAAACGCGCGGTCAACAGGTGATGATCGACTGCCTGGCGGGTACGGCTTTGCGCGGACGAACGGATTACGAAGACGATGAATGGGGTGAAAAACTCCTGCACAGCGCGAAAGACTTGAACGAACACGACCTTGTGCGCACGGGCGTCCTCGCTGCGGTCGCAGGCGTGGCACAGGTCAGCGCACCGTCCGCGCCGAAGCTGCGCCGACTCACTCATGTGCAACACCTGCACACGCCGATTCGCGGAGAACTGCTGGCGGGCAAGACGCTTTTTGATCTGGTGGCATGCCTGCATCCGACGCCCGCCGTAGCGGGGTTGCCGAAGGACTCGGCGGCAAAGGTCATCGCCGCCCGCGAACCGATCGATAGGGGGTATTATGCGGGGCCAATTGGATGGATGGACGCAGATGGGAATGGCACCTTTGTCGTCGCGCTGCGTTCGGGACTACTGCACGGCAATCGCGCGGAGTTGTACGCGGGAGCTGGGATCGTCGGTGATTCGGACGCGGCTGCGGAATGGGAAGAAACAACATGGAAGCTCGCCCCGATGAAGGCGGCGCTTGGCGTTGAATCGGAACTGGAGTGAGGGGGGTGGCGGTGACGGAATATAACGCGGGATTGCAGGCGGTGCTGGAGTTTGTTAGGGCACTGTACGAGGCGGGCGTTCGCCACGCCGTGATCGCGCCAGGTTCACGCTCAACGCCGCTGACGATTGCGTTTGCGAGGCACGGACAGATCAAGGTGTGGACGGTACTCGACGAGCGCTCGGCTGGTTTTTTTGCGTATGGAGTCGCGCGCGCGTGTCGTGAGCCGGTGGTGTTGGTGTGTACCTCAGGGACGGCGCCCGCGAATTTTTTTCCCGCGATCATCGAGGCCTACCACACGCAGGTGCCGCTCTTGGTGATGACGGCGGATCGTCCGCCCGAACTACAGGGGGTGGGCAGCAATCAAACGGTGGATCAAGGTGTCATGTTCGGCACCTTTGTCAAGCGTTTTATCCAAATGCCGGTACCGGGTGTGCAGGCGCCATTGCTGGCGCACGCCAGGTGGACGGCGACGCGTGCGACGGCGCTTGCAGGCAGTGAACCGAAGGGGCCGGTACACATTAACTGGCCGTTTCGTGAACCATTGTTGCCGCCTACGGATGTGCGCCAACAGGAATACGGTGGGGCGCGTCAAGTGCATGTCGGCAGGCTGACGCTGGCGGAGGCGGATTTAGCCGGGCTTGCCGCTGTGTTGCAGGCGTCTACGCGTGGGCTGATCGTTTGCGGGCCGCAGGATGAGGTGGGCGTCGCTGAGTCGCTGCTGGCGCTGGCGGAGGCGCTGCGCTATCCGCTTTTGGCCGACCCGCTCTCACAGTTGCGCACGGTAAGGAATGCGTCGAAGTGGGTCATCGCCGATTACGATGTGAGCTTGCGAGCGATCATGGCGTATTCGCCCACTCACCCCGTGCGGCAGGCGCTCATGCCCGACATCGTGCTGCGCGTCGGTCAAACGCCGACGTCAAAAACGCTGGGGCAGTACCTGGCGAGCCTGACCTCGGCGCGGCAGGTGGTGATCGACGGTAGCGACTTGTGGCAGGATCCGTTTTTTACGGCGACGGACGTATGGCAGACTGATCCGCAGGTGGTGGCGACAGGACTTTTGCGGATGGGAGTGCCAGCAGGCGACGAGGCGTTTGCGGCGCGCTGGCACAGCCTCGCGCGAGTGACGCGCGTGGCGTTGGCGCGGTCGGTAGGGGAATTGGCGGATGTGTTTGAAGGTCGGGTGTGGCTGGAACTGGCGCAGGCGGTGCCGCAAGGCAGCGTGGTGTTTGCGGGCAACAGCATGCCGGTGCGCGATCTGGATTCGTTCTTTCCCGTGTTGGATCGCCCTCTTCGCGTGTTCGCAAACCGCGGCGCGAGTGGGATCGACGGCGTGGTGTCGAGTGCGCTTGGTGTCAGCGCGGCGAATCAAGCGCCCGTGTTTTTGGTGATTGGGGACGTATCGTTTTTCCACGATCAAAACGCGCTGCTGATCACGAAAATGCACGGCGTTCCCCTGAACGTCATCTTGATCCACAATGACGGCGGCGGGATCTTCTCCTTTTTGCCGCAAGCGACGCAACCGGATGTGTTCGATTACTTTTCCACGTCGCACGGGCTTGACTTTCAGGCTGTGGTTGAGAATTATGGCGGACGTTACGAGCGATTCTCCTCGTGGGCGTCGCTGCGCAGGTTTGTGGATGCGGCGAGCAGCGAAGCGGGACTGCGTGTGTTTGAGATTCGCACGGATCGCGCTGAAAATGTGCGCCTGCACCAGTCGGTGCTGGCGGTGTGCGCAGATGCGATTCGCGCATGGGGTGACGGCCTTGGCGCAGGAAACTAGCGTATGCGTGCGCGGCGCCAGCGTGCGCGTGCGTTTTGAGTCGTCCGGCGACGGCGTGCCCCTGGTGTTTTTACACGGGTTTACGGGCGATTCGCGCGAATGGGCAGACTTTGCGACGCGTGTGGAGGTGCATCAGCCATGGTATGCGTTCGATCTGCTCGGCCATGGTCAGACGGTGCTGGAAGTGGACTCGGAGCGGCCAGAGCGTTACCGGATGCAGGAACAAGTGTCGGATCTGGAGGCGGTACTGGAACAACTCGGAATTGGCTCGATGATCCTGATCGGGTACTCGCTGGGCGGGCGGGTGGCGCTGTCGTATGCGGTGGCGCGACCTGCGCGTTTGCGCGGACTAGTACTGGAAAGCGCGTCGCCTGGGCTTGCGGCGCCAGAGGAGCAGATCGCGCGGCGCTTAAGCGACGCCGTACTCGCGAAACGAATCCAAACGCTCGGGGTGAGGAATTTTATCGATGAATGGGAACGAATTCCGCTTTTTGAGTCGCAGGGGGATTTGCCAGACGAGGTGCGCCAGCGTCAACGTGACGTCCGCTGTTCGCAGCGCAAAGTGGGGCTTGGCAACAGCCTACTTGGTATGGGCACCGGCAGTCAGCCGTCGTTGTGGCGTGAACTTGCCGCAGTCCGTGTTCCTACCCTCCTTGTCACAGGCGAATTAGACGCAAAATTTACTCAAATTGCAGAGTTGATGCAAGAACGGATCAAGGATGCCCGACACGCCCGGATGCAGGGCGTCGGACACAATGTCCATCTGGAGGCGCCAGAACTGTACTGGCAAGCAGTGTCCGAGTTTATGACGGCAATCTGACGCTAAACACG
Organism: Bacillota bacterium; assembly: GCA_021846165.1. GTDB lineage: Bacteria > Bacillota > Bacilli > Alicyclobacillales > SLC66 > JAJZCL01. Next base: position 21,382 of record JAJZCL010000014.1, on the reverse strand, counting down.
CTTCCTTTCCCCACGGTGCTGGTGACGGTGATGTTGCCGTGGTGGGCGTCAACGATCCACTTGGCGATCGAAAGCCCCAGTCCGCTACCCTGATTCTCCCGGTGGCGACTGCTGTCCCCGCGCTTGAATCGGTCAAAAATTTTCGGCAACTGGTTGGGCGGAATTCCTACTCCCGTATCTCTGACGTTGATTTGCGCGAAGTTCGTTTCACACCCGAGTTGCAAAGTGATGGTGGCGCCCGTGTTGGTGTATTTGAGTGCGTTGTCGACGAGAATTAAGAGCAGTTGGCGCAGGCGCTTGCTGTCGCCCATCGTGCGGCAAGGGAATTCTGGCGCTTCAATCTGCATGGTTTTTTGCTGCTCCTCCACAATCGGGTGAACCGTTTCCGCCACTTCGTACAAAAGCGCTTTAAGGTCTACCTCCGCGCGTTCCAATAAAATTTCCATGGAATCGGCGCGGGCGAGCGTCAATAGGTCTTCCAGCAGCGTGGTGGTGCGCAACACCTCGGAGTAGGCGTTGCCAAGCCACTGCAGTTCGCTTTCGATGGTGTGGCTGGGACTTCGCAGCAGCACCTCTAGGTTGGTTTTAATGATGGCGAGCGGGGTGCGCAGTTCATGGGAGGCGTCGGCGACGAACTGCTGTTGTCGATCCCATGATCGGATCGATGGTTCCAGTATGCGCGCAGACATGTATAGGCTGATGAGGATGGTAACGATGAGCGCGAAAAAGCCAACAGTCCCCAGCGTCGACAAAAGGTTTGACAGTGTGGTGTCTGTTGCGGCGGTGGGAGTGGCGACGCGGATGAGAAAATCGCCTTTGCGGAAGTGAACGATGGCATAAAACGCACGGTACGGGATGCCCTGAATTTGGATGGTTTTGAATACGCCATCAGGACTGCCGTTAGCGTTTTTATAAATGTTGTTGGCGCTGACAAAAGGGTTGCCGTCAATAAAATCGCTGAAATTGACTGTCGTACCAGGAACTTTTTGCCAAAGGGTGTAATTGTATTTGCTGTCATTCACACCTGTGTTCGCCGAAGGCGAAGTAGACATGTGATTGTGAATCGTGCGTGTCGCAAAGTTCAGTAACTGGTTATCAACCGCTTCAAACAACTGTTTGGCCATCATCATGTACACAAGGCCGAGCAGGACGACCCAAATGACCACCAGCGTAGCGATGATAATCATGGAAAGCTTGATCCGCAACGATCGGAAGGTGTCGTTGGTTTTGCTAATGTTCATTGCGGTTCAGCCTTTTTGAGGATGTAACCGACCCCGCGCACCGTCTGGATGACGGGGCCGCGAATGCTGCCGAGTCGCCTACGCAGGTGATGGACATAGGTGTCGAGAACGCCTTCCAGCACATCGGTCTCGTACCCCCACACATGGTCAATCAACTGCTGGCGCGTCAGAACTTGTCCCGCATGGCGGATCAGCATTTCCAATATTTGGGTTTCTTTAGGGGAAAGTACGACCGATGCCTCTGCGCCGCTCGTCACCGTACGCGTTAGCAAGTCGAGCTGGAGGGTGTCAAATTCCAGGTGGTGATCGGTCACGAATTCGCTGGGTCTACGGGTCAGGGCGTAAATTCGTGCAACCAACTCTTCGGTGGCAAATGGTTTGATCAGGTAATCGTCCGCGCCGGCGTTTAAGCCCGCGACGCGGTCTGCGATCGAATCTCTCGCGGTCAACAGCAATACCGGCGTGGTAATGCCAGCTCGGCGCAATCGCTCAACCACCTGAATCCCGTCGATGCCAGGCAGCATGCGATCCAGTATGATCGCATCATAAGGGACATTCGTTGCGAGGTGCAGCCCTTCCTCGCCATCGTACACCGCATCGGCAAGAATCTGCTCGTCGCTAACGAGTCGAACCAGGGCTTGCGCGAGTTTAACCTCGTCTTCCACGATCAAAATTCGCAACCAACTCACCTCATGATGAACATACCACAAAAAAAAGCGGCGCACACTCCCAGATGGGAGGCGCCGCTTGTATCACCGTCACAGACTGCGGGACAAATTGGAACTGAGCTTCGGCAGTTTGCTTTTTTGTCCCACTACATAGCTGATCATCGGAATTTTCCCAATCCAGTTGGAGAGGACAATAGAAACCCCATATACGAACAGGATCGACAGCGGCAACAAGACCATGCGCATTGCTGTGTTGGGGTGGACGTGGTACACGAACACTTCGACAAAATGCAGTGCGAAAGGGTGTACCAGAAAAACGCCGAACGATGCGGCGGCCACGAATTTGACGAACGAACTGAACCAGCGCAGCGAGGCCCTGTGCCGGTTATCGGCCCAAGCGATGCCAGCCCTCCACAAAACGATGGTCGTCGCCATGCTGTAAGGAATCATGAACGGCTGCAACACCAGGTTCGACATCGAGTAATCCACATGCAGGATTAGCCGGGTGATGGCGAAGTGAATCCATAACGCGGCCAGCATTGCGAGAAACGACCAGACGAACAGCCGCGTGTGTTTGACGATATAGCCCCGAATCGTTTGGTAATAAATGGCGATGAAGGCTCCGGAAATAAACCAGAACTGATACGTGATCAGGTTGCGGTCGCGGTATTGAATCAACCACTTGAGGACGATCGGAAAATGCGAAATGTTCAGGTTTTGCAAGTAGCCGCTGTTCAGCCACATCAAAAACAACTCAAGAAAAAAGCTGCCGATCAGAATCCAAACATGCCAGTTTGTCGTTTTTTTCATCATCATAACGAAAAGCGGGAATATCACGTACAACTGCATCGAGATCAACAGGTAGTACAGAAAGAACTGGTTGCCTGTCACTAGCGACTTCACGATCATCCCCAGTAAATTGGGTATCGACCAATCAAAGTGTTGTAAGTAGGTGCCTGCAAACAGGATGTATGCAATCGTCCAAAAGATATAAGGGATGGCGATCAGAAGGAAGCGTTTTTTCCAAAACATCGTCGCCTTAAACGGTTTGCGGTAGTACGTGATAAAAAGAACCAGTCCCGTGATGAACATAAACGATTCGCGGGTAAAGTGAAGTGCGGTTAGCAACATGTCCAATATGGCGTTGGGTGTTGAAAAACCGGGGTTGAAAACGTTATAAAACGAAACATTATGAACGCAGATAACGCCCAAAATAATGAAGGCTCTCATCAAGTCAATCTCATATAAGTGTTCTTTCATAAAAGCGATCTGACCTCCTCTGATTGGCTAGATAGTAGTCGGGCAGATTTAAAAACATCTTAAGGGGTGCGACTGCCTGCACTGCATTAAGGCGATTTTAAGATGTCGCTGTCAAAGTTAGAGGATCATAGAGAACATATGGGAAGGGCGATCAGCGTGTCCGAACTCAGCCATAGCATAGAAACTCGCCTGCAAAACGGCGACAATAAAGCGGTTTTTTATAACGAACGGATGCTTGGCAATCAGGAACTGATGGTTGATGTGAAGGCGATCAAGGCCTTGCTACGTGCGCAAGGCGTGCAACTTGGAGATAAGATCTTGCTCGCCAAAGAGAACTCGTATGTTTTTGTCGCGATCTATCTGGCGCTTATTCAGTACGGCGCGACGGTGGTTCCGATCAATCCCGCGATGCCGGAGCCTGAGTTGTTGAAGGTGGGCACAAGGGCGGAGGCTAGGGGGGCGTTTGTCGGTGATGGAATACTGGCGCGGATTGACCTGACACAGTTGCCTTCGCTACAGTTCATGGTTTCGATCGCCGCGACATTTCAGCCCGGTGACGCGATGAAGGTGGAGCGTATTGCGAAGCTGAACGGTCCACCTGGCAAGTGGCAAGCGCCAGACGAACAAACGAACGCGATTTTGCTGTTTACGTCTGGCACGACCGGACAACCCAAAGGCGTCGCGTTAACGCACGCCCAGGTGTTCGCCACTGTGACGCAGGTGATCGCGACTCACGAGCTTACCGCTACTGACATTACCTACTGCTTTTTGCCGTTGTTTCACATCAATGCGCAAGTGGTTGCGCTCTTATCGACGATCGTTTCTGGCGGCAGTCTGATCATTGAGGAAAGGTTCAGCGCCTCGCGTTTCTGGTCAACGGTAGAGCGTCATCAGGTGACGTGGATTTCGGCGGTGCCGACGGTCATCGGCATCCTCTTGAAGACCGCTGAATTGAGAGTTGCCGAAACGCACCCTGTGCCCGCCTCGCTGAGGTTTGTGCGTTCGGCGTCGGCACCGTTGCCGATGCTTTACGCAAAGCGGTTTGAATCGAGGTTTGGCGTGCCGATCATTGAATCGTACGGGATTACGGAAGCGGCAAGTCAGGTGTGTGTGAATCCCCTGCCGCCAGGCAAGAGAAAGCTCGGATCGGTTGGGTTACCGGCAGGCGTCGAATTGCAAATTGTGGGCGATGATGGTCGTGTGGTCGCCGCTCACGAGCGCGGCGAGATTGCAATCAGGGGACGCAGCGTGATTCGGCATTATGCCTACGGCGACGAAGGCAAGGACAGTTTTCGCAACGGCTGGTTTTATACTGGCGATCTCGGGCATGTCGACGAAGACGGGTATGTGTATATCACTGGCCGAAAAAAGGAAATGATCAACCGCGCTGGGCAAAAGATCAGTCCGCGTGAAGTGGAGGATGTGATCAGTCAGCACGATGGCATCAGGTCGGTGGCGGTGATTGGCCTTCCCGACGAGTTGCACGGCGAGCGCGTCGCTGCGTTCTTGGTGGTGGAGCCTTGGCATCTCGATGAGTCTGGCTTGGTGGAGGCGGTCAACGCGCTTTGCAGAAGATCCTTGTCGGCTTACAAGTGTCCGGAAGAGTATCATGTCGTCGAGGCCATTCCGGCGGGGCCGACGGGGAAGGTGCAGCGCCATCGCCTGAAGGAAGCGGTATTGGCGTGCGGAGCAAGGTAATCCGTTGATCATTGGAGTGATTTTCTTTTGAAATTCAGGTGGACATATGTTTGGATCGTGCTCTTGCTGGTGATCGTGTTTGCAAAGTGGAACAGTTTTGCGTCGCTGTTAGGCGGCACGGGGGTGACGGAGGCCAAGGGGTTTTCATTAGCGGCAGGCTCCACCGTCAGGGTGATGTCGATCGGATCGTCGGTGGCAGAAGGCTGGGACGACCCTTCTGGCGGCGGGTACTTGAAGCGGGCGTTTGCTTCGTTGTCTAGCGCGGAACACGTCAAGTTTGATTTGGTCAATCAGGCGAAAGCGGGCGACACGGTCGTCAAAATTGAGGGTGAGTACCTCGCATGGTTGAAAAGCATTAACCCGCAGGTGGTGGTACTCGCTTGGGGCGCATTGGACGATCTGAGCGCTCACACGCCGATGAATGTATACAAGCAGCAGATCAAGACGGAGATTGCTCTGGCGATCGCGGCTCACGCCAAGGTGTTTGTTGTCACCCCTCCCGTTACTCGTGCCTCCTACACACAGTACAAGACACAGGAACCGCAAATGGTGAACACGGAAATGGCGATCGCGAACACGTTCCCCAGCAGTCAGGTGTACGTGTTTGATGTGTTCAACCAGATGAAAACCTACCTTGCCGACCATCACCAAACCTATGTGCCGTACATGGCAGACGGTTGGCACCCGAATACGAAAGGACACGCACTAGCAGGGCAATTGCTGTACCAAGACATGCAATCAGTGGTCACGCGCAGTGGTCAGACGCTCAGTTGAATAAGATCCTCGGCCAACACAGTGTTGACCAATAAACTTTTAGCCTCCGCCAGCAGCGCGGAGGTTTTTTCGTCGTCGTAGCGGGCGCTGATATGGGTGAGTGCCAGCGCCTTGACACGAGCCGCAAGGGCGGTTTGCACGGCGTCGAGTGTGGTGGAGTGGCCACTCACAGCCGCAAGTTTCGCGTCCGCGGGGGAAAATGTGGCCTCGTGTATGAGCAGATCCGCCCCTTCGGCCAGCCTAACGGCTGCTTGACATGCCGAGGTGTCGCCTAGGATGACGACTTTTTTCCCAGGTACGGTTGGATCGATGTACGCTTTGCCGTCGACAGTGCGACCGTCGGCCAGCGTGATGGTAAGACCTTGCTTCAGCAGACCGTAATGTGGACCGTGCAAAATGCCGTCGGCGATAGCTTTTTCCACGTTGAATCGCCCAGGTTTGTCAGGCAATAAAATGGCGTACCCGTAGCATGGTACGGGGTGATTCAACAACGCGCACTCCACGCGTGCCAGTGGGTGGTCGAACGCCAACCCATCTTTTGCTAATTCGACAAAATTTAGGCCGTAACCTAGCTTGGTCTGACTGAGTCGCAGCGTCGTCGTGACGAACTCTTCAGCGCCCTTTGGGCCGACGATGGTCAGCGCAGTACATGATCCGCCTTGCAGGGAGCGACTGCTGAGGAAACCCGGCAAGCCGAAAACATGGTCGCCGTGAAGGTGCGTGAGTAACACGTGCGTGACCTGCGCGGCGCTGACAGGCGCACGCAGAAACTGGTGCTGCGTGCCTTCCCCACAGTCAACCAGCCAAGTTTCCCGCGACTGGTCAAAGCGCACAACTATGCCGCTGACGTTGCGTTTGCGCGAAGGGGCGCCAGCGCCAGTTCCCAAAAAAATAAGGTTCATAAATCACTCCTGAGCGCGGCAGCGAGGTCGCTTTGCAGGTCCACCACGTCCTCGATCCCGACCGACAAACGGACGAGACCGTCCGCAAGACCCATTTTTAATCGATCTTCTCGCGGTACAAGCAGGTGGGTCATCGTCGCCGGATGCTGAATCAGCGTATGGATGTCGCCAAGGCTTACCGCTCGTTTGATGCGTTGGAGGCGGTTCATCAGTTGCCGGCCAGCCTCGATCCCGCCCTTGAGTTCAAAGGAAATCATCGCGCCCGGCGCACGCATCTGCTTATCCATGATGGCCTTGTCTTTGGCGTAAAGACCTGGGTAATAGACCTTGTCCACGGCGGGGTGGGCAAGCAGGTAGTGAGCGAGGGTTTGTGCGCTTTGCACCTGTTGGTTCATGCGCAGCGCCAGTGTGCGCATGCCGCGCAGCAGCAGCCATGCCTCAAAGGGGCCAAGGATGGCGCCAATGTCCTTTAAGGTGGTCATGCGGATGGACTGCATCAACTCCCTGCTGCCGACCGCGACGCCCGCAATGACGTCTCCGTGACCGCCTAAGTACTTGGTCGCGGAGTGTACCACCACGTCCGCGCCGTGCAAGAGCGGTCGCTGCAAATACGGACTCATGAAGGTGTTGTCGACAATCAAAGGTAGCCCGTGTTTGTGCGCGGTTTTCGCGACAAGCTCAATGTCGACCAGCGATAGCGTGGGATTGACGGGGGTTTCCAAGTAGATCGCTTTCGTGCTAGGCGTGATCGCCGCTTCGATCTCTTGAGCGCTTGCTAGGGGAGACAGCGTGTGGCTGATGTCGAACCGCTCGTTCAGCATGTCTAACAGACCAAACGTGGAGCCGTAAAGACCGTTCGCGCAAAGCAAATGATCACCGTTTTTTAGCAAATTCATAAGAACGGCTGAAATCGCGCCCATGCCACTGCCAAAGGCAAGGCCGTCTTCAGCACCTTCGAGTTTGGCGACTGCCGTTTCAAACAGTCGAATCGTCGGATTGGACAGGCGGGTATACACATACCCTTCTTCCTCGCCAGTAAACCGTCTGGCACCGCTCTCCGCGCTGGGGAACGTGAAGGTGGAGGTTTGCACCAGCGGGGGCGTCAGGCTGTCGTAGGTGTTCGCTTCTGTCGTGACCTCCGCCAGCAGGGTGTTCCAGTGCGTGTCGTCAATCATCTCGATTCCTCCTCTAACTCATTATAAATCTCGTCAACGAAAATCAAAAACGCTTGACTTAACAGGATGCGTTGTGTTATCTTTCACCCATAACCGAATAGCTTTTGCATCTCTTATCCAGAGTGGCGGAGGGACTGGCCCGATGAAGCCCGGCAACCGACAGCGCAATTGGCTGTAGTGGTGCTAATTCCAGCAGGCGTAAGCCTGGAAGATGAGAGGGAACGTCTTGTGTGCAGGCCGCTTCCCCTCGAAGTGGTTTTTTGTTTTACCTACATTATCCCAAGGGGGACGACCTATATGTCAAGCAACTGGAATTTTGAAACGAGAGCCATCCACGCCGGGCAAACGCCCGATTCAGCCACAGGCTCGCGGGCAGTGCCGATTTACCAGACGTCATCGTACGTGTTTCGCGATACGGAACATGCGGCCAACTTATTTTCCCTGAAAGAAGCGGGGAATATATACACGCGGATTATGAACCCGACAACCGACGTGTTCGAGGCGCGTATCGCCGACCTTGAGGGCGGCGTGGGGGCGCTCGGGGTCGCGTCTGGTCAGGCGGCGATTACGTTCGCCCTGCTGAACATCGCGTCGGCGGGTGACGAGGTGATCTCGTCCACCAATCTGTACGGGGGAACGTACAATCTGTTCGCCGTTACGCTAAAACGCGTGGGGATCAACGTCAACTTTGTGAAACCCAATGACTATGACGGCATTGAAAATGCGTTTACGGAGCGCACCAAAGCGCTGTATGTGGAAACGATCGGCAATCCCAGTATCGACGTGGCCGATCTGGAACGGCTCGCCGGGATCGCGCACCGCCATGGGGTGCCATTGATCGTCGATAACACCTTTGCAACGCCGTACCTTTGCCGCCCGATTGAATACGGCGCGGACATCGTGGTGCATTCGGCCACCAAGTTTATCGGCGGCCACGGCACCTCGATTGGCGGCGTAATCGTAGACAGCGGCAAGTTCAACTGGGACAACGGCAAGTTCCCTGGACTGTCCGAACCGGATGCGAGTTACCACGGCGTCACCTATGTCCGCGATGTAGGTGCGGCGGCGTATATCATCAAGGCGCGCGTTCAACTCCTGCGTGATCTAGGCGCCGCGCTGGCACCGTTTAACAGCTTTTTGTTCTTGCAAGGTCTTGAAACCCTGCATCTGCGCGTGGCGCGCCACAGTGAAAACGGCCTTGCGATCGCGCGTTTCTTGAGTTCCCATCCGAGTGTGTCGTGGGTCAACTACCCCGGACTCGAAAACAGCCCGTATCACGAACTCGCGCAAAAGTACCTTCCGAAAGGCCAGGGAGCGATCCTGACCTTTGGCATCAAGGGCGGTGCGCAGGAGGGGGCGCGTTTGATCGACTCGCTCAAGCTGTTCTCCCATCTCGCCAACGTGGGCGACGCGAAGTCGCTTGTGATTCATCCGGCGAGTACCACGCACCAGCAGTTGTCGGAAGAAGGACAGCGCGCAAGCGGTGTGACGCCTGATCTCGTGCGGCTCTCCATCGGCATTGAGAGCGCAGACGACCTGATTGCCGACCTTGATCAGGCGCTGACCACAGCAATCGGCTAAATGATGTTAATACCAGGTGTCAGGACGGGGCGGTTGTTGCTTCGGTCTGACGCCTTTTTTTATCCAAATGGATCAGATACGGCATCAGCGCGAGCGCAATGATCACGACCGGAAGGCTTGTCCACTGGGCCGCATCCCAGTGGAACAGGAACCGTGGGCTGTCGCCGCGCAGCATTTCCAAGAAAAAGCGTTCCAGGTTGTACAGGCTGATTTGGATCAAAAAGAGCCATCCGCGCGGCATCTTCCACTGTTTGAGAATCAGGAGCAGCGCGAAAATGATCACGTCGCCCTGACCTTCCCACACCTCTGCCGGCCACAGCGGGTGATTGCCGTAGGTGGCGTAGGCGAGCGTGCCCGGCGGATACAGAAGACCGAAGTGGCCGCCTGTCGGCGAACCAAACGCATCTCCGTTCATCAGGTTGGCATCCCGGCCGATACTCTGCCCGAGCATGATCCCAGGTGCCGTGAGGTCGGCGATCTCCCAAAAGCTAAGACGCTTTAGACGCACATAGATCAAGCCTGCAATCAGGCTGCCCACAATCCCGCCCTGAATCGACAATCCACCGTTCCAAATCGCGATGATCTGTCCGGGATGGACGCTGTAATACGGCCAGTCGAAGAAAAACACCTGCCAGAAGCGCGAACCGATCAAACCGCCGATAAATAATATCGGCGCCAGGTTCAACAAGTGATCGACGAGGTGGCGCTTGCCTTCCAGCTTCGCAAAAAACACGCTGACGCCAAGGCCGAGCAAAAACGCAAGCAGAAACAGCGTGCTGTAGGCGCGGATCGGGAAGGAACCGATGTAAAACCAGTACTGATGCATGACGCACCTCCCTGATCTTGTCAAGTATGACCATTGTACCAAATTTCGTTCACAAAGTGACGAGTGCGAGCGGAAGAGGAATGATTAGCCATTTGTTGACAGCCATAGAAGCAGGTATAAACGGGCACCTTAAAAAGGCAGCGAAAGCGAAAAAACCACTGCAAACTACTGAAAACCTTTTCACTGAAAAGGTTGAGGATTTATTTTGTAGTAGTATAATAGTCATGGATTTGTCGTGCATGTAAAACTACAGACATGAATCAAGGAGGTAATAGGGATGGCAGAAACACAATTCTCGGAAGGCCTAGAAGATGTCGTTGCATCCACTTCGGAAATCTGCTTTATCGATGGTGAGGAAGGCAGGCTTGTTTACCGCGGTTACGACATTCACGACCTGGTCAACGGGGGATGTACGTTTGAGGAAGTCATTTACCTTTTGTGGAATGGAGAACTGCCCACGCAGGCGCAGCTTGATGAGTTTGTTTCTAGGCTTCGCGCCGAACGAGCGCTCAATCCAAAGGTGATTGACGCGTTGAAGCAACTGCCCGCAACGGGCAACGCGATGGAGATGCTGCGCACGCTGGTTTCTGTGGCGGGGTTGTACGATCCTGACGAAGCGAATAGTTCCTACGAAGCGCGTGTGCGCAAAGCGACCCGCCTGATTTCGCAACTGCCCACGATGGTGGCAGCGATTGAGCGGTTCAAGAACGGCCAAGAACTGATCGCGCCGCATGCGACGCTCAATTTTGCGGGTAATTTCATTTATATGCTAACTGGTAATGAACCTGATAACTATATTAATCGCTCCTTTGAAATCGCGCTGATTCTGCACGCCGACCACGAATTGAACGCGTCAACGTTCTCTGCGCGCGTCACGGCGGCTACGCTATCTGACATGTACTCCGCGATCACTTCGGCTGTCGGTACGCTCAAGGGACCTTTGCACGGCGGCGCCAACGAACAGGTGATGCTGATGATCAAGGAGATTGGCACGCTCGACAACGCTGAAACGTGGATTCGCAAGGCGCTTGAAGACAAGCGCAAGATCATGGGCTTTGGCCACCGCGTCTATCGCACCGAGGATCCGCGAGCGACACACCTGCGCAGGATGTCCAAGGAAATGGGTGAACGCAACGGAGATTCGACCTACTATGAGATCTCCAAGGTTGTCGAGGGCGTTGTGAAGGAATTGAAGAACCTCAATCCCAATGTCGACTTTTACTCGGCTTCAACGTACTACATGATGGGATTCCCGATTCACTTGTTTACGCCGATCTTTGCGGTCAGCCGTATCTCTGGTTGGACAGCGCACGTGCTGGAACAGTATCGCAACAACCGCTTGATCCGCCCGCGCGCGGATTACCTTGGCATTAAGCGGCGCGATTACGTGCCTATCCAAAATCGCTAGGAAAATGTTGCAAGAGTACACTCCTTCCGTCGGGGAACGCTAGTACCACGAAGGAGGTGGTAAGCGTGGCACAAGGGCAAAAGTCTAACACGCTGTTAGTGAAGAGCGCGAGCCGTGCATTAGATCAGTTAAAATACGAGGTGGCTGGCGAACTTGGTATCCAAACTCCGCAAGACGGTTACTGGGGTACGATGACAACGCGTGACACCGGCGCAATCGGGGGACACATCACCAGGAAACTGGTGGCGCTGGCAGAACAGCAACTGGCGGGACGTCAATAACTGAGATGCTAAAGAAAAACGGCTGCCTAGATCAACCAGGCAGCCGTTTTTTTAATGAATGCGGGACTGTTCGGAAATTCCGCTTAATGCGTTCCCCGCTTCATTCACGTGAATGTCCACCACGGCAAGATCCCCGAGCGAACACATGCCGATCAGATTGCCGTTTTCAACGACCGGCAAGCGCCGTACCTGCTCGTCGGCCATCAACCGGCTCGCCTCGTGGGCGTCCGTGTTCGGCGTGATGGTGACGGGGTTCTTCGTCATGCACTCGCTGGCGGTGGTTTTACTTGGATCTATGCCACGTGCGATACAACGGATGACGATATCGCGATCTGTGACAACGCCTGTCAAGCGATTGTTTTCAACGACCGGCAACGAGCCGATGTCGTTTTGCAACAGTATTTTGGCGACCTCAGAAACGGGCGTGGATGGCGTACAGGTGACGACATCGGTGGTCATTAGTTCTCTGACTTTCATGATACCCCTCCTTTAAGTGTTCGTGCCCGTTTAGTTTGCGTCTTCTTGCTTCGCTTTAGCCGACCTGCTGCGTTTCCATGCAACACTCAACAAACCGTAAAACGCCCATACCCCCGTTAACAGGTGCAGTGCGTTGTCAAGCGGCAGCGGTGCAGGCACAAACCATTCCGGGTGCATGGTGCCCGCGATTCCCCAGAGGACAAGTGCGCTGCCGAGTACCAGGTTGTAGATCATGAGACCGATTGCAGAGGCTTTATGAGCTGCCGTGAGGCTTGACAATCCGATCATCAGGTAGATCAGGGTCGTCAATACGGGCAGGGTCAGCACGTAAAACAGGTGCCGATCGAACAATCCTGCCACTGCAAGCAATAGGTAAATCCAGCCAGTCATGCGCGCATACATTACATTTGCAGCCATGCTCATCACCGTCCATTTTTTATTCAATGTATGGGACAGGTGAATCACATATGACTCGATCATCGCGGGCATGTTAAACGATGGAGGGGTGATCATGGTTGAAAAAAATGCGCCTTGGCGGAAAGCTGAGAAGGAGTATTCTTGGTCTCGGGAAACGGATCCCGCTGACCTTGCAGGGGACGAGTGGGTAAGCAAGGGGGATTTGGGTGCGCAAGACAGCGTCACGCGAGATGACGTAAAAGAATCGCCGCAACAAGCCATGTTGGGACGTTTCATGCACCCTGAACACGATGCGGAATACTGACACAAGGCGGAACTTGTAGGTTCCGCCTTTACAATCTAGGAAAAATCAGATTTAATGATAGTTGGCAAATAACGGGCAGCAACGCGATGGTTGTTCGATCCAATGTCAGTTTGTCAGGGAGAGCAAAGGATGAAAGCGCCGCGCGTTCATGCTTCAGACCGTCTGTTTGTGGCTTTTTTATTTATGTTTGCCGTATTCTTGGTGGCCCTGTTTGTGGCGGTTGGGTTTGCTCTTTTTCGGGGAGCGTGGCCGACGCTGATTGCCAATCCTGTTGCGCACTTGGCGGGCGAGCGCTGGGTGCCAGCGCAAGGGTGGTTTGGCGTGGCGTATTTCCTGTACGGCACGCTCATCAGTTCGTTTGTCGGCATGGTGTTCGCCAGCGTGGTGGGCGTCGGTACCGCATTGCTGCTGACACAGTTTGCACATACGTTTGCAGTGAAGGCCATCCGCGCGTTGATCGATGTCATGTCGGTGATTCCCAGTGTGGTGTATGGGGTGTGGGGGCTGTTCGCGCTCGCGCCATGGCTGCGTTTTATGCCTGCCGGATTGATGGCGGCGGGGTTGATACTTGGTGTGATGGTGCTTCCCACGTTGATTGTGACCGTCGGAAAAATGATGGACAGTGTTCCGCAAGAACTTGTCGACGGCGCACTCGCTCTTGGTGCCACTAGAACGGAGAAGGTTCGCATAATCATACTGCCGTATGCCCGAATTGGGATTATCGGCGCAATATTCTTGTGTTTCGGTCGCGCCCTTGGCGAGGCTGTGGCCGTCGCTCTCGTAATCGGAAGCGCCCATGGCGCGTCGCGCTCTTGGTTTGCGCCGGGCAACACGCTGGCGAGTCTGATTGCCAAACAATTTTTTTCGGCGGATACGCCATTATTACGCTCGTCGTTGTATGAGGTGGGCTTGCTCTTGGCGTTCGTGTATACGGTGTTCTATATCGCGTCAAAGCTGCTGGTTTGGCGTGTTTCTAGGCGGGTGGGAGCGGTTTGAAGGAAGAGGTGTTGTTGGCTGCGATCCAACGTCGCAAGGTGCGCGACAGGTGGTTCACCGGTTTTTTGATGGGGATGGGATTTTTTACTTTGTTACCTCTATTTATGATAATGATAGCGGTGTTATGGAACGGTTGGCGTCAACTTTTCACCCTGTCTGTGGCGCTGGCGGCTGCGGGCACGGCCGAAGTGACGGCGCTGTCGCTCGTTGTGTCAGTGCCGTTTGGCGTCGGGTTGGGGCTGTATCTATGTGATGACCGCGGAACGGCAACGGCAAACGTCATTCGCCATGTGGCCAATTTTTTGTCGGGACTGCCATCCCTTCTCATCGGCATGGCCGTGTACGAGTGGCTGGTCGCGCCAATGGAATCCCGGTCGCTGGTGGCGGGAAGCGTGGCGCTTGCGGTCATGGCAGTTCCCTATATTGCCAGGGAAACGGAAAATAAGCTGTGTTCGCGCACCGCCTGGTTCCACGACGGGGCGCTGGCGATTGGCGCGTCGCGCTACCAGGCGTGGACGCGCATCGCGTTGCCGCTGCTTGCGCGTCCGCTCGTTGCCGCTATCTTGTTTAGCAGCGCGCATATGCTTGGCGAAACCGCCCCGCTGCTGTTTACGGCAGGCGGTGGTCGCAGCGCGTTGCGAGGGGTTTTTGCTCCTGTTCCGACCCTGCAACTGCGCGTCTATGGGGACGCGCTCACTGCCCGCCCATCGCTTGCAGGGCAGGTGTATGCGGGTGCGCTTGGGCTTACTATTTTTACGCTTGTTATTTTTATGCTGGCCAAGTGGATTGAGTATAGTGACGCTCGTTAGGAGATGTTTATGGGAAATACGCTGCGTAGCGAGCTATTATCGGCTTTTTATGGGAAACAGCAGGTACTCCACAGGGTGACACTGAGCGCACCCGAGCATCAAGTCACGACGATTATCGGGCCGACGGGAAGCGGCAAAACGACTTTCGTGCGATGTCTAAATCGCCTGCATGAAACGACGCCCGGCGCTCGCTTGGAGGGCGATGTGTGGCTTGGTGACGTCAATCTGTATGCGCTTGATCCGATTATCGTCCGGCGCAAGGTGGGGATGGTGTTCCAGACTCCCAACCCGTTTCCTACCCTTTCTATTTTTGAGAATGTCGCCTCTGGAGTTCGATTGAACGGCATTCGCAATAAGACCGTGATCAGCGAGCAAGTGGAAAAATCCCTGCGTCTGTGTTCGCTCTGGGAGGAAGTCAAAACCATTTTGCACCAATCGGTTAGCCCCCTCACGCGCGGTCAACAGCAGCGTTTGTGTGTGGCGCGAGCGCTGGCGATTGAACCTGTCGTGCTGATTTTCGACGAACCTACGCTTACCCTTGATCCTCTGTCGGCGCTCCGCATTGAGGAACTGATTGAAGACCTAAAGCGCCGCTATACGATCATACTGGTAACGAATAACCTACAGCAAGCGGCGCGTGTGGCGGATTTGACCGCGCTGCTGTTGAACGGTGAACTTGTTGAGCAAGGGCCTCCGGCAGAACTGTTCACGCGTCCGAGTGACAAGCGCACGGAGGATTATTTGACTGGACGCTTCGGATAAATGATGACTTGCGGGTTCCTCTCCCAACGTCGCAACAGTGGATAGGGGTCGAATGCCCATTCTCTTGCACCAGTGTCGCGGTAAACGCCAAAGTGCAAGTGCGGCGGAAACTTTCCAGAGGTTCCCGGTCTGCCATAACCGCTGCTGCCGACATACCCGATCACCTGACCGGGCTGTACAATGGTGCCTTGCGTGATTCCTTTCGCGTACGCTGACAAGTGGGCATAATAATAGTAGTAATTGTCCGCCGAGCGAATTCCGATTCGCCACCCTCCCAGCCGGTTCCAACCGATCAACTCCACATACCCATAACACACACTAAGAACGGGCGTGCCATAATGAGCAAACATGTCGGTGCCTTCGTGAATGCGTCTACCGCCAAAACTGCGGCCTTGCCCCCACGTGTCGTTATAGGCGACGCTGAACTTTTTTGCGAGCGGGAACATGCGATCTGTCAGTTTGCCTGAATTGAACTTTTTGTACACGTTGGTCAGCGCCATGATCCGATCCACTGCCGATTCGTGCTGGTAATGCTCCCACAACACCTCGGACGGGTCGCTTTGACTTCCGTTTCCGTGCGCAAGCCAAGCGGCGATCGCGGCGACACGGTCGTACGGATCATCTTGCGAGGCGATGCCGTCGCCATCCCCGTCTTTTCCGGTTCCATTAAAAAAAGCGATGCGCGCGGCGCGGGTGTCGTTTGCGACTGGGTTGCCAAGGCCTTGCCAAACCCATGGGGAGAAGCGGAACCCCGTTTTGCTGAAGTGTTCCTGTTTTGAGCGATTGATGCCTGGCGGCGGCGAGGTGCTGGCTCCATAAGCGTCGAGCGCGATGAGAAACGTCCAAGACACTCCCTGCGTGCGTTCCGCTCGTAGGTACCAGTCCGGTACGTCTGTGGGTGTCTGGTGACCGGGTGCAACGGCGAGTGGAGCGGCCAGTGCGGCAAGCGGCGGTGCTATCAACCACATCACCGTCATCGCTAAGAGCTGCCAAGCGGTGCGATGTAATCGCAAATGTACTCCCTCCTGTCGGGCGTCAACTGACCATAGTCTGTGCGGCGAGAAGAAATTCAACCATGACAAGATTTTCTTCCAAACGATGGTCGGTATAGAGGCATACGTAGCGGGAACATTAGCATCGTAATCAAAAGAAACCAACAGGGAGGCAACCACATGCAAGCACAGTCTTTGCAAATTCAACAACAGTTACAACGCGTGCAACAAATGGTGTCGGAAACGGTGCAGATCAATCAGCAGGCGGTGCAACAACTGCAACAAATTAATCAGCAGGTCGGGCAATTGTCCAACGTCAACATCGCGACTGGCGTTGTCGGTTATCAACAACAACCGCAACAGGGGTACATCGGTTATGTCGGCAACACCGCACTCAACGCCGTCATGCAAGCGGATCGGCTGGCGTCGATGCAAGAGAATACGCCCAGCTTCCGCAACTACAACACCCAGATTCCTCAGTATTCGCCGATTCAGAGCGCAAACTACGGCGTCGGAACCGGTTACGCGAATTATTCCTCTGTGCTGATCTGACCCACCCTTAAAAAAACACCATGGCGTGCTCATGCAGCACGCCATGGTGTTTTAATCTTGTGAACCGTCGATGCGCATCAGGCGCAAACGGCGTATTCGTTCTTCTGTCGGCGGGTGTGTGCTGAACAGTCCCGCAAGCGACCTGCCACTCAGCGGATTGACAATGTACATGTGGGACAAAGCGGCTGTGGGGGCGCTTTGTCCTCGGTTCGTTCCAAAGCGAGGAACGTGATCCAACTTGGCGAGCGCGTCGGCGAGGCCGTCCGGATCTCGTGTCAGGTGAGCGGCACCTTCATCCGCCTTGTACTCGCGCGAACGGGAAATTGCGAGTTGCACCATGGTCGCCGCGATCGGTGCCAGAATCATCATGGCGAGTTCGCCGATGGCGTTGGAATTTCGGTTGTCCCGTTCACCGCCGAAAATAAGACCCCACTGCAGCATGTGAGCTAGCCATGTAATGGCTGCCGCCATGGTCGCTGCCATGGAAGAGATGAGAATGTCACGGTGGCGAATGTGCGACATTTCATGCGCAAGAACCCCCAGCAGTTCTTTCTCCGACAAAGCGCTTAGCAGTCCGGAATTGACGACGATGGCGGAGTGGCTTGGACTGCGACCGGTAGCAAAGGCGTTCGGTTGCGGCGATGGGGACACCAGCACCCGCGGCAGCGGCAGTCCTGCTCGATTGGTCAGGTGCCTGATCAGCGTGTACAGTTGTGGTGCTTGCTGTTCGGTCACTTCGTGCGCCCCTGCCATGGAGATAGCGATTTGGTCGCTGAAAAAGTAGCTAAACCCGTTGATGCCGATTGCGACCAACAAAGCGATCGTGGCACCGCCGCGTCCGCCGAAGTAGGAACCGAGCAGTACAATGAGAATGGACAACACAGCCATTAGCACCCAGGTTTTTAAAGTGTTCATCGAGCACCGCGTCCTTTTCTGAAAGATAAAATAACCGCTACGACTATTGTATCAAATCGTTTGGCGTTATAATGATACATGTTTTCTGTGGAGGTGAAGTCATGTCGGATTTTAAGTTGAGGTTACTCCGCTACACCGATCCTGATCGCACATCGCTTGCGCATGCGGCGGCAGTGTACCTCGGCAAGGCGGATACGGACAATGTGAAACGGCCGCTCAATATATTGAAAAAGGGCGATACGTTGGCGATTTTTCGCGGCGAGTCGGCGCGTTTTGAGTTTTGGACTTCAAAGGTGGTGTACGACCATCTAATTACGTACACGACATTAAATCTGCGTGCGTGTGGCGGCTTGCGTGCTAATGAGGCGACGGTGTTCGTGCCGCCTGGCGAAGATGATGATCCGATTTACCGCGAACTGGGGGAAAAGCACCTGGCCGCATATCGACAACTTGTCCACGGCATCGATCCGCAGACGGAGAATGCCATCGACAAGAAGCGCCTACAGGCGGCACGTTACATTGCGCCGGTTTCTGTGCAGTTGCACTATGTGCTTGACGTTAACTTTGCGACGCTGATCGAGGCGATGTTCCCACAACGAATCTGGTCGCCAGGAGCGCAGCATGATACGCGCGAAGTGGTCGAGGAAATGTACCGCTCGGTGCTCGAACGGGATCCTGAACTGTGGGATCTGGTGTACGAGTACTACGGGCCTGAGGCGCATGCGTGGAAGCGTTTGCGTGCTAAATTGAAGAAAGAAGACCCAGATTTGTATGAGCGAATTTTGCGGGACTACGGTGCGGCAAGATCCATGTGGGATTGATTTTTTAAGGTAAGGATGGGTTCGAGTGTGAAATGGGAGCGACTGGCTGGGGAGGCGTTCGACCTCGGTACGCACAAGGTGAACTTGTATATGGCGTTGCAAGGTTTTCCTGACGATTGTGCGCTGATTGAAATTTCTCGTGAGGAGTTGCGCAACGCGATCGATTCGGAAACGGCGGCGGCGCTCGGCCATGCGTTGGACGAGCTAGACAAACGCCCCGGTGTGCGTGTGGTGTTCATGACGGGGCGCGGACACAAGGCGTTTGTCAGCGGCGGCGATTTGCGGGAGTACACCGCCAAGCTGGCGGACGAGGCACAGGTGCTGTCGGCGCTCGGGCAAATGCGGCAGGTACTCTGGCGGCTTTATATAGGCGCTCGATTTGCGGTGGCTGTATTGAACGGGCCGGCGCGCGGCGGCGGTTCGGAACTGGCATTTTCCTGTCATTATCGGCTGTTTCAAAAGGGTGCCAGCTTCGGCTTTGTTCAGGCGACGCAGGGAATCCCGCCTGGCTGGGGAGGCGGGACGTTGCTGACTGAGCGTATGGGACAGGCGCGTGCGCGGCTTGCTCTGATGAGTGGGGCGGTGTTTGACGCACAGGAGGCGCTGCGGCTGGGATTTGCGGATGAAGTGGCGGATAGCGACGAGCGGCTGGTGGAGCGGATGCGACATTTGGCGATGCTTTTTGCGCATTCTACCACTGCGGGTATGGCTGCGGTGCAGGGGTTGCTGAGTACGGAAAGTGATCGTTTGTATGAGCGAATGGTGGAGGAAAGCATGGCCTGCGCAAGGTTGTGGTTTGCGCCGGAACACGCGGCGGTGTTGGCTAAATACAAGTGACGAAAATTTCATATCATCCAGTTTCAATTTGGGTTGCATTTTATGACTCGTGGTCTTATACTAACCATCGTACTACGGAAGTCTTGTATTCATTAGGAACCAGCATCCCTTAAAGGGTTAGGATCTCCATGGACTAACTTTCCCCCGTGGTGGATGACGCAGGTCCCGCCATGCTTGAGAGGGCATGGGCATCACGTGTTACAAAGGGGGATGTTTTGTTATGGACACAGCAGGACGTCATGTCATTGCAGAATTGTGGGGATGTGAATCGGATCTTCTCAATGACCTGCATCGCATTGAGCGCATTATGGTTGGCGCCGCTCTCGAATCGGGCGCGGAAGTGCGCGAGGTTGCGTTTCACAAGTTTGCTCCGCAAGGAGTGAGCGGGGTCGTCATCATCTCTGAATCGCACCTTACCATTCATAGTTTTCCGGAACACGGGTACGCCAGCGTGGACGTATACACTTGCGGCGATCGAATCGATCCCAAGGTGGCCTGCGAACTGATTACGAAATCGCTAAAGGCGTCCCGACGAGAAATGATAGAATTTCCCCGAGGGGTTGGCTCGATTGAAGTTACCGCCCAGAAAGTGGAAACTTTACAGTAACGGCAAGGCACTAATGCATACGAATTACAAATAGCGACAAGCAGGACGAATTCAATCGCCTGCTTGTTTTTAATGTGGCGGGACTCAGAATGTCAGGTTACTGTGATCGTGTTCGCGCATACGGTGGCGCGTCGCGGTGCGGGTCGACAGAATTTTGCCGTTGCCTGCGTCGATGATGGTCAGTTGGCTGGTGGTACCTTTGGTCAACACCGCCATGTACACGAGGTTTTCACGGATGGTTTGTAAGCCCACGTCTTTGACGGTCCAGCCGGGTTGGCTGTCTTGGGCAATTTTATGCGCTTGCGCAGGGGTGATCTTCGCATAAGGCGAGAGTACGCGGTCATAGGCGCTGCGGGCTTCATTGTACGCCTGTGTGAGCGTCGCCGCCGGAATTTTGACGCTGCTTTCCACTTTCCATGGTGAGAGTTTGCCGTGTGCCGCTGCGATGGCGGGTCTCATAAAGGTGGAGCCTTCGTCCGTTGCGCCGTTGCCGATCGACAGCACGCCAAACAGCGCCAAGACGCCGAGTATTTTCATTTTGTCTTTTCGCAACGGGTGCGAACGTAGTTGGAATCGCTTCAAGGTAGATCATCCCTTCGCTTCACGTCTTGACCTTACGGTGCCCATGATATGGAAAACCATGCATGATTCTTCGCGCGTCGGGTTCAAGCGTTGCCATTGTGAGGGTATTTTTTCATGCATGAGGAGTCGTGGCGGGATTTTCGGTTTTGAGTTGTCTTTCGTTTTGAATCGTAGTATACTGTCACATGTCGACTCGAAGCTGAGGGATAGAATTAGAGTCGCATACGGGGAATTAGCTCAGCGGTAGAGCACTGCGCTGGCAGCGCAGGGGTCAGGGGTTCAAATCCCCTATTCTCCATTTATTTTCAAACAGGGAAGCCTGCCGTCATGGTGGGTTTTTTGGCTATTAGAGAACATATTCAATTTTCTCAAAATGAAACAGAGTAACTTACGGCTACTTGCTCACAGTGGGTATCCTTGACATGAAATCGCAGGAGCGTGATTATGGGTATATAACGAAAGGTGGAATATCGTGTGCGAGCCAATCAAACCGATCC
>JAJZCL010000109.1 GCA_021846165.1 Bacillota bacterium | reverse complement strand
CATGCCTGGATAAGAGAGCGTATGCCAGAGCCCCGTGACCATCCCATTTTGCACCTGCACGCGGATCTGATCGATCCGACTGAACAGCGGCCAGCCATTGATCACATCCTGGAACACCAGATTCGTGCGATCAGCACTGCCGTTCAAGCCAGACAGCACTTGATTTCCGACGAACCCGCCGTGACTGTCCATGAATGGCACTGCCACCTGAAGCGCCTGGTTTGCTGTTTGGCGGTACCCGCGCAATGCGCCTGAAGGGCAGGAAAATATCAAATCATTGCCGTATTCGTCCAGAAGGAGTTCGACGCTCTGCATACCGTCCGAGTACAGCGTCATTTCCGTTGTTTTGGCAATTGGCTGTATTAATGACGGATCCAAGAAAAACGAATCCACCACATGAGTCGCCACCGGATGATACAAAATCCAGCGGTACACCGGCATTTTGATGGAAGCGTAAGGCAAATTAATCAACTGACCCGAATTCGGAATCTGCGCGTAAGGCACCGCCACTTTCAACGGTTTGAGCCATTGCGCAAAAGCAGACGGCAGCTTTAATGCCCCTACAAACACCTTGTTCCCTGTTGGAAACACCATGTTGTAGATTCCTTTTTTGCCGCTTTGAAATAAGGCCACCATCTGACTGGTCGGACGATGGATGGGCAAGCGAGGAATCGGCATGGCCAGCGGCCACAACGACACGTGCGTCAACAAACCGTTAAAGTCAAAGAGCAGGTAGGGGGTTTTATCCGGAATGGCGGCCGAATCGCTAGTTTTTGGCACGATGCGAGCCGCGAGAAATTGCGCTTTGCGCAGCATCGCCAGCATGTTTTGCACGGTTGCACTCGTCCCGTTGTAACGAAACAATTCCTGATTGCCTGTCCATAGCCACACCGCACTGGGACGAATGAACTCGTCCACGCCCCGCTGACTTCCGTACATCGGACTTGAATAAAAGTAGGGGTGACCGATCGCCAGTTCATTGGGTTCCCCCAACCAGATGAAGCCAGATAGCGCAAGACTCGACACAACGAGAACGATCAAGAACAAGGATTGGAGACGCTCTGCCCACACCCGCCAGCGCAATCTCACGGTTCTTCCTCCTCTTTCACTGGCAACTCAATCCGAACAACCGTCCCCTTGCCAAATTCGCTTGTCATATCGATCTGACCACCGTGAGCGAGGATGATTTCCCGAGCGATAGATAGACCCAGTCCCGTGCCGCCTTGTTGCCTGGAACGCGCCTTGTCGACGCGGTAAAAGCGATCAAACACATGCGGCAAATCCCTTTCCGGGATCCCGACCCCGCTGTCGCCGATGACAAACACCGCCTGATGGCGCCTGTGGTCATACTGGGCGCTTACCTGAATCACACCGTGTTCAGGGGTATACTTGAGTGAGTTTGATACAATGTTATCCAGCACTTGATTGAATCGGTCTTTGTCCACATTGACCCAGAACGGTTCAGGAACACGCACGACAAACTGAATGCTGGACTGGTATGAAATCAAGGCAAACCGCTCTGCCAGCCGATTGACCACTTCCTCCGCCGCCACCCGTTGTTTATTGATCGTTTCATACCCTGCATCCAAACGCGACAATTGCAATAACTCCTTGATTAATCGCGCCATACGATCCGTTTCTCTGTCCATCACCTGCAAAAATTGCAGCGTGATCCCCTTGTCTTCATAGGCGCCATCCATCAGCGCATCAAGGTAACTTCGAAAAACCGTAATCGGAGTCCGCAATTCATGCGATACGTCGGCTACAAATCGTTTGCGCGCCTCTTCCAAACGGATTTCTTCCGTCACATCGCGCAACACGTACACCATACCGCCCCGCGGTCCTTCCTCAGCACTGATAAAATGCGCAAAATGAATCCCTGACGAAGGCAATTCATCAAGTTGGGCTAGCGCTGTCGCATAAACTCCCAACACTTTACCATTTCGCTCCACCACACTCGCCTCGCCCGCCGGAAAGTCGCCGGGGAGCAACTCGCGTAAGGACACCCCAAGCGGCATCCCTTGTAACTGCAAAAGTCGCGAGGCGGCAGGATTGATGAGTACCACCGAGTCGTTGGCGTTCGTTGCCACCACGCCGTCCCCCATGGTCGACAACACCGCCTGCAACCTCCTGCGCTCTCGTTCCGTATTGCGCGTCGACTGTTTCAATCGCATCGTCAACATGTTGAAGGTGGCCGCCAGTTCCCCGATCTCATCGTCTGAAAAAATATTGACCACTTGATCGAAGTCCCCCCCGGCCATCGCCCGCGCCGTGCGCGTGACGGCCTTAATCGGGCCGGTAATGGTGCGCGAGATAATGACGGTCAGAATCGCCGACAATCCCAGCGCGAGCAGCGTCCCGGTCGCCAGAATGATAATGATCTTTGCGATCGACTGATACACGCTGTTCATGGGCGCCACAATTTCCACTGCGCCTTTGACCAAGCCTTTTTTTCGAATCGGCATCGCTAAATACAGTTCCCTTTGCTTGTTGCTCGGGTCAATCGCAATCTCTTCGCTTTGCACGCCTAAGAGAGCGTTGGTCACTTCGGGATCGACCCTTTTTTGACCCACCAAAAACGGGTTACCCGAAGTGGCGACCACTGCGCCGTTTCGATCCATAACAAACACCTTAGCTCCTGACAGATCGGCAAACGGCTGCAACATCGAACGCAGGTCGCGATTGGCGGCGTTGTCATTCGCCGCGACATTCAACACATTGGCCAGAAACGCCGCTTCATGCTTGATCGTTTTCGTATAATTGTCGATGAAATAATGGTTCAAAGAGCGGATGAAGTAGGCGCCAATCAATTCCATGGCAAACAGAATGAGCAGCAAGTACACAACCATGAGTTTGAATTGCACACTGCGAAACAACGGGATCACCTAGTCTCGGCGAAAGTAATAACCGGCTCCTCTCCGAGTCAAAATATAATCAGGATTGCCAGGATCTCGCTCAATTTTTTCGCGCAGTCGCCTCACCGTCACGTCCACCGTGCGCTCATCACCCAAATAGTCGTAACCCCAAACATCCTGCAACAACTGCTCGCGGGAAAACACCACGCCCGGATGCTTTGCTAGATACAGCAAGAGTTCAAACTCCCGGTGTGTGACAAGTATTTCCACGTTGTTTCGCAAGACTTGCATCAGTTTGATGTCAATCATTAGTTCGCCGAACTGCAATTTTTCTTTTTTTGTCGTGTCCGTATCTTCTGTCGCAACACTTTGCCGACGCAAGTTGGCTTTGATACGCGCCAGCAGTTCACGTGCGCTGAACGGCTTCGTGACGTAGTCGTCCGCGCCCAGTTCCAATCCCAACACCTTGTCCACCTCTGTATCACGAGCCGTCAACATGATGATCGGAACCATCGAAAACTGCCGCACCTCACGGCAAACCTCAAACCCGTCTTTGTACGGCAACATGAGGTCAAGCAGCACCAAATCATAAGGCGATTGCTTCATCATCGCAATCGCCTGCTCGCCATCCACCGCGATCGCAACTTGGTAGTTTGAACGCTCTAGCTGATACTTTAATATACCGCAAATTGACTCTTCGTCTTCCACGACCAGGATTTGATTCATCACGCACCTCCGAATTTGCTAGTCAGGATGCATGGCTTTTGACAAGCAACAGTTCATTCCCTGGTTGATTAAAGCGCACCATGTCAAATACCTGTCGGATCACAAACAGCCCCCTGCCCGACTCGGCGTATAATGAGTCACCAGGAATTTCACTGTCCCACTGATCCAGTTGCGCCATCGCGCTTTCCACATCAAAGCCATTGCCATGATCTCGAATGCGCACGTATAAGTCGTGGGAATCACTCATGCACAAGTCAACATTAACAAACTTCCCGCAGCTCGCGCGCATCGCATTGGCCACGGCCTCGGAAATCGCGATCTCAACCATGCCTGCGCTTTCAAAATTCACAGCCATCAGATATGACCGAATAGCGGGCATAACCACCTTATATGCGATATCTTCACCTTGAAAACAAAGGTGTAACTGTTGATTTTTCATTGCAAATCCCCCACAATAGGTGGTGTAAGAAGTGTCGATCCATTGTGAAAGACACTCATATAGCAATTGTATATGTTGATGTGCTTTCGTCAAGGCTTTCATTGTAGAACCACCCGTTTGAATCATCAACTTCAAGTTCAGCCTCAACATCATGGCAATCATGCACCCAGCTTATTTGCCATTACAGCCTCAACACACTCTGCAGTATGTTTTCCTGTTTTCATCCTGTATCAAGATTAATCCGCTTTACAACACCGCAGAAGACGATGTTTTTGTTTGTGTTCCATCCAAAACTAATAGAAAGGCGGTTATGCTAATGAAAGCTGTCATTATGGCTGGAGGTAAAGGAACACGCTTGTATCCCTTGACTCGCAGGATTCCCAAACCGATGGTGCCTTTGCTCGATCGACCCGTTATGGAGTACACGGTCGACTTGTTAAGCCGCACCGGCATTCGCGAGGTGGGGGTGACACTTGGTCATTTTCCGGACTCGATCCGCATGTATTTTGGAGACGGAAGCCGATTTCTGGTCAGGATGACCTACGCGGTGGAGAAGAACCCGCTTGGCACAGCAGGTGGCATTAAAAACATGCAAGCGTTCCTTGACGAACCGTTTGTCGTGGTCAGCGGCGACGGCGTGACAGATTTTGACCTACAAGCTGCGACCCGCGCCCATAAGAGCCACGGCGCATTGGTCACCATCGTCTTAACTCGTGTGGCAGATCCGTCTGGCTTCGGTATTGTTCTCACCAATGAAGACGGGTGGATCACCAGTTTTGTAGAAAAGCCAACCACATGGGATCCGGGTGTTTCCCATTATGCCAATACCGGTATTTACATTATGGAACCCGAAGTTTTATCATTTATCCCAAAGGATCGCTCGTATGATTTCGGGCACGAGTTGTTCCCGAGTTTATTGCAGCTTGGCATGCCGGTCTATGGGTTCCACGCCGAAGGGTATTGGTCTGACATCGGAACGCTACAGCAAT
>JAJZCL010000108.1 GCA_021846165.1 Bacillota bacterium | reverse complement strand
GTGCTGGTTGCAAATGAAGTGGGGATTCGCGTGGACCAAATTAATCTTTTCCAGGATATTGCGGAGCGGACTGGCGGCGATATCTATCTGGGTGTCGTTGGCCCCGTGCGGACTGGAAAATCGACATTTATCAAAAAATTCATGGAACTCATCGTACTGCCTGGCATTCAGGACGAGGCGGAGCGGGCGCGGGCGATCGACGAACTGCCGCAAAGCGCCGCTGGTCGCACGATCATGACGACGGAGCCGAAGTTTGTGCCCAATGTGGCATCCACTGTGACGGTTGCCGAAGGACTGACGATCGCAGTCAGGATTGTCGACTGCGTGGGCTACACTGTGCCGGGTGCCAAGGGGTATGAGGATGAAAACGGGCCGCGGATGGTGACGACGCCGTGGTTTGACGACCCGATTCCCTTTCAAGACGCGGCGGAAATCGGAACGAGGAAGGTGATTTCCGACCACTCGACGATCGGTCTTGTGGTCACGACGGACGGTTCGGTGGCAGAGATCCCGCGTGCCAGTTATATCGAAGCGGAAGAACGCGTGGTCATGGAACTCAAAGAACTTGGCAAGCCGTTTGTCATGGTGGTCAACTCTGTTCATCCCTATGACCCCGCCACGCAGAGCTTGCGGGCCGAACTCGCCGAGCGCTACGACATTCCGGTCGTTGCCTTGTCCTGCGCCACAATGGGGAGGGAAGACATCTATATCGTACTGCGCGAAGCCTTGTACGAATTCCCAGTACGCGAAGTCAACGTCAATCTGCCGGGCTGGGTGATGGTGCTTGATGCCGATCACTGGTTGCGCAAAGACTACGAAACGGCTGTGCGCGACACGATCAAAGACATCAAGCGCTTGCGTGACGTGGACCGTGTCGTCGGGCATTTTGGCGAATTTGAATTCATTTCCCGCGCCGCGCTCGCCGGAGTGAACATGGGACAAGGCACCGCGGAAATTGAACTCCAGGCGCCCGATCCCCTGTACGACCAGATTCTCACGGAAGTCGTCGGTGTCGAGATCCGTGGCAAGGATCACTTGCTCAAGCTGATGAAAGACTTTACTACAGCCAAAAAGGAGTATGATAAAGTTGCCGAGGCTTTGCGTATGGTGAAAATGACCGGATACGGCATCGCCCCGCCTGTGCTTGAGGAAATGTCTCTGAACGAACCGGAATTGATTCGTCACGGGTCGCGTTTTGGTGTTCGCTTAAAAGCAACGGCGCCGTCTATCCACATGATCCGGGTCGACGTGGAATCGGAGTTTGCGCCGATCGTCGGGACGGAGCGGCAGAGTGAGGAACTGGTGCGCTATCTGATGCAGGATTTCGAGGAAAATCCAACAAAAATCTGGGAATCAGACATTTTTGGCAAGTCGCTTTCCGCCATCGTTCGCGAAGGAATTTCCGGAAAATTATCTCTGATGCCGGAAAATGCTCAATACAAACTCAAAGAAACGCTGCAACGCATCATCAACGAGGGCAGCGGCGGACTGATCGCCATTATTCTTTAATCTGCAGAGCGCGGCGTCGAAAACGTTCCGCTCGGCCATTCGTAAATCACTTGAATTTAGACGCTGGAATTGCTATACTGAAACACGCTTACGACAACGGGATGTAGCGCAGCCTGGTAGCGCGCTACCTTGGGGAGGTAGAGGTCAGGGGTTCGAATCCCCTCATTCCGACCAGCGAATCAGCCCACTATGCTGGGCTGATTTTTTTGACTATACTTATGAATAACATTTAATGAAGGGCGGCGATTTGGATGGAACAAGAGGATTACGTGGCGATCAAGGCGAAAGTGAGCGGAGTGCAGGTGATCGGGTTGACTCGCGGTCAGGATACGAAGTTCAACCACCTTGAAAAGTTGGACAAGGGGGAAGTGATGCTCGCGCAATTTACGGAGTACACGTCCGCCATTAAGGTGCGGGGTCCAGCGATTATTTATACGAAACATGGCGTGATCGATACGGAAGGCGAGTGACTCATTTTTGCGTACCGTAGAATGTGATATAATGAACGCGCTGATTCTTAATGATCGTTTTGGAGGGGGTGAGACGAAAGTGACTGTAGACAGAGAAGTGAACGGAATTGAGAAGCTCCTTCACCTTAAGGAGTTGCAGCACTTTGTGGAAAACAACATCGCCAACCAGTATTTGCGCGACGAGTTTATTTTGCCGGTGTTGTCGCGTTTCCACTTGTTTTTGGGGGCGGTGGTGCTGTCAAAGTCAGGCCTCACCCAAAGAGTCGGCGAGCGGCTTCTAGCCGCCATGATGATGATCTATCACGGGTTATCGCTACATGAAGAGGTGGACGAGGACTATGGACGCGATGAGAAGAAGCGTCAGTTAACGGTACTTGGTGGTGACTATCTGAGCAGTCTCTTTTATAAATTAGTGGCAGAAACCGGCCACATTGAGATGATCCATGTTTTTTCGCGTGCCATTGTGCATATCAATGAAGCGAAAACATCGCTTCACAAAGCTTTATTTGACGGTTCCTATAATGATTTCAACTATTTGTCAGATGTGAAAACAATCCAAGGGGCGTTGCTTCAATCTTTGTGCGATATGTTCATGGCGGGCGATAAGACGGCGGCGTTTATCAATGCGGCGATCGAAGCCAGTGTCTATGATCAGGAACTGGGCAGGCGCAACGAGGTCAAGGGCAAGACGTTGGCCAACGCAATTCTGGGTAGAGCCATGTCGAATGAAGAGAAGCGTCAGTTTGGTGGCCTAACTCCGCCGACAACGGCGGTTGAAAAGCGATATCACTCTTTGCATCTCAAATACGGGACTTTTTCTCACGTTGTTCAGGGCTTTCGCGATGCCATTACGCGGCTCAAAGACATTTCGATCGATCTGTTTGGTGCCGAAGGTTGGTCGGTGATCGAGCAACAGTTTCATCCGTTGGAGTTTGCGGGACATGAAGGCAGGCCTTTTGTCGAAAGGGGGTAACTTCATGGATGAGTTGAGCCAGTCTGCCAAAGCGGAGTTTGTGCATCACGTGTTCTCTAACATCGCGGGCAAGTACGACACGATGAACTCGGTGCTTAGTTTTTATCAGCATAAGGTGTGGCGCGATGTTGCCATGGCGAAGATGGCGGTTCGCCGGGGTAACCGTTGTCTGGATGTGGCGACGGGCACCGGGGATTGGGCGATTGCGCTGGCGGATGAAGTCGGTGATACGGGGCGCGTTGTTGGTCTGGATTTTTGCGAGGAAATGTTGGATGTGGCAAGGCCGAAAGTGGCGGCGGCGGGAATCGGCGCTTATACGAAGTTGATGAGCGGCAATGCGATGGAGCTGCCGTTTGCAGACGATGAATTCGATGTTGTCACGATCGGTTTTGCGCTTCGTAACGTGCCCGACGTTCAGGTGGTATTGAATGAGATGACGCGGGTCGCAAAGCCTGGCGGAATGGTGGTTTCGCTTGAGCTTTCCAAACCGACATGGGAACCCTTTCGTTCGTTGTATTATTTTTATTTTTATAGAATCTTACCCAAAATAGGAAAGCTAGTGGTAGGGGATGCGGAACCGTATGAGTGGTTGCCGCGTTCATTGATCACATTTCCGGATCGGTTCAAACTGGCGGAGATGTTTCAGAAAGCGGGTCTTGAACGCGTTGCGCATTACCCGCTAACGGGTGGCATTTGCGCCTTGCATATGGGGTACAAACCCATGGTGAGTGGCGGAGATCAGTAAACGATGGGCAAAAAGGTGTGAAAATTTTTGTGAATGTTACCAGTCTATACTCTGATTTAGAGGATGACTTGATGTTTGTGGAGAACAGGTTGCATCACCAGTTGCAATCCATCGAACCCATTTTAGAGGAAACCTCTCTTCATTTATTACAAGCTGGCGGCAAGCGATTGCGTCCAGTTTTTGTCTTGTTATCAGGTTCCTTCGGCGTTTATGATCGTGACTTGTTGGCAAGTGCGGCGGTCGCGATCGAATTGATCCACATGGCCACGTTGGTGCATGACGATGTCATTGACAACGCCGACATGAGGCGAGGGCGGCCGACCGTTAAGGCGAACTACGGCAATCGCTTGGCGATGTACACGGGCGATTTTATTTTTGCGCAGGCGCTGTTTGTGCTGTCCGAGCTGCCCGACAAAAATCTCCACAAGCAATTGTCGAGTGCGATTGAGCGCATGACGATCGGAGAAATTGAACAGATTCGAGACTTGTATAATTTTGATCAACAGATGCGTAAGTATTTAGTACGCATTCGTCGCAAAACCGCACTGCTGATCGAGATGTCCTGCATGCTTGGCGGCGTGGTGTCGGAGGCGGGGGCAAGACACGTGAGCGCGCTGAGGCGGTTTGGCTACTATGCGGGCATGGCGTTTCAGATCACAGACGACATTTTGGATTTTACGGCAACCGCACAGCAGCTCGGTAAACCAGTAGGGAGCGACTTGCGCCAAGGCAACATGACGGCACCAACGCTGTTTACCTTATGCGAAAAAGAGGTAGGTGATGAGTTGCGCGAGTTGTTGGCGCGTGTCAATGCCGGGGATGCGTTCAAGAATCGAGATGCGTTGGAGCGGGCGGTGGAACTAGTCAAGTCGGGTAGCGGTGTCGCTCGTTCGCAGGCACTTGCCAATCGCTACTTGGAGAAGGCGCATGCTGCGCTGAACACACTGCCTGAAACGCGGGAGCGGGGGATTCTGCTGGCAATGTCTGGATTCATTAGTAGTCGGGATCGGTAAATTGTCATTTGAAAGCACCCTTATGACTTGATACAATGGAACAAGTGGCGCTTTTTTCAATTCTAGCTCAGAAAGAGGTTGTGTTGTGATGGAAAGAACGTTTGTCATGGTCAAACCAGACGGTGTGCAACGTGGTCTGGTGGGAGAGATTTTGCGTCGTTTTGAAACGAAAGGATTGAAATTGGTGGGTGGCAAGCTGATGAGCGTCAGCGTTGCGCTTGCGGAAAGGCACTATGCGGAGCATAAGGACAGACCGTTTTTTGGCGAGTTGGTGTCGTTTATCACGTCATCGCCGGTGTTTGCCTTCGTACTTGAGGGGAAGGACGCGATCGTCATTGCCCGCAGCATGATGGGGAAGACCAACCCTGTGGAGGCGCTGCCGGGCACGATTCGCGGCGATTATGGGATCAGCGTGGGGATGAATAGAT
>JAJZCL010000013.1 GCA_021846165.1 Bacillota bacterium | reverse complement strand
GGCGGCGAACGGCGACGCACTCGCCGCTGCTGTCGTCATGACGGCGGCGGACAAATTAGGCCGAGGACTCGCGTACGCTGCCGACTTGCTCAACCCGGAGGTGATCATCATTGGCGGCGGTGTGGCGCAGGCGGGAGAAGCCCTGTTGGCGCCCGTGCGTACTGCGTTTGCGCGTGATGCGCTGCGCCGAGTGGCGGCAGCGACGCGGTTGGTGTCGGCGCTTCTCGGCAATGATGCGGGAGTGGTTGGTGCGGCGAAATTGGCGTTTCAGTCAGAATGGTGAGGAGACGAATGCGTGCCACAGGATGTGCAAATGCTCATTATCACAGGAATGTCCGGCGCAGGAAAATCAGTGGCGATTGAGTTCTTGGAGGATATGGGATACTTTTGCGTGGATAATCTTCCTCCCGCTCTGATTCCGAAATTCAGCGAATTGGTGCGCCAGTCCGGAGGAACCGTCAAGCGCGTGGCGCTCGTTTGCGACCTGCGTGGAGGGGGATTTTTTGATGCGCTGTTTGACGCGCTAAAGGAACTGGAAGGCTACACGGAACTGGATTACTCGATTCTGTACTTGGAGGCGGACGACGAAACGCTGGTGCGCCGGTACAAGGCGACTAGGCGCAAGCACCCTTCAGCGCCGAACAGCGGCAGGATCGTCGACGGAATTGATCGCGAACGCAAGGTTCTCAGCAAGGTGCGCGACCGCTCCGACATCGTGATCAACACCACTCGCTTGCGACCTGCTGAACTCCGCGAACTGCTCGAAAACCGTTTTCGCCAACCCGCGCACAGTCCCAGGTTCTCCGTCCATATCCTTTCGTTTGGATTCAAGTACGGTTTGCCGATCGATGCGGATCTGGTGTTTGACGTTCGCTTTTTGCCTAATCCTTTTTACATTGAAGAGTTGAAGCCCCACACTGGTCTTGATGCGGAAGTGCGCGATTACGTGATGAAGTGGTCGAGTACCGAAGAGTTTTTGGAAAAATGGTTGACCCTCATCGATTTTTTGATTCCGCAGTACCTGAATGAGGGCAAATCTCAGGTGATTGTCGGCATCGGCTGCACTGGCGGCAGGCACCGTTCGGTCGCGATGGCAGAGCGGTTGCGCGAACACTTGGGGGAGGATTATCCGGTGACTGTGGTTCATCGAGACATTGGGAAGGATGCCCTGAAATGATAAAGCACATCAAGGAGTCCGCCTGGTTCTTGCTTGTGTTTGGCTTGGGGTTGGTCAGCGCGAGCGTCAGCTTTGCGTCGCGGCGCATTCACTGGTGGCTGGTTGGCGTTGCCTGTGTACTCTTCGCGTTGGCGATCCTGGCGCTTTTGTTTTTGCGTGAGCGGATGCGAACAAAATTCAAAGCGATGCAGGTGGCGCGTCGTCCCCGCGTCGTCGTGGTCGGTGGGGGCACTGGGCAGCCTGTGCTGCTGCGCGGGTTAAAGCACATGGAGGTCGACATTACGGCGGTCGTTACGGTGGCTGACGATGGCGGGAGTTCCGGGCGCCTGCGTTCGGAACTGTTCATGCCTCCGCCCGGCGACATCCGCAACTGCCTGATTGCGCTTGCGGATACGGAACCGCTGCTTGCGAATTTGTTGCAATACCGTTTCGATGAAGGGTCGGGACTGAACGGACACAGTTTTGGCAACCTGTTTTTGGCCGCGATGACGCGCATTACGGGGGATTTTGAGTCGGCCATTCGGGAAACCAGCCGTGTGCTTGCTGTGCGCGGCACCGTGATGCCGGTGGCCAAACAGGCGTTTACCTTGTCTGCCGTGTATGCGGATGGATCGCGAGTGGATGGTGAATCGCAGATTCCGCTCGCCAAAAAACCGATTGACCGGATTATCATCCATCCGCAATCGGTTGAGCCGTTGCCGGAGGTGCTCTCCACGATCGCTGGGGCGGATGCGATTGTCGTCGGGCCGGGCAGCCTGTACACCAGCATCTTGCCGAACCTTCTGGTGCCGGGGATTGCCGATGCGATCCGCGCTTCAAAGGCGAAAGCGATCTTTGTTTGCAATGTGATGACGCAACCGGGGGAAACAGACGGGTATACGGCGTCCGATCATGTGGAAGCGGTGTATCGCCATGTGGGTGAGCGGCTGTTTGACATGATCATCGTCAATTCCGCCTTGATACCAGATCCCGTATTGCGGCAATACACGGCGCTTGCCGCCCATCCCGTGCAGGTCGACGTTGAGCGATTGCACAAATTGGGGTTGACGGTGATTGCGCGCGACTTTTTGCAGGACTCTCGTTACGCTCGTCACGACCCCGATCTGGTGGCCATGCAGATCCTGGCGTTGGTCGGCCGGGAGCACCACTCGTAATCCCCCATTGTCTCGCGGAAAGGAGACGGTTGTTATGTCGTTTGCCTCGCGCACCAAAAAAGAATTGACGCAGATTGAAAACAGGCCATGTTGCGTGGCGTCAGAATTGACGGCGCTGATACAGCACTGCGGCGTACTTCGTGCAACAGACGGCGAGCCTGTCCTCGACCTTGCCACGGAAAACGCCGCCATTGCGCGCAGAATGTACACCCTGCTACGCAGTCGACAAGCAGGAGCGTTGGAAGTTTTGGTGCAGAAAAAAATGCGACTCAAAAAAAACAACGTGTATGTCATCCGCATGCGTCAGGGTGTGCAAGGGTTCCTGCGTACACTCGAAATTATGCAGGAGGGGGGGATTGCGCCAACGATTCCGGGGGCGACCATCGCGCAAACGTGTTGCAAAAAATCTTACCTGCGGGGCGCTTTTTTGGCGAGCGGATCGGTCAACGATCCGGAAAGCCATACCTATCACCTGGAAATCTCCAATCGTATGCCCGAGCATGCCGATTACCTGCTGCGGATTGCGACGGAGTTTCGTTTGCACGCGAAGGTGATCGAACGAAAAAAAGGCCACATCTTATATTTGAAAGAAGGCGACAAAATCGTCGAATTTCTGGGCTTGATCGGCGCTCATCAAGCAGTGCTGCATTTTGAGGAGGTGCGGATTGTGAAGGGAATGCGCAACCAGGTCAACCGCCTCGTCAATTGCGAAACGGCCAATTTGAACAAAACGATCTCCGCGGCGGTGCGCCAAATGGAAAACATTCGCCTGATCGAAGCGAACATGGGGATCGATCGGTTGCCGCCCAAGCTGCGGGAGGTGGCGGAAACGCGCCTTCAGTATCCGGAAATACCGCTTCAGGAGCTATGCGACTTGTTACCCACGTGCGTCAGCAAATCAGGCCTCAATCACCGCTTGCGTAAACTGGAGGAAATCGCAAAAAGAATTCGCGCAGAACTGCCAAACCGAATGTAAGCGTAGTCATGCTCAGATTGCTCTGTTATAATATGATAATCAATACGTACTGATGTTTCTGATAATGGTTGGTTGTATAGGGGGAGCATAGAGTGGCAGAGCGTTCCGCTACAGTGAACTTGAAGTCTGGCTTGCAAGCCCGGCAAGCTGCGTTGTTTGTACAGGAAGCCAATAAATTCAATTCGGAAGTTTACCTAGAAAAAGAAGGAAGATCAGTCAATGCAAAAAGCATCATGGGCGTCATGTCGCTGGTCATCCCTCATGGCGCGTTGATCACGTTGCGGGCAAACGGAACGGATGAGGATCAAGTGGTGGAACGCTTGGCCGCCATGGTCGCCAAAGAGGAATAAATTCACCGCCTGTCGTGCGCATGCGCGGTGAGGTGCCTTCATACCCTGATAAGGTGAGGATAGATAACCGGACGGGTGTGGGGGTTGATGGGGTGTTTAAGCGGGTCTTGCGTGCCAAGAAGCGTTCGTTTCGATCGATGCTGATACTTGGATTGGTCGCAAGTGCGGTGGTGGCGTTTGTTGCGTGGGTGTTCGTGGCCATCGATCCCTTTCAACCCATCAACCCTTTTTTGCACGAAGCGACCATCGGCGAATCGGTGATCGGCGATTGGCGTTATGGCGGAACGTCGTCAGATGGCCAGATGAAGTTTTACGATGCCTACCAGTATATCGACATACCGGCCAATTCCGTCAAGTTTGCCGCCGATGGCGTTTTTGTGAGAATTGACGGGCACACGCCCAGCACGTTGACGTATGAACCGGCTTATGAATCGGAATTGATCGGGCCTGCGACCTATGTCTGGATACTGTTGGCGCTGGGTGCGGTCTTTTTTTCGTTATGGAAAAAAAAGAGCGTCGAGTCCAAGCGAATGAAGCCGCGCCGCGGGCATTTTTCAGGAATGCGTCGCTAATATTTTCCCATACGCTAAATTTTTTTACTCGACATCATCGCGTGAACCGGAATTTAAGTTTATGCTAATCAACAGGTGCCGAGTAACGAAAAGGGCTCTTTTCACATGGGGGAGCGATCATGGCGAATGAGATGACGCCGATGATCAATCAAGGTGATGATCGATTTTTTGAGATTTTGACGAAGGTGGTGTTTTATACAGGGTTTCAGCGGGGCGTGGTAGAACGCAGGTGGACGCACTTTCAGGCGGAATTTTTGCATTTTAGGATTGATCAGGTGGCGAATTTTGACGAACTCGACGTGGAGCGGTTGCTTGCCAAAGACTCGCCGATCGTCAGGAACGCCCGCAAGGTGAAAGCCACCATAGAGAATGCAAGAATATGCCAGACGCTGATTGCCGAGCATGGATCGCTGGCAAAGTATTTGCATGCCGTAACGGGGCAAGAGAAGCGGTCACCCGAAGGGGAATTCAGGCGCGCCTTTCGACTGGTCGGGGAGAGTGCGGCGCGTTCGCTTGTCACGGATCTTCGCCTGGCAGCGCTGTTGTACTAGGAAGCTAATTGCGGTGGAACCGAAAATGGTTCGCCGTGTTTTTTTTGGTATATGGTATACTGCGGATATTGGGGGGGTGTCCGTGGTTCCTAGAGTCAGTCTTCAAAGCGTAACGGTCATCGCTGCTGCCCTCGCGCTTATGACGGTCGTCGCGTTTCCCGTGCGTGTTCCTGCGGCGGCGCGAACCACAGCAGACGTTCAGAATCCTGCATTGCACATTCCAAACGATATGAATTTTATCAAAATCAGTGCAGCGCCGATCACAAGTGCGACGCCTACAAAGGTTCCGCTCTTGGTGGTGTGCGCCGCGTTTGCGGGGAAACCAGCGACGAAGCCGATTTCTGTCTTTCAAAACCTATACTTCGGCGACCACCAATCGGTTGCTAGTTATTACAAACAGGTATCGTACGGGCAGTTGGAATTGACCGGCACGGTCGTTGGGGATCCATTGCACCCAGGACATTTTTTGCCGTTACCGCACACGGAAGCGTACTATGCGAAAACGGAAAACGGTTCGGCGGGGAACTTTCCTAATAATGACGACGGCATTGTGACCGATGCGGTTCACCAACTGTTGAAAGACCGGTTTTCATTTCAGCCTTACGCGGTGAATGGGCAAATTCCGTACTTGGCCATTGTGTTCAGCGGTTACGGAGCCGATGTGGCACCAGGGGATCAAACCTTGATTTGGCCGGTCGAGTCGTCGTTACAGTACGCTTTGCATGTGCCTTTGAACGGCCAGAAAATCGCCGACAGAATGGGCTTAAAATTCGAGAAAACGTCTGCGACAGACGATGTGGCGACGGTGAGTTCTTACGACTTGGTGCCGGAACTCGATGATGCGACTGGAGATGCGGTGACACTTGGGGTTTTGGCGCATGAATTTGGGCACCTGTTAGGGTTGATGGACGTTTATGACGTATCAAGCGATCCGAATGCGGGGCAGGGAGTCGGACCGTTTTCGTTAATGGGCACAGGTAACTGGAACGGATTCCCTTCTGGGGAACAGCCTGCGGGGCTTGACCCGCTGTCGCTGGAGTACCTTGGCTGGATCAAGCCCGAGGTGATCGCGGAAAGTGAGACGGGGGTACTGTTGCCGCCGCTGGAAACGGAGCCAGTTGTGTATCGCCTGAATCCGCTGCATGATCCTGGTGAGTATTTTTTGCTGTCTAACGAACAGGCGATTGGCGTCGATGTGGCTCTGCCCGATACGGGGGTGTTCATTTGGCGCGTGGATGCCAAAGCGGTGAATCCGAACGGCTACGACTGGCAGAACGACGTCCTCGATGCGCCCAGCATGAACAAATCGCACCATTACGATTTGGCCATTGTTGGCGCCAGCGGCAAAAACGACCTTGCGCAACCAGATGGCGATGTGACCGATTATCAAGATGCGTATCCGTTTGCGGGGAATCATCGTTTTACCGCGACGAGCAAGCCGTCCAATCAACTGTTTGACGGCGGGTACCTGGGTCTTGACGTCACCCAAATCGCGATCAACCGATCAACCAAGTGGGCTTCATTCGATGTGCTAGACACACAGAGCGGCGCTGCGCTGTACATTCCGCGCCCGGCGTCCGGACTGACGTTGCCTGTGGGGGTTCCGGTTAACCTCGTCGCCGACTATCAAACAGGCGGTGTGACGACCAATGTTTCGCAAGCGGCCCTCTGGTCGTTTCCGCCGGACGCGGAATCCCAAGGCGGTCAGGTAGAGTTTATGACGCCGGGACGAAAGACGGTCAGCGTGTCGTATCGAGGACTCGCGGCGTTGATTAATTTGACGGTGAGCGGGGACTCGCGGCTTTGACCGTCACGGCTTGTCTGCCCATTTGCACCCAGCTCTCTTGAAAGAGTTGAATGGGAGCTGCTTCTGCCGCAGTGCCTGTCAGCGGGTTGTTGATATAGACATGGTTTTTGCCGAACCCAACCAGCAAAACGGTGTGTTCGAATAGCGTCGCCCGCACCGGCCCTTCAGGACTTTGCCAAGTCATCCAGTCACTGACGGGCGCAAACGTCAGCGTGGTCCAGACGATGACAGGCCTTCCGGTCGCGACGACGGACAACACACGGGCAAACGAACTGCCCGTCAAGTCGAGCGCCTGACCGGGATCGATCTTGTCAAGCAGCGCGGCAAGCGGACGGTGGTACACGCCATAGCCGGGCGCGGTGCCAGAAATGCTGCCGACAAAACCGTATTCGGGATTGCCCCAACTGATGATTTGCCCGTTTTGCCCCAGCGTCAAAGGGGTTGGATCCTTGACGATCTCTTTGGCAAGTTGGGTGTTCGTGACGTCAAAGTGGTAATGATCCAGCAGCATGGCGAGACTGGTCACTTCACATCCGTTGTGTAGCGCGGGCATTTGGCTGACGGCGGGAA
Organism: Bacillota bacterium; assembly: GCA_021846165.1. Lineage (GTDB taxonomy): Bacteria > Bacillota > Bacilli > Alicyclobacillales > SLC66 > JAJZCL01. The sequence goes on along the minus strand of JAJZCL010000013.1, from coordinate 22,156 downwards.
CATGCACAAACATGCGGCGCGGGCTGGTGGTGATTGGGCTCGCGATCTTGATGGTTTGATCGGAAAGCGTGACGGTGATCTGTTCGGTCGTGTGCTGCTTCGAAGTGGGGATGTCGGAATTGACGCCGACATTGACCAAACAAAAGAAAGTCGCCACAGTCATCATGACGGTCATCAACTGCACGCGCCCCATGTGGAGTAACCAGTGCCTAAACATCGTGCGCGTTCACTTCACAGTGCTGTTGCCAGTGTTCGATTTGGCCATTTGGATCGCTTGGAAGGCGAGTTTTGCTTTCGTGTAACGGGTTCTTGAAATAAAGTAAAATGACAATACGACAAAAGCGACCACAAGTCCGTAAACGATCAGGCTCGCGCCGATCCGGTGAGCGAAGAAAAAAATGATCACGCCCGCAATCACAGCGAGAACTGCCAGTGCCATGACGCTGCCAAGGACGTAGTATACGGTGCGTGCGCGACGGAAGCGTAGTTCTTTGTCAATCATGGGATCCCCTCGCTTTTGACGAACTATCCTAGCATAGAGTGTACCACGCGAACGCTTTATATTAAAATAGACGAGTCAAGGTTGAGGAGTGATCGCATGAAGAAGACGCACAAGCCCGTGCCGAAAAAAACCGCCGCTAAGCGTAACGTGGAGGCGGATCATCCTGCGCGGCGAGGGGTGCCGCGCTGGGTGAAGGCTGCATGGGTCGTCGTGTTCAGCGCGATGGTGTTCGTGGGGTTTGTGTTTGGTTTTATCTGGGTTTATGATATGCCGAAGTTTAACATTTCCAAATTAGAACAGGTGAGTACCCCCACTGAGGTATACGACAGGTACGGACACCTGATTTTCAAAATTCAACCAGCCGGTATCGATCCAGTGCCGTTATCGGAAATCCCGCTGAACGTGCAAAAAGCGTTGATCGCGACCGAAGATGCTAATTTTTACCAAAATTACGGATTCAGCATAAAGGGCTACTTGCGCGCTGCCTACTACGATCTATTGCGCAGGCAATCGGCGCAAGGCGCCAGCACAATTACGCAACAGTTGGCCGATGTCGTGTTTTTGAGTCATGCGAAAACCATTCAACGCAAACTCGAACAACTGTTTTTGTCGATCCAGATTTCGCGCCAATACAGCAAAAACGAAATTCTCGATATGTACTTTAACCACGTCTACTTTGGCAACGGCGCGACGGGAATCTCGCAGGCGGCGTATGCGTACTTTGATCTGCGTCCCAACGAGATGAAACAAATGACGTTGGCGCAAGCGGCGTTAATTGCAGGGTTGCCGCAGGCGCCTTCGCTTTACGACCCGCTCGTTAACCCCAATCTCGCTATACAACGGCGCAACTTTGTGCTTGAGCGGATGTACGAACAACGCTACATTTCCTACAAAACGATGGTGGATACGCAAAAACTGCCTTTGCAACTGCATGCCGCCACACAAAATTGGACGGGAATACCTTCCGAGTATGCGTACTACAGGGATTACCTGTATCAGGAACTGGTCAATCTGCACCTCAGTACACAGTTGTTAACCGAGGGCGGGGTCAAAATTTACACCGAACTCGACCCCAAGCTGCAACTTTCCGCCTACAATGCCGTCAATGATGCCAATAATTATCCCGCGCCAAGCAAGGGCGCGACGGAACAGATCCAGGGCGCAGCGGTGTTTGTCGATCCGCACACAGGCGGAATTATGGCGCTGGTCGGCGGCAGGCAGGATCAGTACACCTTCCGCGGCTTTGATTATGCCACCGCTACGCAGCGTTCGCCAGGATCTGCGATGAAGCCGCTCACCGTTTACGGGCCGGCAATCCAGACTGGACAGTGGAGTGCTGGTTCGGCGCTGCTTGACGGGAAAAACAATCAACTCAGCTTTGGTTCCTATACGGTTCACGACTGGGAACTTCACCCGACTGCAAATGGATATGTGACGCTGCGCTGGGCGCTGTCTGAGTCTTGGAACTCGCCGGCGGTTTGGTTATTGAGCCAGATTGGCGTCCAAACTGGGATTGACTTTGCCGAAAAAGCGGGCATCAACCTGTCCAACCCCGCCAACCAAAACCTCACCATTGCCCTTGGCAACATCACTCCGGGCATATCCCCGCTGATTCTTGCGGACGCATATGCGGCGTTTGACAACAACGGGATCAGGATGCCTGCGCACGCCATCGACCGGATTGTCAATACGAATGGAGAACTGATTTACCAGTACGTTCCTCAGCCGATCACCGTGATGTCGATTTCGACCGCTAAGCAAATGGTCGGGCTTTTGCTGAACAACGTGGTACACGGGATCGTGTCGGGCGCGGCGGCGCCAGGGTTCCAGGTGGCGGGCAAAACTGGCTCTGTGGGGTACACCAACTATACGGACAGTGACCTGTGGGTGGCCGCATTTACGCCAAGTGCCGTGGGGGCGATTTGGGAAGGATACCCAATCACCAATATGCAAAACATGTTACCGCAGGGAACCAGTTATTTTCCGCCGCAAATGTTTTCGCAAATCATTCGCAACGGATTGACGCCAAATGGCGAAACGTTTGGCGTTCCGGTGGCGGCGGGGCCTTCGTTCCCCGTGGTTGCAGGTACTGGGACGACGGCATCGTCTCCACATCAGCCAACCAAGAACGGTACTAATGCGAGTGAAGGGACGGGAGCAACGTCATCTGGCGGTACGGCGGGCGCCAGCGGCGCCAACCCGTCGTCTGGCGGAAGCAGTACGGGCGGCACAGGCGGCTCTATAACAGCGGCGCCTGGGGGCACCTCGTCTGGTACCGCGCCTAGTGGTCATTCTTCTCCTTCAACGGGGGGCACAGCGGGCGCAAACGGCGCCAACCCATCGTCGTCTGGCGGGAGCAGTACGGGCAGTACGGGCGGCACAGGCGGCATAGGCGGCACAGGCGGTGCTTCGCCAGCCGCGCCTGGAGGGGGTTCGTCTGGTACTGCGCCTGGGGGCAATTCTGCCCCTTCGACGGAGGGCACTGTGGGTACAAGTGGGGTGACAACGTCATCGGGTGGAAGCGGCGCGGGCAGCACTGGTGGTTCTTCGTCGGGCACGCCTGGTGGCACTTCGTCCAATACTGCACCTGGAGGGAATTCTGCCTCTACCACGGGAGGGGCTGCGAACACAAACGGAAGTGCTGGCAGTACGGGCACGACCGGCGCAGGCAACACGGCTGGATCCGGTGCGAGTCCAGCCCCATAATCGAAAAAGCCGGTTGGAAGTTCTCAGTTCTTTCTAATAAGTTTGAAAGATCGGTAGACAGCGCGAGCCACGAGCAAGATAGCGGCGATCATGAGTACAATCACGAGTGTGGAACCGACCGGATCATGATGAAAATCAATCCAACCTGCGACAATGGGGCTTGCTTGTATGACGTACAGCACCACCGTGACCGGTAGGAAGATGAACGAAATCCAACTGAACAACTGTGTGCGCTTGGCTTCTTGGCGAATCTGTTCATTGCGGTTTTCCAGTTCGCGCTCCTTCGTCAGGCTGGCGATGTATTCATCGATCTCCTTGATCTCTACCTTTAACTCTTCGTACATTTGCGTTACATTAAATACCCGCTGCCACTTGCGGTAGAGGTGATCCCGCTCCTCGCTGACCGAGGCCTGGCTAAAGTAGCAGCGCGAAGTGAAGTCATAGATGTGTTCTCGCAAAAGTCGCAGCTTGGTCGCGCGCTTGCTTGACAATGCCGCGTCCGCTGCGGCCATGGCGTAGGTCATAATGCTCATTCGCTGGTGCATGGCAAGCAGCATCATATAAAAGTAGTTGGTGCGAAATGATCGCATCGCAGGTGAGCGGTTGCCCTGAAAGTGGGGCGTCCCGTTGTCAAACGCGATGACGTATCCTCCCTCCAGCGACTGCGTGTGGATGACGTTATGATAGGGAATGTAGTTGTGTTCCGAATCTTCAAGGACGTGGCGGACGAAGTGGTTGGAGTTGGAAGCGGTAAGCGTTTTTCGCAAGGTAGTGATGTGCTTAGTGACAAAGTCAAAGAAACTCGTGTGAACCCGGTTTTCTTCGTCGTCTGAACGCTTGAGCAGGATGGCGCCATACACGATCAAAAACGTGTCAACCAGTGGTTGCCACTCGCCCCCCTCGTCCCAGTTGTTGAAGCACGCCATAAATACGTGCTGGATCAGCGATTGGAGTGTAACGGGGAAGCCGCTGGCTACGCTTTTAAGCATTCCGTCTGCGGTAAACTCGTGAAACCATATGGGTATGTTGCCTCCCCTGCGTTCATCCATATCCCGTCTTTGCCGGATCGAGGTCTTTCTTGTGAGGGAAGAGAGGCCAGCGTTCAGGTTTTCGATCCACTCCACCTGTATGGGTGCGCCCGGTGCGCTAAGCGATGTTGTTGGGCGGATTTCCATGACGAGGAAACACACACCGTTAAAAAACAGGTAAAGGTCAACCTCTGAGAGCTGAAACCCCAGATCAGAACTGGTCAACCGTTCCGATTGCATATCCGAAAAATACTGGATAACCTTGTCGGACAAGACGAAACGGCGCTGGTTTTCAGGTAGCCGCATGTAGCGCTTCACGTACGGAGCCATGTTGTCGAGGTCGGAGTCAAAGTATTGAAACTCCCTCCACATTTGCACAGGCGTGTCATCGTCCGTGGTTTCCACCTGATACGATGAGATGTGATCAGCCAAACGGGCAAACGCCGTTTCGTTCTTGATGCCGAGTTCAAACGGATAGACGAATTTCGTCCAAGCTTCGTGTACGCTCCACACGGTGAATCCTCCATTGTGCCACTGAGTCTAGTATATTGATTATACAACGCTTTGTGCGTCTGGGCGATTTTTCCGACCGTTGACGAATCTCATTCGCTATGATACGTTACGGAATATAGCATGGGGTAAATATCGGGGATAGGTTGCAAGCTGTTTATGGTAGCTTTGAATTAGCGATATACATTTGATAAGGAAGAGAGGGTCTTGTGTGACCATTTCACTTAACACCGCTTCTGGCGGGATGGATGCGTTTCAACAGATGCTGAACGTGATCGGGAACAACATCGCAAACGAGAACACAACCGCCTACAAGTCAAGCACGGCGGAGTTCTCAGACATTTTGAGCCAGTCGCTGGGTCAGGGGTCTGCGCCAGCTGGTACGTCACTTGTAGGTCAAAGTGTCGGTGCGGGCACATCAGCATCGGGAACAGCGGCATCGGGCATTGGTGGTGTTAATCCGATGCAGGTTGGGCTGGGTGTGCAGGTGGCCTCGATCTATAACAATTTTTCGCAAGGTTCGATGGAACAGACGGGGAACACGAACGATCTTGCCATTTCGGGGAATGGTTTTTTCGTTGTGTCCCCAGATCAGGCGAATACTTCTGATTTTTATACAAGAGCTGGCGATTTCTCGGTGGATGCGAACGGGAACTTAGTGACGCCGAACGGATATTATTTGATGGGCGCCCAATACCCGGTGAGTGGAACGCAGTCTTCGTTTCCTTATTCAGGAACGTATAGTATAGCTGGCATTAGCGGTTCTGTCACTTTAACCAATTCGCTGCAGGCAATTAATCTAGACCAGACGAACACTACTTTTAGTACTGGTACTGATAGTGGTCTAGAGATTCAGTATACTTCCTCTGGTTCATCAACCTCTGAAACACTTACCCTTGGATCGTCGTCAGGGACCGGCTATTCCAGTATCACCTTGGTGGGGGGGATGCTGGTGACAGGAACGCCATCTGGAAGTTCGACAGCGTCGCCTGGAATGCAGGGTTCAGTAACCGAGATCATAGCCACCCCTGTATCGGGCACCCAACAAATTATACAAATTGCGCCTGGTTCATCAATTACTTTTACTGGCACAACGACCGGGGCGATTAGTTCAGGCGATCATACGGTAGCTACGCTTACCCAAGGCTCCTTTACGGTTGCTCCTGACGGCACACTCACTGTTCAAGGGGGACTGACCTATTATCTCCCTATGGCGAATTTCAACAACCCATCTGGGTTGGTTAAGCAAGGCGACAATCTTTATACAGCGGGGTATAACTCTGGGGCGCCTGTCTATATGCAAGCCGATCCCAATCAGGGGCAGACCATCAGTCAAGGGTTTTTGGAAGGCTCCAACGTTGATCTGACGAAAGAGATGAGCAATATGATCGTGGCGCAGACGGGTTACGACGCTAACTCTAAGGTGATCAGCACGGTCAATGGAATGCTTCAGTTCATGGTGAATAATGTCTAGTGCTTTAGACGTCAGTGTGCAATATCAAAACCCCCTCGCGAATATGCGGGGGGGAGTTTGGCGCTGTGGGTTAATCGCTCACTTCTTATTCGTGTTGATCTTGAAAATGGTATACAGCGGACAAAAGCGGAACAAAGCGGTCAGTACCAAGATCAGTCCGATCACGCCAAGCACCCAGTGAATGCCGTGTGGTCTTACGAGTTGCCCGTGCTTACCTATAAATAGGAGAAGCAAGAGAATGATGCCGACAATCCAGCGAATGGTTGCGTCTTTAGCACCCATATTCTTCTTCATGAAAGTATCCCCTTCGCGCAGAAATTAGAAAGAATGCAGTATCGATATCATCATAAATTTATTCTACATGTTGGCAATAGTCAATAAGAAAAACGGGAGCCTACGCTCCCGTTCGTATGGTCGTTGCTGCGTTCAGTTCGCCATGCACCCGGCAGGATTCGAACCTGCGACACCTGGCTCCGGAGGCCAGTGCTCTCGTCCACTGAGCTACGGATGCGAAGTCACCCCCATAGTATACTGAGTTGCGGTCGCTTTCGCAAGAAAGGAATTTCCGCCGCCGCTATTGTCAGTCGCTATAAAACGTGATACGGTGCTATCGAAACGTAAGCGTGACAGTAACGTTGATAAGGGGTATTGCGGTGAAAGGAAAAGTATGGCTTGGCGGTGCAGTGGCGCTGGCGATCATCGCTGGAGTCGGATTTAATTACCTCGGGTTTGCTGGTTTGCCGCTCTTTGGCGTGCATGCGGTCGCAAATAAATCAGTGGTAGCGCATCTCGCCGTCAAGTTCGTTCACAAAGTGCGCGAACCGCAGCCGACTGACCACAACACGCCGCCCGCTAACCCGGTCGTCATTGATGGCGTGAAGATGCGCTATAACCCGTACCAGCCTTCGGACGGTCCGTACCCGTTACTCACTCAAAACGAAAAGATTTGGATTGACGTGAGCATCAGCCAGCAACTGGTCTATCTGTTTAACGGCTCAAAACGCATCTATACGATGGCGACATCGTCAGGGCTTGACACGATTCCTGACAACTCCACGCCGCTCGGGGTGTACCACATCCAAGCCGAGCGGGGAACGTGGTTTTACACGGCGAATTATCAAGAGGGCGCCAAGTACTGGGTGTCATGGCTTGGTCATGGTATATTTTTGTTTCACAGCGTGCCGATGAACAGCAAGCAACAGTTGCTTCCCCACGTAGCCGCAGAGTTGCTGCACAAGGCTTCGCATGGTTGTTTTCACCTGACGATCCCCGACGCCAAGTGGGTTTACGACCATGTTCCGTATGGGACGACGGTCGTCGTCGAACAGGCGCCCGTGTACCTTAAAGGCGATCAGATTTACCGGCCTAGTTCGGTTCAGACGCAAGCGGTTCGGGCGACGCAACCGAATCCGACGCAACCGAACGCGAAAAGGGCGGGCGCAGCCAAGGCGATGAACGCCTAGGCGTTGTCTGGGGCGGCGATCTCTTGGTGCCTTCTCTCTGTCGCCGCAAACAGCTCGGCAAACAAGCGTGGGGTTTCGTCACGCAGGAGCGCAATCCCGGCCTCCGTCACTCCACCCGGCGCCGCCACTTGTTGAATGACCCCGCTGAGAGTAAGCCCGTTCTCCTTTAACAGCCGCACCAACCCTGCCAGCGTGGCGACGAGAATCGCTTCCGCCGTGGCCGCAGGCACGCCCTTGTCGGCCGTCGCCGCCGCTGCTTGTGTGATGAGCGTGGCAAAAAACGCCGGCCCGCAACTGGTCATGTCGGCATAGATGCGCGCGTCGTTTTCTGCGATCGCTAACGGTTCACCAACGCGCGAAAGCAGGCGGTGCAGCGCGACCTTCGTGTGTTCCCTGATTTTTGCTCCCGGCGTATAAAGAATAATGCCAGCGTGCGCGTGCTGTGTGACGCTGGGGATCACGCGGGCGGTTAGCGACAGCGTGCCGGCGTCAAGATCGTGCAAGGTGATTTGGCTGCTCGTCGAGAGCAACAGTTGGTTTTCATTCAATAGGTGCCCCCATTGACGGAGCCATGCGCGCGTATCGGTCGATTTGAGGCACAAAAACAACACGTCTGCGAATTCGATCAGTGTTTCCATGGCGTCCGCCACGTGAATTTGAGCTGGGTGTTGGCGTTGAATCGCGTCCGCCTTTGTTGGGGTGCGATTGATGATCATCAGGTCATACAGGCGGGTTTTTGCGTACGCGGCAGCCAGCATGCCGCCGATTCGACCTGTGCCAATGATGCCAAGGCGCATGGCGAGTTCCCTCCCCCTCTTGTCACCTTTTTATAAAATAGAATATGATCATGTTGGATATGGCATGATTCTTGCCTAGTTTAGAGGTGAACCGCCGTGCAACAGTCTTTTGAACTGATCCAACACCAAACGCAACGACTGGTGATGACCCAAACCCTTCAGCAGGCAATTCTGTTGCTGCAGATGTCGAGTGTGGAACTAGGTGTGTTCGTTCAGGAGGCGGTCATGGAAAACCCGCTGTTAGAGTGGCTGCCTGCGGTGAAGCAAACGCGTGCAGGGAGCCGAACTCGCTCGCTTGGCCGCATCCAGGACGCTGCTTTGCAAGCCGTGTCGGGGGAGGTTGACCTGGCGGCGCACCTGCACGAGCAACTGCGCATGACCTCGGTGCCTGAACCGCTGATTCCGATTGTTTGTTACTTGATTGACAGTTTGGATGAGCGAGGATACTTGCCGCTGACGTGCGAAGAAGTGGCGCGCTTGACAGGTGCCCCATGCGAGCGCGTCGCGCAGGCGCTTGCGGTACTGCAACAGTTTGAGCCGTGCGGCGTCGGCGCCGCGACGTTGGGTGAGTGCCTAATGCTCCAACTTGAGCGTCGAAACGACCATTCTATGGCGCGGGATGTCAGTGTCTACCGGTTGGCGAAGGAGCTGATCGAGGACGGATTGGAGTGGCTCGCCGCCGGGCAGTATCAGAAGCTGCAAACCCGCTTCCGCTGTAGTCGCTCTGAAATAGAAGCGGTGCGGGCGCTTCTATTTCAGCTTGATCCTCATCCCGGTTCCGCATATTCGCTGCGGCAGACCATGTACGTTGTGCCCGATCTGGCGCTGGTCGAGGCCGAACGGGGCTACGTCGTGGTGATGTATGACCACGCCTTTCCCCAACTGCGTTTTAACGAGTATTATCGATCCTTGGCCAAAACGCCGCTCAGCGCCGAAGAGAAGGCGTATTTTTCGCAAAAAACTGCCGACGCCCTTCACCTGTTGCGCGGCATCGAGGCGCGCCGTCGCACTGTATACCGCGTCGCAGAAGCGATTGCCGCGTATCAGGCGGATTTTTTTGAGCGTGGAAAGCAACAAATGAAACCACTCACCATGAAGCGTTTGGCGGACGAATTGAATTTGCACGAATCCACGGTGAGCCGTGCTGTGGCAGGCAAGTATATCGAAACCCCACAAGGAGTATTGGAAATGAAAGCGTTTTTCTCGACGTCGATTGCGACGACAAACGGAGAAAGTGTTTCGGTCGCGAGGGTTCACGCGATCCTTAAGGAGTGGATTGCCGAGGAAGACGCGACCGCGCCGCTGACTGATCAGGAATTAGCGGATCGGTTTTTGCGGGATGGCATTCAGGTGTCGCGCCGGACGGTTTCTAAATACCGAGATGAGCTGAAAATCCCTGCATCTTCTTTTCGTAAAAGGAATAATATTACAAACTATTAGTTGATTGCCGAACTCAATTAAGGTAAAATGAATCAAGGTTGGACTAGTACAGTTTTGACGAAACGCAGTTCGGCGATGGTGTCGCAACGGCGTTTTGCATGGCGATTCTGTTGGACAAAGGTCGTGAGCGGATGGGATTCTGCACCTAGTCAAGCGGGCGGCGGTTGGCGCTGAATAGACGGCGCGACCGTAAGGTCGCTAGCTGGTGTTGCAATGAATGGATCCATCTGCATTCATCAATATCCATTTGAAAGGGTGTGCCATAATGGGCATGAAAGTAGGGATTAACGGATTTGGCCGTATTGGCCGCAATGTGTTCAGGGCGGCGTTTGGTCGCGATGACTTCGAGGTGGTGGCGGTTAACGACCTGACGAACGCGGACACGCTCGCGATGCTGCTCCAGTACGACTCGGTACACGGCAAGTTCCCTCACACGGTGGAGGCCGACGGCAGCGACCTGGTGGTGAACGGCAGGCGCATCAAGGTGTTGTCTGAGCGGAACCCAGCCGACTTGAAGTGGGCGGATCTCGGCGTGGAAATCGTGATCGAGTCCACCGGTCTTTTTACCGACAAGGCGAAAGCGGAATTACATATCACGAGTGGCGGCGCGAAGAAGGTCATCATTTCCGCCCCCGCAAAGAACGAGGATATTACCATCGTCATGGGCGTCAACCACGACAAATACGATCCTTCCGAACACCACGTGATCTCCAATGCCTCTTGCACGACCAACTGCCTTGCGCCGATCGCGAAAGTCATTCACGAAGAGTTTGGCATCATCCACGGGTTGATGACGACCGTCCACTCGTTTACGAACGACCAGCAGATCCTCGATCTTCCGCACTCGGATCTCCGCCGTGCGCGTGCCGCCAGCCAGTCGATCATTCCCACCACGACGGGCGCCGCAAAAGCCGTATCCCTGGTGCTGCCCGAATTGAAGGGCAAGCTGAACGGGTTCGCGATGCGCGTACCGACGCCGAACGTATCGGTTGTTGACCTGACTGCCGAGTTGGAGAAGCCGGTCACGGCGGAAGAGGTGAACGCGGCACTGAAGCGCGCCAGTGAGGAAGGCTCGCTGAAAGGGTACCTGACGTACACCGATCTGCCGCTCGTTTCACGGGACTTCAACGGCGATTCGAGCAGTTCCATTGTCGACGCGCTATCAACAATGGTGATTGAGGACAAGATGGTGAAGGTGGTTTCCTGGTACGACAACGAGTGGGGGTACTCGAATCGCGTAGTGGATTTGACTGGTTACTTGATCGCGCGCGGACTGTAGGCTTGCAAAACTGGAGGAATAGGGGTTCTTCAAGTGAACAAAAAGACTGTGCGCGATCTCGCTGTCAAAGGGCTCCGCATTTTGGTGCGCGTGGACTTTAACGTGCCGATCGCAAATGGCGCGATCACGGACGACACGCGCATTCGCGCGGCGCTGCCAACGATTCGCTACCTGCGTGAACAAGGGGCGCGCGTCCTGCTTGCCAGCCATCTGGGAAGACCGAAGGGCAAACCGGTCGCAGAGTTTTCTCTGCGCCCGGTGCGCGATCACCTGGAAACGCTTCTTGGCGAGCGGGTCGCGTGGATTGAACAGCCGCTGGAAGCGGAAGCGGAACAGGTGGTGAACAGCCTTGGCGAGGGACAGGTGGCGTTGCTCGAAAACGTTCGGTTTTACCCTGGCGAAGAGAAGAACGACACGGAACTCGCGCGCGCGTTTGCGCGGCTTGCAGACGTGTACGTGAACGACGCCTTTGGCGCGGCTCACCGCGCCCACGCGAGTACGGAAGGGGTGGCGCACGTCATTCCCGGCGTGGCTGGTTTTTTGATGGAGCGGGAACTGAAGGTGCTGGGTGCCGCGCTGTCCGCGCCGAAGCGGCCATTTACGGCGATCATTGGCGGCGCTAAGGTGAGCGATAAGATCAAGGTGATCGAACACCTGTTGACCAAGGTCGACCGCTTGATCATCGGCGGCGGGATGGCGAACACGTTTTTGCTCGGTCTAGGTAAAAAAATCGGTCGATCGCTCGTCGAAGCCGATCTCGCAGAGGTGGCAAAAGGCCTGGTGGAGAGCGCAAAGGCGAGCGGGAAGGAACTGCTTTTGCCTGTCGATGTGATGACGGCGCCGGAGTTCAAAAACGACGCTTCCGTCCGCATTGTCGGTGTGAATGACATCGCGGATGGAGAGATGGCGCTAGACATCGGCCCCGAAACCAGCCGCTTGTATGCGGCGGCGATCGCCGATTCGCGTACGGTACTCTGGAACGGCCCGATGGGCGTGTTTGAGATGCCGGCTTTTGCGGCGGGCACGAATGCGGTCGCGCGTGCCGTGGCGGCGGTGCGCGGTACGACGATCATTGGCGGTGGCGACTCTGTCGCCGCTGTGGAACAGGCGGGACTCGCGAAGCGCATGTCGCACATCTCGACGGGCGGCGGCGCGTCACTGGAATTTTTGGAAGGGCGCAAACTGCCGGGAGTCGAGGCATTACAACCGCTGGATGGAGGCACTGATGATGACGAGGACAAGGTTACTGGCGGGCAATTGGAAAATGCATAAAACACGCGCAGAGGCGTATGCGTTTGTGAGTGAGTTCACGCGCTTGCGCAGCGCCTCGCCAAGCGATCCAACTTATCCGGAACTGCTCGTGTGTGTGCCTTTCACCGCGTTGACGGGACTGCGCGAACCCCTCGAAGCGGGTGGCATGAAGTTGGGTGCGCAAAACATGCACGAGGCGGAACGCGGCGCGTTTACGGGCGAGGTGTCCGCCGAAATGCTGACCGAACTCGGGTGCGACTATGTGATACTCGGCCATTCGGAGCGACGTCAGTATTTTGCCGAATCAGATGCGGCGGTGGCAATAAAAACGCTGGTGGCGTTTGCGAACGGCATGAGGCCGCTTGTTTGTGTCGGCGAAACTCTTGAGGAACGGGAGCGGGGCGAAACCGCCCAGAAAATCAGCACGCAAGTGGGGGCTGTTTTGACGGCGCTCGCTAGCCGTCCTACCGATGCGCAAGCGCTTGTGATCGCGTATGAACCGATCTGGGCGATCGGCACAGGGCGCACGGCCTCACGCGAGGACGCGCAGGAGGTGGCTGCGGCAATCCGCGCTCAGGTCAGGGAGCAGTTTGGCGACGAGGCGGCGGATGCAGTGCGGATCCTCTACGGTGGCAGTGTCAAACCGGACAACATCGGCGCTTTGTTGGCGGAGGCCGACATTGACGGGGCGCTCGTGGGTGGTGCCAGTCTGGACGCAGAGTCGTTTTTCAAAATGGCGGAAAATAGCGCACTGTAATCGAAAGGGGCATTGACGATGGCGAAACCAAAACCGCTGGCGCTCATCATCCTGGATGGCTTTGGTTGTCGCGATCAATTGGATGGTAATGCCGTAAAAGCGGCGCACAAACCGAATCTGGACGGGTACCACGCGCGGTTCTCGACGACCACGCTCGGCGCGAGCGGAGAGTCGGTGGGGCTTCCGGATGGACAGATGGGCAACTCGGAAGTCGGGCACCTGAATCTGGGCGCGGGACGGGTGGTATACCAAGACCTGACTAGAATTACAAAGTCGATTCGAGATGGTGAATTTTTTGTGAACCCTGCGTTTGTCGAAGCGGCGGCGCAGGTTAAGGCTCAGAACGGAAAGCTGCACATTTACGGACTTTTGTCGGATGGCGGGGTCCACAGTCACCTCGATCACCTGTTCGCGCTGCTCGAATTGGCTAAACGGGAAGAGTTGACGAAGGTGTTTGTCCATGCGTTTCTCGATGGACGCGATGTGCAGCCCTACTCGGCGCGCATGTATCTTCTTGAATTAGAGGAGAAAATGCGATCGCTTGGCGTCGGGCGACTGGCGACGGTGCATGGCCGCTACTATGCGATGGATCGTGACCGACGCTGGGAGCGCACGAAAATGGCGTACCGTGCGCTCGTGTACGGTGAAGGAGCGCGGTATGCGGATGCCCTCGAAGGCCTTGAGGCGAGCTTTGCACAGGGAGTCACGGACGAGTTTGTCGTGCCTTTTGTGCTGGTCGACGAGGCGGGTGCGCCGCTGGCGCGGATCGAGGACGACGACGCGATCATCGTCCTCAACTTTCGCCCGGATCGCGTCGTGCAACTCTCGCTTGCGTTGACGGATCGGGAGTTTGAAGGATTTGACCGAGGCGGCCAGCCGCCGTTTCCGCATTATGTGTGCATGACGCGCTACAGCGACAAGATTCCCGCTCAGATCGCGTTTGCGCCGACAAGTCTTGCGAACACCATGGGGGAAGTGCTGGAAAAATTAGACATTACGCAGTTGCGCATCGCCGAAACGGAAAAATTTCCGCATGTCACCTCGTTTTTTAGCGGCGGGCGCGAGGCGAAGTTTGTGGGTGAAGAGCGCATCCTGATCCCTTCGCCGAAGGTCGCGACGTACGACCTGAAGCCGGAAATGAGCGCCTACGAAGTGGCGGACGCGGCGGTGGAGCGAATTCGCCAAGGGAACCTGGACGTGATGATTCTGAACTTCGCCAATCCGGACATGGTCGGCCATACTGGCGTGATGGCGGCAGCGGTGCAGGCGATCGAAGCGGTTGACGAGTGTCTTGGCCGCGTTGTGGATGCCTTACTCGCTGCGGACGGGGCGGCGATCATCATTGCGGACCACGGTAACTCTGAGGTGATGATCGACGAGGCGTCGGGGGAGCCGGCGACGACGCACACCACCAACCCAGTGCCGTGCATCGTGACAATTCCCGCTTTGACGTTGCGCGAGGACGGGGTTCTCGCGGACATGGCACCGACAATGCTGGGGCTACTCGGCATACCTAAACCTGCGGAGATGACGGGCAGGTCGATAATCGTAGGAAAAGAGGTTATGTAATGGCGGAAATCTATGATGTTCGCGCACTCGAAGTCCTCGACTCGCGCGGCAATCCGACGGTGGAAGTGGAAGTGGAAGTGGAAGGCCGCAAGGTGGGTCGCGCCATCGTACCCTCAGGCGCCTCGACGGGTGCGCATGAGGCGGTGGAGTTGCGTGATGGCGACAAGGGTCGGTACCTTGGCAAGGGCGTGCTGGAAGCGGCGAAAATCGTGCGCGACGTGATCGGCCCTGAGGTGATCGGGATGGACGCGATCAACCAGGTGGCGATTGACCGCATGATGATCGCGCTTGACGGCACAGAGAATAAAAGCAGACTCGGCGCAAACGCGATGCTCGGCATCTCGATGGCGGTGGCGAGGGCATGCGCGACCGATCTTGGTCTGCCTCTTTTTGCTTATCTTGGCGGTATCAACGCGAAAACACTGCCAGTGCCGATGATGAACATTTTGAACGGCGGCAAGCACGCGGACAACAACGTTGACATTCAGGAGTTCATGGTGATGCCGGTCGGCGCCGCTTCCTTCGCGGAAGGGTTGCGCATGGGGGCGGAGGTCTATCATTCTTTGAAAAAAGTTCTCGCGGGCAAAGGGCTTGCGACGGCGGTTGGCGATGAAGGCGGGTTTGCACCGAATTTGAATTCGAACGAGGAGGCCATTCAGGTGATCCTCGTGGCGATTGAGCAAGCGGGCTTTCAGGCGGGCAAAGACGTCTTGATCGCGCTCGATCCCGCGTCCTCGGAATTTTATGCGGATGGGAAGTATCACCTAACGGGCGAGCAGCGCGTGTATTCCAGCTCGGAAATGGTGGCGTATTACGAGCGGTTGGTCGACAAGTATCCGATTATTTCGATTGAGGATGGCCTTGCGGAAGACGATTGGGACGGTTGGTTCAAGCTGACGGAGGCGCTCGGAAAACGCATCCAGATTGTCGGAGATGACTTGTTTGTCACGAATACCAAACGGCTTGCGCGCGGCATCGAGAGCCGCACTGCCAACTCAATTTTGATAAAAGTGAATCAGATTGGCACGCTCACGGAAACCTTTGACGCGATTGAAATGGCCAAACGCGCCGGGTACACGGCGGTTGTTTCGCACCGTTCGGGGGAAACGGAAGACACGACCATCGCCGACATAGCGGTTGCGGTCAACGCGGGCCAGATCAAGACGGGAGCGCCGTCGCGAACGGAGCGGGTGGCGAAGTACAACCAATTGCTGCGAATTGAAGAGGCGCTAGGGGAAGCGGCAGTGTATGCGGGGATGTCCGCATTTTATAATGTGCGCAAGTAATCAAAACGTTGCGAAGTGGTGAGGCTGCTTGCGGCTTGCGCGTTGGCAGCGATGCGTGTGGGTTGTTGGTTCTTGTTGCCAAATGGGGCGAATTGTGATATGATGTTTACGATTGTAAGGGGGTGAGATTTGATGCTGACAGCAGGGGAGATCGTACTGGTCATCCTGAGCATCCTCCTCATTGCAGTCGTGTTGCTACAGTCTGGTCGCAGCGGCGGGTTAGGTGCGATCACGGGCGGCGGCAACGAGGTTGGCGCGTCCCGGCGCAACCGTGGCACGGATCCGATGCTAGCGAGGATCACCTCCGTAGTGGGGTTGGCGTTTTATGCGGTGGGCATCACCATCGCGTGGTTGGTGACGCACCATCCGTGACGGGTGCTTGTTGAGGCATATTCATAAACGCCTTTTTTGGCGATGACGGAGAGAGTTAAGGAAGTGTCGCTTAGGGCGGCACTTTTTGTATTGGCTACGGGCGCTGTTGCGAGGTTGAGACGCAAATGCGGTCTTCTTTCATCATCAAAACGGGAGTCTCAAGAAATACTTAAAATGCCATGTGAAGTTGGGATGTGTTTGCCGGTCGCTGCGAACCGCGATGCAATGTTTGCTGATATCCTTCCGTGAAGGAGGGAGTTGGAAAGGGTGTGACACAGGTGTTCACGAGAGAGTCTTTGCTGGAATTACTCCGCGAAGTCACGTACAAGCCCCTGACTGCGGAAGAACTGTTGCGTGAGTTCGGTCAGGAGCATGCGCTTGAGGATACAAAATTGCGGGTGATGTTGGCGCAGCTTGAAGAAGAGGGCGAAGTGGTGCAAACGCGCACCAAGCGTTACGGTACGCCGGAACGCATGAATCTGGTGGTGGGGCGTTTGGAAGTCAAGGCAAAAGGGTTTGGGTTTGTCGTGCCGGAAAAGGGCGGGAACGACTATTACATAAGTCCAACTGACATGCGGGGCGCACTTGACGGCGACCGCGTGATCGTGCGGCCATTTCCGAAGTCTGGCGGTGATCGTCCGGAGGGTGAGGTGATCCGTGTCCTCAAGCGAGCGCGTCAGTCATTGGTTGGTGTGATCTCAACGTTTGCCACCTATGGTTTTGTGAAGCCAGACGATAAGCACCTGCCGCATGAGGTGTTTGTCCCAATGGACGAGCTTGGCGGTGCGGTAGACGGGCAAAAAGTAGTGGTCGACATTACCTCGTACCCGAGCCGTCATCAGGGAATGACAGGCAAGGTCGTGGAGATCCTCGGCTTTCCCCAAGACCCCGGCGTCGACATTTTGGCGGTTGTGCGCAAGTACGGTTTGCCAGAAAAGTTCCCTGATGAGGTGTTGCGCGCGGCGGAAGACATCGGGCATGAGGTCAGCGCGGTGGAGATCGCGCAACGGGTGGATTTGCAAGGGGAAACGATCGTCACGATTGATGGTGAGGATGCGAAGGATCTTGATGATGCGGTACACGTGAAAAAACTCGCCAACGGCCATTATTTGCTTGGCGTACACATTGCGGACGTTGCTTATTACGTTGAGGAAGGCAGTGCGCTTGACCGTGAGGCGGAGCGACGGGGGACGAGTGTGTACCTGGTCGACCGCGTGATTCCGATGTTGCCGCCGCGGCTGTCGAACGGGATCTGTTCGCTCAATCCGCAGGTGGAGCGCTTGACGCTGACCTGTGAAATGGAGTTCGACGAGCGCTTTGAGCGTGTGAACTACCGATTGATGCCATCGGTGATCAAGACGGCGGAAAGGATGACGTACCGCGCGGTGCGCGACATCCTCACGGGGGCGGACGCGACGACGCTGGCGCGGTATGCGGATTTGGTGCCGTATTTCAAGCTGATGGAGGAACTGGCGCTGGGCCTGCGCACAAAGCGTGAGGAGCGGGGCGCGATTGACTTTAATTTGTCCGAAACCAAGGTTGTGGTGGACGAGCAGGGCAAGCCGCTGGATCTTGTGAAACGGGAGCGCAGCATCGCCGAGCAGATCATTGAGGAGTTCATGCTTGCGGCGAACGAAACGGTAGCGGAACACGCGCACTGGCTGGAGTTGCCGTTTATGTACCGCGTCCATGAAACCCCCACGTTTGAGAAGATGGTGGCGCTGAATGAGTTTTTGAACAATTTCGGATATCACCTGAAGTCACTGAACAAGATCCACCCGCGCACGCTGCAACAGGTGTTGAACGGTGTCGCGGGAAGGCCGGAGGAGGCGCTTGTCAGTCACGTGTTGCTGCGCTCCATGAAGCAAGCGCGGTACGCGAGTGATAGTCTCGGTCACTTTGGTCTGGCGACCGAGTATTATACGCATTTCACCTCGCCGATCCGGCGCTATCCGGATTTGCAGATCCACCGCATTCTGCGGGAGTGGATCGTCGAGGGTAGGCTGTCGGCGTTTAAGCAGACGCACTGGACGAATCGGATGCCGGAACTGGCGCTGCACTGTTCGCAACGGGAGCGGAACGCGACGGATGCGGAGCGGGAAACGGACTTGCTGAAGAAAATCGAGTTTATGGTCGCCCATGTGGGTGAGGAGTTTGATGGGGTCATTTCTGGCGTGACGGGGTTCGGGGTGTTTGTCGAACTGGACAACTCGGTGGAAGGCATGATCCACGTCAGTTACTTGAATGACGATTATTATCATTATCACGAAAAACTGCACGCCCTGATCGGAGCGAGGATGCGGCGGGTATTTCGCATCGGCGACCGTCTGCGCATTCAAGTGGCGGCGGCGAATAAAGAGAATCTCACGCTCGACTTTGCCCTTGTGGCGCACCTTAGCGAGGCGAATCGTGGCGATGTGAGCGGCGAAGTGGATGGTGGGGAAGCGGGCGGTGAAGACGGCCAAAGGCAGACTGAACCCAAAAAAGCCAAGCGGCAGAAGCGCAGTGCAAGTGCGCCAGTGGTTGGGCAGGTTCGCAAGCCGGAACAAAAGGCGCATGGCAAGGGCGGCAAAAAGCGTACGGAAGCAGAACCGGAAATGCGTTCTGCGGGGAAAGGGAAAAGCAAGCGAAGGCGCAAATCGAAAGCGGCGAGGTGAAATTTGGCGGATAAAAAAACAAGCCCCCAAGTTTCTGGTTTGGGGGCTTGGCGCTTCGTGATGGACAGTTAGGCGATGGGACCCGCGTTCTGGATCGCAGCGGGGACATCGGCAAATTTTTCGAAGTTTTTGCGGAAGGCTTCAGCGAGTTCATGCGCGGCTTTGTCGTAATCGGCGCCATCCGTCCAGGTGTTGCGCGGTTGCAGCACTTCGCTCGGTACGCCATTGATTGCGGTCGGGATGCTGAGGCCAAACACCGGGTCTTTCGTGTACTCGGCCTTTTCCAGTTCGCCAGACAGGGCGGCTTCAACCATGGTGCGCGTATAGGAGAGCTTCATGCGCTTGCCGACACCGTAGGGGCCGCCAGTCCAGCCAGTGTTGACGAGGTACACCGCTGTGTGGTGCTTGTCGATCTTCTCGCCGAGCATGTTGGCATAGGTGACCGGGTGCAGCGGCAAAAAAGGTTGACCGAAGCACGAGGAGAATGTCGGTTCGGGCGATGTGACGCCGCGTTCAGTGCCTGCGAGCTTGCTGGTGTAGCCGGACAGGAAGTGGTACATCGCCTGTTCTTTGCTGAGTTTTGCGATGGGAGGTAATACACCGGAGGCGTCAGCGGTCAGGAACACGACAACCTGCGGGTGACCGCCGTTGCTTGGGAGTTTGACGTTCGGGATGTACTCGATCGGATATGCGGCGCGGGTGTTCTCGGTTAGTTCGGACGACATGAAGTCGGCTTCGCGAGTGTGCGGATCGACGACGACGTTCTCCAGTACAGTGGCGTAGCGGATGGCGTTCCAGATTTGCGGTTCCTGTTCTTCGGTAAGACCGATGCACTTGGCGTAGCATCCGCCCTCAAAGTTGAATACGCCGTCATCGCCCCAGCCGTGTTCATCGTCGCCGATTAGGCGGCGTTTGGGGTCGGCTGACAACGTGGTCTTGCCAGTTCCGGAAAGGCCGAAGAAGAGCGCCACATGGTCGCTGTCGGTCGCTTCGTTGGCTGAGCAGTGCATGGGGAGTATGCCTTTTTTAGGTAAAAAGTAATTCAGAATGGTGAACACAGATTTCTTAATCTCGCCAGCGTATTCTGTGCCGCCAATGAGGACAATCTTATGGAACAGGGAAACGAAAATAAAGGTATCGGAGTTCGTCCCGTCGCGTTTCGGATCAGACTTCAATGATGGCAGGTCAATGATCGTGAACTCGGCCTGGTGGTTCTCCAGTTCTCCTGCTTGTGGACGGATGAACAACTGGTGCGCAAACAGGCTGTGCCACGCATACTGGGAAACCACGCGGATCGGCATGCGGATCGAGTCGTCCGCGCCGGCAAAGCCTTGAAACACGAAGGCGCCGTTCTTTTTTATGAAAGCGAGGGCTTCTTCGTACAAGTGTTGAAAGGCGGATTCGTCAATCTTCTGGTTGACGCTTCCCCATGCGACTGTGTTCTCACTTTCACTATCCACTACAAAAAATTTGTCTTTCGGGGATCGCCCCGTAAACTTGCCGGTGGTCGCGCGCACCGCGCCTTTGTTCGTCAAAATGGCTTCCTTTCGTGCAAGCGCCATTTCCACCAGTTCTGATGCGGACAGGTTATAATAAGTTTGTGTAGAATGAAGGATATCATTCAGACGTTCGTTAAGGGTATTGCTGATCAATGGGATTCCTCCTGTCCCTTATTGCCCTGGGGCGAAATTTAATCAGATCATCAAGTTTAACATAGCTTGAATTCTCGTATATTTCAACACATTTAGTGGAAAATTCATAATTGTGACATACTATTTGAGGTGATGACATGGCTCATTCTGCAATTGACGCAAAGGGCACGAAAACGGTCGCGCAAAATAAGAAGGCGACGCATGATTACTACATTGAGGAAACGTATGAGGCGGGCATGGTGTTGACGGGCACGGAAATCAAATCCATCCGCAACGGACGCGCTAACCTCAAGGATAGTTATGCCCGCGTTGAGCGTGGCGAAGTTTATTTGTTCAATCTGCACATCAGTCCGTATGAGGCGGGCAATCGCTTTAACCATGATCCGCTGCGCACGCGCAAGTTGTTACTGCGTCGATCGGAGATTCGCAAACTGATCGGTTTGACGAAGGAGCAGGGGTTTACGCTGGTGCCGCTTAAGTTGTACCTGCGGGGCGGCTTCTGCAAGGTGGAACTGGCACTCGCGAAAGGCAAGAAGAACTATGATAAGCGGCAGTCGGAGGCGAAGCGCGACGCCGCGCGCGAGATCCAGCGCGCCTTTCGCGAACGGCAGAAGGGATAGGTGGCCAATGCGCCATAATGGCCAATATACGGGAATGCACGGGCTGGCGCTGGGGGCATGAATGGCGTGCAGCGCAAAAGATCGGCGTTGACTGTGTGAAGAGTCTGTCGCGGCGGATCAAATAACCAGTATACGCATGTGCTAAACTGTGTTATATTGTAATACGCGTCCGCAGACAATGCGTTGGTCTGACGGATCGGTTCATGGGGGCGTTCTGGATTCGACGGGGATTGTTCGAGCATGAGTGGCGGGTCGTGGGGCTGCGCACACGTAAATCACGCAGGCATAAACACAAACGCAAACAACAACAACAACAACTACGCTCTCGCTGCTTAATCGCAGCTGACGTCGCTCTGATGGCCTTTCCTGCGAGGTCGTCCGGGTGTCACCATAGCAGGATAGCGAATGGTTTCGGCCTGTGGATCTTTTCGCGAAACGAAGCGGGCTAGCCTGAAAGCGAGCGTGTCGCCTCGCGCACTGATGGCGAAACTGAAGTAAAGCGACTACACCCGTAGAAGCGAATGTAGCGAGGTCTTCGGACAGGGGTTCGATTCCCCTCGCCTCCACTTTAGTACGTAAAACAGGATTAGACGGTGAGGATTTCGATGATTTCCCAGCCGTCTTTTCCTTTGTTAATCACGATTTTTTGGAACATCGACTGTATAAGTTGCTTTTGTGTCTCGCGTTCTAACAGTATAGTGGATCCAGGAAATCAGACAAGCTGAAAGGGGTCATGTAAGCTATAATCGGCTTATGAGAAAACATGACACGGCAGCATTCAAAGCGCAGGTAG